>JASCOA010000047.1 GCA_029959365.1 Microbacteriaceae bacterium PS02343 | reverse complement strand
GCCTGGCGCGGCAGCGGTACAGCGGCGGGGGGCTGACCTCCGGGGCGGGCAAGGGCTAGGCCGGCGCCGCCCGCCGGGCGGCGCCGAGCACGGAACGGATCAACGGAGATCGGAGACACTGTGCGGATCAAGCACATCGGAGCGGGGCTGCTCATCGGCGCCCTGCTGGCGACGGGCGCGGCGGCGCCCGCGGCGGCGGCGCCGGAGGGACCCGTGCCCGCGGGCATCGTCGTCGAGAAGGTGGACGGGCTGGCCGAGGGGTTCATCAACGGCGTGGACGTGTCGAGCGTGCTCTCGCTCGAGGCCTCGGGCGTCGTCTTCCGCGACGCGGAGGGCGAGCCCCGCGACCTGTTCGCGCTGCTCGCCGAGTCGGGCGTGACCGACGTGCGCGTGCGCGTCTGGAACGACCCCTACGACGCCGAGGGCGGCGGCTACGGCGGCGGCACGGTCGATGTGGCGCGGGCGATCGAGATCGGCGAGCGGGCCACCGCCGCCGGTCTGCGGCTGCTGGTCGACTTCCACTACTCCGACTTCTGGGCCGACCCGGCCAAGCAGCAGTCGCCGAAGGCCTGGGCGGGCCTCCCGGTCGAGCAGAAGGCCGAGGCGGTGCACGCCTTCACGCTCGACGCGCTGCAGCGCTTCGACGCCGCCGGGGTCGACGTGCGCATGGTGCAGGTCGGCAACGAGACGAACAACGCCGTCGCGGGCGTCAGCGGATGGGACGGCATGGCCCGCATCTTCTCCGCCGGCTCGGCCGCGGTGCGCGAGGCGCTGCCCGAGGCGCTAGTCGCCGTGCACTTCACGAACCCCGAGACGGCCGGCCGCTACGCGGGCTACGCCCAGGCGCTCGCCGATCGCGGGGTCGACTACGACGTCTTCGCCTCGTCGTACTACCCGTTCTGGCACGGCTCGCTCGAGAACCTCACGAGCGTACTCAGCTCCGTGGCCGACACCTTCGGCAAGAAGGTCATGGTCGCCGAGACCTCCTGGGCGCGCACGCTCGAGGACGGCGACGGTCACGGCGACGTCATCGACCTGCCTTCCGAGGCGACCGCCTACCCGGTGAGCGTGCAGGGCCAGGCGGATGCGGTGCGCGACGTGATCGCCGCCGTCGCGGCCGTCGGCGAGGCCGGCATCGGCGTCTACTACTGGGAGCCCGCATGGCTGCCGGTCGGCACCCCCGCCGAGGTCGAGGCCAACAAGCTGCTCTGGGAGCGCGACGGCTCGGGTTGGGCCTCCAGCTTCTCCGGCGCCTACGAGCCGCACGACGCCGGCGTCTACTACGGCGGCTCGGCCTGGGAGAATCAGGCCCTCTTCGGCTACGACGGCAGGGCGCTCGAGTCGCTGCAGGTGTTC
The DNA here is from genome assembly GCA_029959365.1 of Microbacteriaceae bacterium PS02343. Taxonomy (GTDB): domain Bacteria; phylum Actinomycetota; class Actinomycetes; order Actinomycetales; family Microbacteriaceae; genus Arenivirga. The sequence continues at coordinate 21,466 of JASCOA010000047.1, read as the reverse complement.
GCCTACGCCCGCACGGGCGCCACGGCGCCGCGCGCCGTCACCGGGGTGGGCGCGGTCGATCTGCGCGTCGTCGACGGCCAGCCGATCCAGCTGCCGAGCACGATCGAGGTGCGCTACAACGACCGCTCGGTCGAAGCAGCGGCCGTCACCTGGACCTGGGACCCGGCGGTCGTGGACGGACCGGGTCGCTACACCGCGAGCGGGCGCACCGCATCCGGTCTCGACGTCACGGCGACGATCGAGGTCGTCTCGGCCTCGTCGCTGCGCAACGGCGGCTTCGAGGAGGCCGACCTCTCGATGTGGTCGGCGGTCGGCGACGGGCTCACGCTCGGGGCGGGCAGCGACCCGCGCAGCGGTGAGCGCTCGGCGCACTTCTTCGCGGAGGCCGACTACGCCTTCTCGTTCGAGCAGCGGGTCGAGGGGCTGGCGCCTGGCCGGTACACGGCGACCGCCGCCGCGCAGGGCGACGGGGAAGGCGATCGCGGCTCCGTGCGCATCGCCCTGGAGAGCGGAGGAGCGGTCGAGACCGCGAACCTGTCGCTGGACGGCTGGCGAGCCTGGTCGACGCCGAGCACCGCCGCGGTCGCGGTGGGGCGGGACGGCGTCGCGACGGTCCGCATCGAGGCCACGCTGCCCGCCGGCGCCTGGGGCACGATCGATGACGTGGAGCTGCTGCTCGTCGCGGAGGAGCCCGGCACGGAGCCGGAGCCGGAGCCGGGCACGGACCCCGAGCCCGGCACCGAGCCGCAGCCCGGCACGAGTCCCGCGGCGGGCCCCGTCGCCGAGCTCTCGGCCGGCAGCGTCGTGGCCGGCGGCTCCGTCTCGATCTCGGCGACCGGGTTCGCGCCCGGGGAGCGCATCGAGGTCTGGCTGCACTCCGAGCCGGTGCGCCTGGCGGTGCTCACGGCGGATGCGGACGGTGCGCTGCGCGCCTCCGTCGCCATCCCGGCGGCCACCGAGGCCGGCGAGCACCGGCTGGAGCTGCGCGGAGCCGACAGCGGATCGCTCTGGCTGCCGCTGACCGTGCGCGCATCCCTCGCCTCCACGGGCAGCGACGTCCTCCCCGCGGCGGCGGGAGCGTCCCTGGCGGTGCTGCTCGGCCTGCTGCTCGTGGTCGCCCGGCGATCCGCCGTGCGACCCGCGCGAGCCCGAGGCTGAGATCCCCGGGGCGGCGGACCCGAAGCCGTCGCCCCGGTGCAGCTCGACCCGACGACCGTCCAGGGCTGAGGCTCAGGCGCGCCGGCGCCCGCATCCGACAGACTGTCCCCATGACCGATCAGCGCCTCGCCGTCATCATCCTCGCCGCCGGACAGGGCACCCGGATGCGCTCCGCCACCCCCAAGGTGCTGCACGCCATCGCGGGCGTGCCGATGCTCGGCCACGTGCTCGCCACGGCGAGCGCGCTCGACGCCGCGCACGTCAGCGTCGTGGTGCGCCACGAGCGCGAGCGGGTCGCCGCCTTCGTCGCCGAGACGCACCCGCACGCCGCGCTCGTCGACCAGGACGAGGTGCCCGGCACCGGCCGCGCCGTGCAGCAGGCGGTCGACGCGCTGCCCGACGGGTTCTCCGGCGACGTGCTGATCCTCAACGGCGACGTGCCGCTGCTCGACGCCGCCACGCTGGCGGAGTTCCTAGCCGCGCACCGCCTCGCCGAGACGGCGGCGACGCTGCTGAGCGCGCATCCGAGCGACGCCACCGGCTACGGCCGCATCGTGCGCAGCGAGTCCGGCGGGCTCGACCGCATCGTCGAGCACAAGGACGCGAGCGCCGACGAGCTCGCCATCGGCGAGGTCAACGCGGGCGTCTACCTCTTCCGCCTCGCCGATCTGCGCGGTCCGCTCGGCGCCCTCGAGGCGCAGAACGCACAGGGGGAGCGCTACCTCACCGACACGATCGGCCTGCTGCGCGGGCGCGGCGCGCTCGTCGACGCGCTGCCGGTGGCCGAGGACTGGCTCGTCGGCGGCGTCAACGACCGCGCCCAGCTCGTCGAGGCGGGCCGCCGCCTCAACGCGCTCATCGTGCGCGGCTGGCAGCTCGCCGGCGTCACGATCCGCGACCCCGAGACCACCTGGATCGACCGCGCCGTGCGCCTCGAGCAGGACGTCGAGATCCTGCCCAACACGCAGCTGCAGGGCGCGACGCTCGTCGAGCGCGGCGCGATCGTCGGCCCCGACACGACGCTGCTCGACACCGAGGTCGGTCAGGGCGCCGTCGTGCGGCGGACGGATGCGACGCTCGCCGTCATCGGCGCCGGCGCCACCGTGGGCCCCTGGGCCTTCCTCCGACCCGGCACGCAGCTGGCCGAGGGCGGCAAGATCGGCACCTTCGTCGAGACGAAGAACGCCGTGATCGGGCGGAACAGCAAGGTGCCCCACCTCTCCTACGTGGGCGACACCGAGGTGGGCGAGGGATCGAACATCGGCGCCGGCACGATCACCGCCAACTACGACGGCGTGAACAAGCACCGCACCACCGTGGGGTCGCACGTGCGCACCGGCTCGCACAACGTCTTCGTCGCTCCGGTTAGGATCGGTGACGGAGCCTATACGGGCGCCGGAACGGTCGTCCGCAAGGATGTGCCGGCCGGATCCCTCGCCTACACCGCGGCGCCGCAACGCAACCGAGACGGATGGGCCCGCGCCACCCGCCCCGGGACCGCCGCCGCTCCGGGGGCGGAGCAGTCCAGCACCCCTGTGGACTGAAATCAACGCCGCTGCGCGGCAGAGAGCGGGAGCAGTGTCCGGCATCCAGGCCGTGAACAAGAAGCAGTTGGTGCTCGTCTCCGGACGGGCGCACCCCGACCTGGCTGACGCCGTGGCCGCCGAGCTGAACAGCGAGGTGCTCCCCGCGAGCGCCTACTCGTTCGCGAACGGCGAGCTCTACGTGCGCTTCAACGACAGCGTGCGCGGCACCGACGCCTTCGTCATTCAGTCGCACGCGGCGCCGATCAACGAGTGGCTCATGGAGCAGCTCATCATGGTCGACGCCCTCAAGCGCGCTTCGGCGAAGCGGATCACCGTGGTCGCCCCGTTCTACCCCTACGCCCGTCAGGACAAAAAGCACCGCGGTCGCGAGCCGATCTCGGCCCGCCTCGTCGCCGACCTCTTCAAGGCCGCCGGCGCCGACCGCATCATGAGCGTCGACCTGCACGCCCCGCAGATCCAGGGCTTCTTCGACGGCCCCGTCGACCACCTCTTCGCCATGCCCGTCCTCATGGACCACATGAAGAAGGTGCTCGACAGCGACATCCTCACCGTCGTCTCGCCCGACATGGGCCGCGTGCGCGTGGCCGACGTCTGGAGCGACAAGATGGGCGCCCCGCTGGCGATCATCCACAAGCGCCGCGACCCGCTCGTGCCGAACCAGGTCTCGGTGCACGAGATCGTCGGCGACGTCAACGGCCGCGACTGCCTCATCGTCGACGACCTCATCGACACGGGCCGCACGATCGTCGCCGCCGCCAAGGCGCTCAAGGACAACGGCGCCCGCAAGGTCATCGTCGCCGCGACCCACGCCGTGTTCAGCGACCCGGCCGTCGAGATCCTCAACTCCGAGCACGTCGACTCGGTCGTCGTCACCGACACGCTGCCGCTGCCGCCCGAGAAGCGCTTCGAGAAGCTCACCGTGCTGCCGATCGCCCCGCTGATCGCCCGCGCGATCCACGAGGTCTTCGAGGACGGCTCCGTCACGTCGATGTTCGACGGCAGCGCCTGAGCCGCTGCCCGAATCGCCGAGCGCCCGGTCCCTCAGGGGCCGGGCGCTTCCGCGTTCCGGCGGCGCGGCGAGCGACCCGGTGCGCGGGCGGGCGCGGTGAACGGGCGGGCGAGCGGATGCACGGGGCCGGCGGCCCCGCATCCCCTCAGGCGTTCGACCGCTGACCGGGCAGCTCGGTCGGCAGCCCCGGGATGAGCCCGAGCGGTGCGAGGTAGTCGCCGCCGAAGCTGCCGGCGCTGTAGCACTGCCAGCCCGGGCCGCCGCGCCCGAAGAGCTCGAACCCCGCGCGGGTGCCCCCGGCCTGCGGGGCCGAGACGCTGCCGACGATGGCGCAAGCGCGCTGGGCGTTGCGCTCGGCCTGCACCAGTGTGCCGCCGGCGATCGGCACCACGAGGGCGGCGAGCGCGATGTAGACGACGAGGCGCACGATGCGCTTGCGGCGTGCACCGAAGGGCGGGCGGTCCTCGTCCGAGACGGCCTGGCGCAACTCCGGGGGCAGCTCGTCGTTCATCGCACCCAGTCTCGCACGCGTCGTCGTGCGGCGCCCGGCGCCCGCTACGCTCGCAGCATGCGTCTGCAGCGACTGGGCCCCGTCGGATCCGAGCAGGTCGCGGTGGTGGTCGACGACGTCGCCTACGACCTCGGCCAGCTGACGAACGACTTCGACGCCGACTTCTTCGCCGCCGACGGCCTGCGGCGAGTGCGCGATCTGGTGGCCGCGGGCACGCTCAAGCCGCTCCCGGGAGCCGCCGAGCTGCGGGTCGGCCCGCCGATCGGCCGCCCCGGCAAGATCGTCTGCGTCGGCCTCAACTACCGCGATCACGTGGCCGAGACCGGCCAGGAGATGCCGGCGGAGCCGATGGTGTTCATGAAGGACCCCTCGACGATCGTCGGGCCGAACGACGACCTCGTGATCCCGCGCGGCAGCCGCAAGACCGATTGGGAGGTCGAGCTCGGCGTCGTGATCGGCAGCACCGCGCACTACCTGGCGAGCCCGGAGGACGCGCTCGAGCACGTCGCCGGCTACGTGCTGGTCAACGACGTCTCGGAGCGCGAGTTCCAGAAGGAGCGCGGCGGCAGCATCGACAAGGGCAAGAACTGCGCCACCTTCTCGCCGCTCGGCCCGTGGTTCGTGCCGCGCGACGAGATCGCCGATCCGCAGCGGCTGCGCCTCACGACGACCGTGAACGGCGAGTCGCGCCAGGACGGTACGACGGCCGACATGATCTTCGAGGTCGCTCACATCGTCTGGTACCTGTCGCAGTTCATGCCGCTGTACCCGGGCGAGCTCGTGCTCACCGGCACGCCCGCGGGCGTGGCGCTCGGCATGGCGGAGCCGGCCTTCCTGCGCGCCGGCGACGTCGTGGAGATCTCCGGCGAGGGGCTCGGCGCCACGCGTCAGCGCTGCGTGCCCGCCTGATCCGAGCGGACGGGCAGGCGACTCAGACCGGCTGCGCCTGCTGCAGCCCGGTCGCCGCCGCGGCGTCTGCGGGCTGATCGGCGACGGCGGGGGCGGGTGCGCCGGTGTCGACCGCATCCGTCATCTCGCGCAGGAAGCGCGCGACGACGAGCCGTTCGGCCGGATCGAGGCGCTCGGCCGCGGCCATCATCGCGCCGTGCATGCCGTCGAGGGTGCCGCGCACGCGCTGATCACCGCTCTCGGTCGTGCGCAGCACGATGGAGCGCCGGTCGGCGGGGTTCGCCTCGCGCACCACGTGCCCCGCCCGCACCAGGCGGTCGATGAGCGCGGTGACCGAGGCGGTCGAGATGCGCAGCAGATCGGCGAGCTCGCGGGCCACGGGCGAGCGGCCGGTGGCGCGCGACTGCAGCAGGAAGCGCATGGCGCGCAGGTCGTTGTCGCCCATCTCCATCGACTCGCGGGTGCGCCGCTGCATGCGCTCATCGGCCGCCCGGTACCGGCGGAAGAGGTTGAGCACGTCGGCGGCGGCGATCTGACCGTCGTCGTACCAGTAGCCGGACGACGTGTAGGTAACGCTGGCCGGCATGGGGGCTCCTCGTGCTCGAACGCCGCCTCCGTCGACGGCGCCCCTATCTTAGATGCTCGGAACGCTCATTACTAGACAAGCTAGCCAACGTGCGGCAGGCGCAGTCCCCGGCTCCGGGGCAGCACGGGCGCCTCGCTGCACCGCCGGCCCGAGCAGCGGCGCGCAGCGCCCGGTCCAGCCGTCGAGGTCGACGGCGTCCGCGTCGTCACCCCCGAGCGGCCGTTTCCGCACCGGCCGTTCACCGGCCGACCCTACGGTTCGATCATGACCACGCTCGCCCGCCGCCTCGGCACCTTCGACGCCACCGTCATCGGCGTCGGCTCCATGGTCGGCGCGGGCGTCTTCGCCGCCTGGGCGCCCGCGGCCGCCGCCGCGGGTCCGCTCCTGCTGCTCAGCCTGGGCGTCGCGGCGCTGGTCGCCGTGGCGAACGCGACCTCGACGGCGCAGCTCGCCGCAGCGATGCCGGTGGCGGGCGGCGCCTACGTCTACGGCCGCGAGCGGCTGGGGCCGTGGTGGGGCTTCCTCGCCGGCTGGGGCTTCGTCATCGGCAAGTCCGCGAGCGCGGCGGCGATGGCGCTGGTCGCGACCGCCTACCTGCTGCCGCCGGCCTGGCAGCAGCCGGTCGCCGCAGCGCTCGTGCTGCTGCTCGCACTGCTCAACGCCGCCGGCATCACCCGCACGGCCCTCGCCACCCGCATGATCGTGGCGGTCGTGCTGCTCGTGCTGCTGCTCGTGGTCGTCGCCGCCGTTGGGTCGCCGACGCCGCCCGGCATCCCCGTCGACTGGAGCGCCTACGGCGTGCTCCAGGGTGCCGGGATCCTGTTCTTCGCCTTCGCCGGCTACGCGCGCGTCGCCACGTTGGGGGAGGAGGTGCGCGATCCGGCCCGCACCATCCCGCGGGCCGTGCTGCTCGCCCTCGCGATCGCCCTCGCCCTCTACCTGCTGATCGGGGGCGCCGCGCTCGCCGCGCTCGGTCCCGCCGGGCTCGCGCAGGCGACGGCGCCGCTCGTCGCGGTCGTGGAGGCGAGCGGATGGGCGCCGCTGGCCCCCGTCGTGCGCATCGCCGCCGCGCTCGCCGCGCTGGGGGCGCTGCTCGCCCTGCTCGCCGGCATCGGCCGCACCGCCCTCGCGATGGCCCGGCAGCGCGACCTGCCTGCGGTGCTCGACGCCGTGCATCCGCGGTTCCGCACGCCGCACCGGGCCGAGCTGCTCGTCGGAGCCGTCGTCGCCGTCGCGGTGCTGCTGGTCGATCTGCGCGGGGCGATCGGGTTCTCGTCCTTCGGGGTGCTGCTGTACTACGCGGTGGCGAACGCCGCCGCCCTGCGCCAGCCGCGCGCGGAGCGGCGCTTCCCGCGGGCGCTGGCGGTCGTCGGGCTGCTCGGTTGCGGGGCGCTCGTCGCGACGCTGCCGTGGCAGAGCATCGCGGCCGGGGCCGCCGTGCTCGGGCTCGGCGCGCTGCTCCGGCTCCTGCGGCGGGCATGATCGCAGACGCCTGTCGTCGAGTCTGAGAATCCGCCGGGTGGGGGAGGGCCGGCTTGCGGCGGCCCTTCGATCTCCTAGATCGTATATAAAAGAGAATCCGGCGACGGCGCCCGTGCGCGCCCAAGCGATCCCCACGACACGATGGAGTGCCCGTGCCCGCACACCCCCGCAAGCAACGACATCGCCGCGCCGCCCTCGCAGCCGGCGCCGCAGCCCTCGCCCTGGTCGCCACCGGCTGCGCATCGGGCGCGAGCACCGAGCGCGAGTACAGCGCGAACGGCACCATCCGCGTCGTCGTCGCGATGGCCGCCGGCGGCGGCAGCGACCGCTCCGCCCGCGCCGTCTCGAGCGCCCTCAACGGCAACGACGACGGTTACTCGACCGTGGTCGAGAACCGCGAGGGCGGCGGCGGCGCCGTTGGCTGGTCGTACTTCTACGGGCTCGCCGGCGAGCCGCAGCACCTGCTCGTCGCCGAGACCGCGCTGCACACGCTGCCGCGCCAGGAGGGTGTCGACCTGCCCTTCACCTACGAGGACTTCACGCCCATCGGCATGTTCGCCGAGGACAGCCGTCTCGTCGTCGCCCCGGCCGACTCGCCCTACGACACCTGCGCCGAGCTCATCGAGGGCAGCCGCAGCGAACAGCTCTTCTCGGGCATCAGCGGCACCTACGGCGCCGACGGCATGGTGCTCACGCGGCTCGAAGAGGCCGGCCTCGAGGCGAACCGGGTGCCCTTCGGCTCCTCGGGCGAGGTCGTCACGGCCATGCTCGGCGGGCTGCTCGACGTCGCGCCCGCCAGCGCCGCCAGCGTCAGGGGCTACATCGAGAGCGGCGACTTCAAGGGGCTCTGCACGCTCTCGGAGCAGCGGATCGACGACGAGGTGATGGGCGACATCCCCACCGCCGTCGAGCAGGGACTCGACGAGGCCCGCGTGCTCATGTGGCGCGGCGTGCTCGCGCCCGGCGACCTCAGCGAGCAGCAGCGCGATTACTGGGTGGAGCAGCTGCGCACCGCCGTGCAGCAGGGCGCCTTCGCCGACTACCTGGAGGCCGACATGCTGATCCCCAAGGAGCTCTACGGCGACGAGTTCGCCGCCTACCTCGACGAGTACGACCAGGACATCGCGGGGTACTTCGGATGAGCGCCGCCACCACCCAGCAGGCCCGCCGCTCCGTGCTGATCGCCTACGCGATCCTCGCGGCCGTCGGCGCCGCCTTCTTCCTGCTCTCCTTCCAGTACGACTTCACCGTGCGCGGCGGACTCGTCGGGCCGGGCTTCCTGCCCCGCATCGCCGGCGGCGCGCTCGCCGTCATCGGGCTGCTGCTCGTGGCGCAGGAGCTGCGCGGCGGCTCCGTGCTCAAGGGCGACTCCGGATCGGATGAGGCCGCCGAGCGGATCAGCCGCACCACCGCCATCAAGCTGGTGAGCGTCTTCGCGGGCATCACGGTCGCGCTGCTGATCACCCCGGTGATCGGGCTGCTGCCGGCCTTCACGCTGCTCGTGCTCGCGCTCATGCTCCTCATCGAGCGCATGCCGGTGCTGCCGTCGATCCTCATCGCGGTCACCGCTGGCGTCGTGGCGCACCTGCTGTTCGGGGTGGCGCTGCAGGTGCCGCTGCCGCTCGGCGTCTTCGAGGGGGTGCTCGCATGATCGAGAACATCATCCTGGGCTTCGAGCAGGCCCTCAGTGTCGAGAACCTCATCTGGTGCTTCGTCGGCGTGCTGCTCGGCACGATCATCGGCCTGCTGCCGGGCCTCGGCTCGGCCACCGGCGTGGCGATCCTGCTGCCGCTCACGCTCGCCTTCGACCCGCTCACGGCGCTCATCATGCTCGCCGGCATCTACCACGGCTCGCAGTACGGGGCCACGATCACGGCCATCCTCATCGCCACGCCGGGCGAGGCGTCATCGGTGGTCTCGACGCTCGACGGCTACCAGATGGCCCGCAAGGGCAGGGCCGGCCCCGCGCTGGCGATCTCGGCGCTGGCCGCCTTCGCCAGCGCCTTCGTCACCGTGCTGCTGCTCTTCGGCCTGGCGCAGGCCTTCGCCGACATCGCCCTCGGCTTCGGCCCCGTCGAGCTCATGGCGATCATGGCGCTCGGCCTCGCCACGATCTCGGTCTTCTCGGCCGGCAACGTGCTGCTCGGCACCGGCATGTGCCTCGTCGGCGTGCTCATCGCGTGCATCGGCATCGACATGGGCACCGGCGTCGCGCGCTACGCCTTCGGCAGCATCGAGCTCTACTCGGGCATCCCGCTGGTCGAGGCGATGATCGGCCTCTTCGCCGTCGGCGAGCTGCTCAACCAGCTCGACAAGGGCGCTCCGAAGCCGATCCGCGCGCGGTTCCGTGACCTCATCCTCACCAAGGAGGACCTCAAGCGGGCCACCCCGTCGACGATCCGCGGCATGGTCATCGGCTTCGTGCTCGGCATCCTGCCGGGCGCCGGCTCGACCCTCGCCTCGTTCATGTCCTACGGCGCCGAGAAGCGCTTCTCCAAGCACCGCAAGAAGATGGGCACCGGTCAGATCGAGGGCGTCGCCGGCCCGGACGCGGCCACGAGCGCGGCGGCCAACGGTGCCTTCGTGCCCACGCTGGCGCTGGGCGTGCCCGGCGGTGCGACCACGGCCATCCTGCTCGGCGCGTTCCTCATGTACGGCATCACGCCCGGCCCGCTGCTGTTCGACAACGAGCCCGAGCTGGTCTGGGGCCTGCTGGTGTCGTTCCTCATCGGCCACCTGCTGCTGCTCGTGCTGAACCTGCCGCTCGCGCCGGTGTTCGCGCAGCTGCTGCGCCTCAAGTACGGTTACCTGTACCCGCTGATCATCTTCACGTCGTTCGTGGGCGCCTTCGCCATCTCGAACAACATGTTCAGCCTGCTGCTGGTGCTCGTCTTCGGCGTGATCGGCTACCTGCTGAAGCGGATGAACTTCCCGCTCGCACCGCTCGTGCTCGGCCTGGTGATCGGACCGCTGTTCGAGAAGTCGCTCGTGCAGTCCTCGGCGCTGGGCGCCGGCGACCTCGTGGGCATCGTCGCGGCCAGCCCGACGGCGCTCGTGATCCTGGCCATCGCCCTGCTCATCCTGCTCGGCCCGCCGCTGTTCAACCTCGTGCGGGGCAAGGGCCTGCGCGGCGCGGGCATCGACGAGTCGGCGCTCGAGGTCCTGCAGGACGACGCCGTCGGCGACGACGTGCCGGACGGGGAACGAGCGGATGCGACCGCCGGCCGCCGCGACGGCCGCAGCGGCCCCGACGACCCGCGCGCCACCCGCGAGGAGTAGCCGCCGTGGCGGCGACGGGGAGCACGCCCGCGAACCCCGTCGTCGCCGACGCACCCCGGCGCGGACGCATCCGCGCTCGCGGACGACGGAGGGGCGGGGCCGGATCGGCCCCGCCCCTCCGCCGTACCGTCGGTCAGTGGCTGTCGACGGCGCTGATCTCGCTGCGGTCGCCGCTCCACAGCGTGTGGAACGTGCCGTCCTTGTCGACGCGCTTGTAGGTGTGCGCGCCGAAGAAGTCGCGCTGACCCTGCACGAGCGCTGCGGGCAGCCGCTCGGCGCGCAGGCCGTCGTAGTAGGCCAGCGACGAGCTGAAGGCCGGGGCGGGGATGCCCGCCCGGGTCGCGGCGACGACGACCCGGCGCCAGGACTCCTGGCCGCCGACGAGCACCTCGCGGAAGAACGGGGCGGTCAGCAGCGCGACGAGCTCCGGGTCCTCGGCGTAGGCCTCGGTGATGCGGTTGAGGAAGCGGGCGCGGATGATGCAGCCGCCGCGCCAGAGCTTGGCGACCTCGCCCTTCTCGATGTCCCAGCCGTACTCCTCGGCGCCGGCGATGATCTCGTCGAAGCCCTGCGAGTAGGCGACGATCTTCGAGGCGTAGAGCGCCAGGCGCACGTCCTCGATGAAGGCGTCCGCGTCCTCGACGGCCCACGGCTCCTCGGGGCCGGGCAGGTCGCCTGCGGCCGCGCGCTGCGCGGGCTTCGACGACAGCGAACGGGCGAAGACGGCCTCGGCGATGCCCGAGACCGGGATGCCCAGGTCGAGCGCGCTCTTGACGGTCCAGGCGCCGGTGCCCTTGGCTCCGGCCTGGTCGAGGATCACGTCGACGAGCGGCTGGCCGCTCTCGGCGTCGACCTGGCGCAGCACCTCGGCGGTGATCTCGATGAGGTACGACTCGAGGTCGCCGCGGTTCCAGTCGGCGAAGACGTCCGCGATCTCGGCGGGGCTCTTGCCGGTGCCGCGGCGGATGAGGTCGTAGGCCTCGGCGATGAGCTGCATGTCGGCGTACTCGATGCCGTTGTGGATCATCTTGACGAAGTGGCCGGCGCCGTCGGTGCCGACGTGGGTCACGCAGGCCTCGCCCTCGGCGACGGCCGCGATGCCCTTGAGGATCGGGCCGAGCGTCTCCCATGCCTCCGCGGAGCCGCCGGGCATGATCGACGGGCCCTTGAGCGCGCCCTCCTCGCCGCCGGAGATGCCGGCGCCGACGAAGTTGATGCCGGTCTCGCGCACGGCCTTCTCGCGGCGGATGGTGTCGGTGAACAGCGCGTTGCCGCCGTCGACGATGATGTCGCCCGGCTCGAACACCCTGGTGAGCTCGTCGATCACGGCGTCGGTGCCGCGGCCGGCCTGCACCATGATGATCGCGGTGCGCGGCGTCGTCAGCGACGCGGCGAACTCCTCGTAGGTGCGGGCGGGCACGAACTCCGCCTCGGGGTGCTCGGTGAGCAGGGTCTCGGTCTTCTCGTACGAGCGGTTGAACACCGCCACGGTGTTGCCCTCGCGGCTGGCGAGGTTGCGGGCGAGGTTCGATCCCATGACGGCGAGACCGATGACGCCGATGTTTGCCTTGGCTTGCGACACTGTTGCTGCTCCTCTTCGACGGGGGTGGGGATCCCAGTTGCAGCGTAGGGGATGGGGTTGTCCGCGGGCCGGGCGATGACGCCCCGCTCGATAGGGTCGAGGTGCCGTACCTATCGAAGGAGATGCATGTCCGAGCCGATCAACGTCACCGCGATCTTCCGCCCGCTGCCGGGCAAGCGCGAGGAGGTGCTCGCGAACCTCCGCGTCGCGATCCCGCTCGTGCACGAGGAGGAGGGCTGCGAGCTGTACGCGATCACCAACGCCCCCGACGGCACGATCGTCATGATCGAAAAGTGGACGAGCGCGGAGCTGCTCGACGCCCACGGCGCGGGCCAGCCGGTCGCCGACCTCAACCTCGCGAACGACGGCCTGCTCGCCACCCCGGTCGAGGTCACCCGCCTGGTGCCCATCCCGGTCGGCGACGCGGTCAAGGGCGCGCTGTAGGCGCGGTCCCCGCCCGCCGTGGAGCGCGGAGCGGCGGGCCCGCGGCGAGAGGCGCGCTATGTTCTGAGGTATGCCAGAGCAGCCACGGCGGGTGACCGCCGCCGACGTCGCCAGCCGCGCGGGCTGCTCGACCGCAGCCGTCTCCCTGTACCTCAACGGCAAGGCCGAGGGGCGTCTCACCGAGGCCTGGCGCCAGCGCATCGCCGCGGCCATCGACGAGCTCGGCTACGTGCCGAACCGCGCCGCCCGGCACCTCTCCACCGGCAGCAGCCGCACGGTCGTGCTCTTCTTCCCCGGCGCCCGGTTCAGCTTCTTCGGCGACGTCGTCGACGAGGTCACCACCGCCCTCGGTGACGAGTGGGAGGTGCAGCTCGTCGACAACCGCCCCGCCGACGGCGCGGCGCCCCGCGCGCCGCTCGACCGCGCGCTCGCCCTCGCACCGGCCGCCTTCATCGTCGTCGGCGCCTCGCGCGACGTGCTCGCCGACCTCGAGCGCACCGGCGTGCCGACGGTCGTGCTCGACGTCGACGACCTGCCCGGCACCTTCTCGACCGTGCCGATCGACTACGTGCAGGCGCTGCGGGGCCTCGCCGATCGGATGCGCGATGCCGGCATGCTGACCGTCGGCTACCTCGCCTTCGAGCACGGCACCGCCAGCCTCGTCCAGCGCCGCCCGCGCGTGGCCGCGGCGCTCGCCGAGCGCGGGGTGCGGATGCTGGACGACGCCGACGACCTCGGCGTGCCCGGCCCGGACCGCGATGCGGTCGCCGAGGCCTTCGTCGCCCAGTGGCCGCGCTGGTCGGAGCTCGGCGTGCAGGCCGTGGTCTGCGGCGATGAACGGCTCGCCTACGGCGTGCTCAAGGGCGCCCGCGAGCTCGGCCTGCGGATCCCCGAGGACCTCGGCCTCGCCGCCTTCGACGACCTGCCGCCGGCGTCGCTGCTGCAGCCTTCGCTCAGCTCCATCCGCCTCGACGGGCACGAGCTCGGCGCGGCCGCGGGGCGCGCCGTCGTCGAGCACCTGCGCACGCGCAGGCCCTCGGTGCAGGGCATGGCGACCACCTGGGTGCCGCGCGAGTCCACCGCGCGCTGACCGCATCCGCTCGCCGTGTTGTCGGCCCCGGCGGGTGCCGGTAGACTCGGCCTCTGAACTTCGGCGAGGGAGCGCGTGCGCCTGCATGCGGCTCCGTGATCGACGCGGTGGATGAGGCCTCGAGTCTGTCCTCACGCGCATGCGTTCGAGATGACAACCACACAACCCGGGCCTCACCGCCCGTTAAGGAGCAATCATGGCTGACGAGGCCACGCTGAACGTCGAGATCCGCACGTCCTTCGGCAAGGGGGCCGCGCGCAAGATCCGCGCCGCGAACAACATCCCCGCCGTGCTCTACGGCCACGGCTCGGAGCCCGTGCACCTGACCCTGCCGGGTCACCAGACCATGCTGCTCACCCGCAAGGCCAACGCCGTGCTCGACCTGCAGATCGAGGGCAAGAGCCAGCTCGCGCTCGTCAAGGACGTGCAGAAGGACCCGGTGCGCCAGATCATCGAGCACATCGACCTCGTGATCGTGAAGAAGGGCGAGAAGGTCGCCGTGGACGTGCCCGTGCACGTCGAGGGCGAGAGCGCTCCCGGCACCATCCACGTGCAGGAGGCCAACGTGATCTCGCTCGAGGTCGAGGCCACCCACATCCCCGAGAGCGTCTCGGTCTCGATCGAGGGCCTCGAGGAGGGCACCCTCGTCACCGCCGCCGACATCGTGCTGCCCAAGGGCGCCGCGCTGCTCAGCGACGCCGAGACCCTCGTCGTCAACGTCACCGTGCCGGCCGCCCCGGTCGAGGACGAGGACGAGGCCGAGTCCACCGAGGAGGCCGCCGAGGCGGCTCCCGCCGAGGACGCCGAGTAAGACGCGCTGGTTCGAAGGACGCCGGTCATCGCTCTCTTCTCGAAGTCCCCGACTCCGGTCGAGGGCGATCACTGGCTCGTGGTCGGGCTCGGCAACCCCGGGCCCGGCTACGCCGGCAATCGCCACAACGTGGGGCAGATGGTGATCGCGGAGCTCGCGCACCGCATCTCCGGCCGCTTCACGAACCACAAGGCGAACGCGACCATCGCCGAGGGCCGCTCCGCACCGGGCGGCCCCCGGCTGGTCCTCGCCAAGCCGAACAGCTTCATGAACACGTCCGGCGGCCCCGTCGCGGGTCTGGCGCGGTTCTACAAGGTGCCGCCCGAGCGCATCATCGTGGTGCACGACGAGCTCGACATCGACTTCGACCTGCTGCGGCTCAAGCAGGGCGGCGGCCACGGCGGCCACAACGGCCTGCGCGACATCATCAAGGCCATCGACAGCCCCGACTTCCTGCGGGTGCGCGTCGGCATCGGCCGGCCGCCCGGCCGGCAGCCCGCGGCCGACTTCGTGCTGCGCGACTTCAGCGCCGCAGAGCGCGAGGTGCTGCCCAATCTGCTGGGCGACGCCGCCGACGCCGTCGAGCAGCTCACCACCGAGGGCCTCCTCGCCGCGCAGCAGCGCTGGCACGCGCCCTCGGCCTGAAGTACCGGGCCCGACGCATCCGCTCGCTCGCGCGAGCGATACCTCCCGCTCCTGGGCGCCGGCTCCGCCCTGAGCGGACCGAGCGGATGGATGTCCGCGGTCGCCCGTAGACTGCACCGGTGAGTCTGCAGGGTCTGTCGCGCGTCGTCTCCCGGTCCGAGAGCTTCGGGCGGGCGCTCGATCAGCATCGGCGGGATGCGGACTTCTCCGCCGTCGAGGGGCTCCGCGCCCCGCTGCTGGCAGGCCTGCTCGAGCAGCGCGGCCCCGGCGGCAGCCTGCTCGTCATCGCGGCCACCGGGCGCGAGTCGGAGGGCGTGCGCGAGGCGTTCGGCACCCTGCTGCCGCACGCGCGCATCCTCGAGTTCCCGGCCTGGGAGACGCTGCCCCACGAGCGGCTCAGCCCCAGCGCCGAGACCGTCGGCAAGCGGCTCGCCACGCTGCGCGCGCTCGCCGACCACGGCCCTGACGACGCGCCGCTCATCGTGGTGGCCTCCGTGCGCGCCGCGTTCCAGCCGCTCGTGCCGGGCCTCGTCGACGTGCAGCCGGTCGTGCTCGAGACCGGCGGTCGCGGCCACGACCTGCAGGGCATCGCCCGCGACCTCGTCGAGACCGCCTACGCCCGCGTCGACATGGTCACCCGTCGCGGCGAGTTCGCCGTGCGCGGCGGCATCCTCGACGTCTTCCCGCCGACGGCGGAGCACCCCGTGCGCGTCGACTTCTTCGGCGACGAGGTCGAGCAGATCCGCGAGTTCTCGGTGGCCGACCAGCGCTCCACGCCCGAGGCGATCGCCCGCGTCGAGCTCGGGCCGAGCCGCGAGCTGCTGCTCACCGCATCCGTCCGTCAGCGCGCCCGCGAGATGCGCGACGAGTTCCCGAGCCTCGCGCCCCTGCTCGAGAAGATCGTCGAGGGCATGCCCGTCGAGGGCATGGAGTCGCTCGCCCCCGCGCTCGTCGACGGCATGGTGCCGCTGACGGCCTACCTGCCCGAGGACACGGCGATCGCGCTCATCGAGCCCGAGAAGGTGCGCGGTCGCGTCGCGAACCTCGCCGAGACGAACAGCGAGTTCCTCGACGCCGCCTGGAACGCCGCGACCGCCGGCGCCCAGGCGCCCATCGACCTCGGCTCGGGCGAGTTCCTCAACCCCCAGAAACTGCGCGCCGCGGCGGGGCGCCGTGCGTGGTGGACCGTCACGGCCTTCGACAGCGGCGCGGCCGAGCCGGTCGACCTCAGCGACGCCGAGCGCGTCGAGGCCGCGGGCGACTACGTGCGCGTCGAGGGCGAGCCGGTGCCGAGCTTCGCCGGTCGCGCCGAGGGCGCGCTGGAGCACCTCGCGGCGCGCGCCGCCGAGGGCTGGTCGCTCGTCGTCGCCCTGCGCGGCACCGGGCTCATCGAGCGCGCCGTCGACGTGCTCGGCGAGCAGGGCCTCGCGGCCCGGCCGGTCGACACGCTGCCCGAGCAGCCCGAGCCCGGCGTCGTGCACCTCGTGCAGGGCAGCCTCGAGCAGGGCTTCGAGCTGCCGGAGATCCGGATGGCCGTGCTCGGCGAGAGCGACTTCTTCGGTCGTACCGCCGGCTACGGCTCGCGCCAGGTGCGCAAGCTCGCCAACCGCCGCAAGACGGTCGTCGACCCGCTGCAGCTCAAGACCGGCGATCACGTCGTGCACACGACGCACGGCATCGGCCGCTTCCTCGAGCTCGTGCAGCGCGAGGTCTCCTCGGGCGGTCGCAACGCGGTCAAGACGACGCGCGAGTTCCTGGTGCTCGAGTACGCGCCCTCCAAGCGCGGCTTCCCCGGCGACAAGCTCTACGTGCCCACCGACCAGCTCGACCTGCTCAGCCGCTACGTCGGCGGCGAGACCCCCCAGCTGTCGAAGATGGGCGGATCGGACTGGGCCGCTGCGAAGGGCAAGGCCCGCAAGGCGGTGCGCGACATCGCCGTCGAGCTCGTGAAGCTCTACTCCGCGCGCATGGCGAGCAAGGGGCACGCCTTCGGGCCGGACACCCCGTGGCAGCGGGAGCTGGAGGAGGCGTTCCCCTTCGCCGAGACCGCGGATCAGCTCACCACGATCGACGAGGTCAAGGCCGACATGGAGCGGTCGATCCCGATGGACCGCCTGCTCTCGGGCGACGTCGGCTACGGCAAGACCGAGGTGGCCGTGCGCGCCGCGTTCAAGGCGATCCAGGACGGCAAGCAGGTCGCCATGCTCGTGCCCACCACGCTGCTCGTGCGCCAGCACCTCGAGACATTCGTCGAGCGCTTCGCGGGCTTCCCCGTCAAGATCCGCGGACTCAGCCGCTTCCAGACGGCCAAGGAGTCGAAGGAGATCATCGCCGGTCTGCTCGACGGCACGGTCGACATGGTCATCGGCACGCACCGCATCCTCAGCGAGTCGGTGATCTTCAAGGACGTGGGCCTCGTCATCATCGACGAGGAGCAGCGCTTCGGCGTGGAGCACAAGGACGCGCTCAAGAAGCTCAAGACCAACGTCGACATCCTCGCGATGAGCGCCACGCCCATCCCGCGCACGCTCGAGATGGCGGTCACCGGCATCCGCGAGATGTCGACGCTCGCGACGCCGCCGGAGGACCGGCACCCGATCCTCACCTTCGTCGGGCCGTACCACGAGAAGCAGGTGCAGGCCGCGATCCGCCGCGAGCTGCTGCGCGAGGGCCAGGTGTTCTTCGTGCACAACCGCGTCTCGTCGATCAACCGCATCGCCAGCCAGATCGCGGAGCTCGTGCCCGAGGCGCGCGTCGCCGTGGCGCACGGCCAGCTGAGCGAGACCGCGCTCGAGCAGATCATGGTCGACTTCTGGGAGCGCCGCTTCGACGTGCTGGTGAGCACCACGATCATCGAGACCGGTCTCGACGTCTCCAACGCGAACACGATGATCATCGACCGCGCCGACAAGTACGGGCTCAGCCAGCTGCACCAGCTGCGCGGCCGCGTTGGGCGAGGCCGCGAGCGCGCCTACGCCTACTTCCTCTACGACGCCGAGAAGCCGCTCAGCGAGACCGCGCACGACCGCTTGCAGACCATCGCCGCCAACAACGAGCTCGGCGGCGGCATGCAGATCGCGCTCAAGGACCTCGAGATCCGCGGCGCCGGCAACCTGCTCGGCGGCGAGCAGTCCGGTCATATCGCGGGCGTCGGCTTCGACCTCTACCTGCGCATGATCGGCGAGGCCGTCAGCACCTTCCGCGGCGAGGTCGCCGAGGGTCAGACCGAGCTGCGGCTCGAGCTGCCCGTCGACGCGCGCATCCCCGAGGACTACGTCGACAGCGAGCGGCTGCGCCTCGAGGCCTACCAGAAGCTCTCGGCGGCGAGCGGGCCGAACTCGCCCGACGACGCGATCGACGCCGTGCTCGAGGAGCTCGGCGACCGCTACGGCGCCCCGCCCGAGCCGGTGGAGCACCTCATCGCGATCTCGCGACTGCGCCGCGCGGCCCAGAAGCTCGGCCTCGGCGAGGTCGTCGCGATGGGCGGCAACCTGCGCCTCGCGCCGATCGACCTGCCGGACTCGCTGCAGGTGCGCATGCAGCGCCTCTACCCGGGCTCGCGCCTGTTCAACCAGACCCGCAGCCTCAGCGTGCCGCTGCCGGCCGCCACGCACGGCGTGCCGGTGAGCGACGGCGAGCTGATCGCGTGGACGGAGGCGCTGCTCACGGCGCTGACGCCGGCCCAGCCGGCCGCCGCCCCGGCCTGATGCCGCTCACCGGGCGGCACCGCGAGGATGCCGTCCGGCACCGGGCTCAGCGCTCGGAGGGCAGCTGCTCCTCGACGTCCTGGTGCTCGTCCTCCGAGGCGTGCGCGCGGTAGTAGCGCGACCGCAGCGCGACCAGCGATCCGCCGATCACGATGGCGACCGCCGATCCGAGCAGCACCGCCAGGGTCCCCTCCGCGACGATGAGCTGGGATTGCGCGAACGCGAGCTCGTTCATGAGCAGCGAGACCGTGAACCCGATCCCGGCCACGGCGGCCACCGTGACGAGGTCCATGCCGTGCAGGGCGGCCATGCCCCTGCGGCGCACGACGAGGTAGGCGATCGTGCCGAACAGGGTGATGCCCAGGATCTTGCCGAGGGGCAGGGCGATCGCGATGCCCCAGAACGCCGGCACCAGCTCGCTCGGTGCGACCTGCGGGATCGCGACCATGGCGGCGCTCAGCGCGAACAGCGGCAGCACGATGGCGTTGGAGTACGGCTGGATCACGTCGGCGGCCGTGTGGCCCACGCTGCGCACCATGACGAGGCCGAGGCCGACGCCCGCGATCGTGGCGTGCACGCCGGACTCGTGCACGAAGAACCAGGCGGCCAGCGCGATCAGCAGCATGAGCGCGCCGACCGCGAACTTCGGTGCGCCCGACAGCTTGGCCAAGACCGCGCTCAGCACGCCGAAGGCGGCGATCGCGGCGGCGCCGAGCGCCAGCGCGCCGATGTTGACGTCGGTGGTGAAGAACAGCGCGATGATGATGATCGCCACGAGGTCGTCGAGCACCGCCAGCGCCAGCAGGTAGATGCGCAGCGTGCTCGGCAGCCCCTTGCCGAAGACGGCGAAGACTCCGAGCGCGAACGCGATGTCGGTCGCGGTCGGGATGGGCCAGCCCTGCGGCGCGGTCGACCCGGCGATGGCGAGGTAGACGAGCGCGGGCACGGCGACGCCGCCGATGGCGCCGATGGCCGGCACCACGGCCTTGCCGAAGCTCGAGAGCTGGCCGACGGTCAGCTCGTGCTTGAGCTCGACCGCGACGACGAAGAAGAAGACCGCGAGCAGTCCGTCCTGGATCCAGTGGCCGACCGAGAGATCGAGGCCCAGGAGCGGTATCGCGAGGTGCGCGTCCTTGAGATCGAGCACCGCCTGCCCGAAGGGCAGGTTCGCGAGCACGAGCGCGAGCACTGCGGCGCCGAGCAGGAGCATCGCCGAGAAGCGATCGGAGCGGAGCACGGAGGCGTTGTGGATGGCGCGGACAGCGCGACGGGCGACCATCATGGGCAGGCCTTTCTCGGGATTCAGACCGCGAGGGGGAGTCGCGGCCGCCGACCAGACTTCCCGGCACACCGCATCCCAGCCTACCGGAGCCCGCCTAGGCTGGGCTGGACCACGTCAGGAGGCCGCATGACCGAGACCCCCAGCGAGCTCGACCAGCTCATCGAGACCGTCGCCAGGCTGCGCGCCCCCGGCGGTTGCGCCTGGGACGGCGAGCAGACCCACGAGTCGCTCGTGCAGTACCTGCTCGAGGAGAGCCACGAGCTCGTCGAAGCGATCGAGCAGGGCAGCCGGGAGGACCTCATCGAGGAGCTCGGCGACGTGCTCTACCAGGTGCTCTTCCACGCCGACATCGCGGCGCACACCTCCGGCGAGGACTTCGACCTGCAGGACGTCGCCAAGGCGAGCCGCCTGAAGATGGTCGGCCGTCACCCCCACGTCTTCGGCGAGCGCGAGGCCGCCACCGCGGAGGAGGTCGTCGCACTGTGGGACGACGTCAAGGCCGCGGAGAAGAGCGAGCGCACGAGCGTGCTGGACGGCATCCCCATGGCGATGCCCTCGCTGCTGCTGGCGGACAAGCTGCTCGGCCGCGCGCAGAAGGCCGGCGTGCTCGAGGAGCTGCCGCAGGCGATCCCGGTGCAGTCCGAGGACGAGCTCGGCCCGCTGCTGCTCGCGATCGTCGCGAGCGCCAAGGCGAACGGGCTCGACGCCGAGCGCGCGCTCCGCACCGCGCTCCGCGGGCTCACGGACGAGATCCGCGAGGCCGAGGGGTCCGCCGCCGGATCGGCGCAGCACCACGGAGTCGACGAGGCCGACGCCGGGGTCATCGGGCGCGTCGACTGACCCTGGTGCGGCGCGGGCCCGCGCGTCACACTGATCGCATGCACACGACTGACTACCGCAGCACCTTCATCGAGGTCGCGGAGGACTGCCCCGTGGCCGCCGCCGAGGCGCCGCCGAGCAAGGCCGCGGCGACCGTCGCCGAGCTGCAGTTCGCCATGATCAGCGAGGCGCCGTTCGCGTACACCTCCGACGACGTGGTCTTCGGCGTGCACGCCGACCGGCAGGGCATCCCGCAGCACGAGCGAGGCGCGGCGCGGCAGGCGTTCTTCGCGAAGGGGCAGCCCTGCCTGCGCTCGTCACCGCTGACCAAGCGCTACGGATGGGGCGTCCTGAGCGACGCCGAGGGGCGGGTCGCGCTCGTCGCGCTCGGCACGGCGGAGTACGCCGAGCGTGCCGCCGACCCCGAGCTGGCGCACACGCGCGGCATGCGCAGCTCGCGCCGCTGACGCATCCGCTCATCCGCTCGTTGCATCGCAGCGGATAGGGGAACGGAGCCGGCCGCGCGCATCCCCGTGGCGCGGGCGGGGCGGGGGTGGGGGTGGGGCGGGCCGTGGGGCGCCGCGGCGCGGGGGGGGGGGTGGGCC
>JASCOA010000046.1 GCA_029959365.1 Microbacteriaceae bacterium PS02343 | reverse complement strand
GGGGGGGGGGGCGGGGGGCCCCCCCCCCCGCGCCCCCCCCCCCCCCCCCCCCCCCCCCCCCCCCCCGCCGGGGCCCCTCTTCTGCGTTCACCACCATTCATCCGCCGGGGCGCCGCGTCGACGCCGACCGGGGCGGGCCCTTCGCGCTCCACCCCGCGGCCGACCGCCTCAGTCGAAGGCGCGCAGCAGGTGCCAGGCGCCGTCGCCGGCTTCGCGCACCTCGAACATCAGCGTCTCGCCGCGGGTGCTCGTGGCCTGCAGGCGCCAACCGGTCCACGCCTCGACGGGGTGGGTGAGCGCCGGGTGCCAGAGGTCCTCGGGGCGCGAGCCGATCCGCGTCGGGGCGTCGCTCGCGCGCCAGCGCTCGCCGCGCCAGACGAGTCGCACGGGTACGCCGTCCACGAGCCAGAGGGCGACGATGTCGGGTTCGATGAGCGTGGTCACGGCGGCCTCCTGCTGGTCGGGTGTTCGAACGGATGTTCGAATGCAGGAAGAGTATGCCGGAACCGACCGACATGCCAAGTCTGTGGAGGACGACTCAGCGGATCGGCTCGAGCACGCTCGGATCGTGCCGCAGCGAGCGGTCCGCCGCCCGGTTGATCCGCCGGTCGACGGCGTGGCTCGTGATGCCCGCTGCGACCTCGATCGCGCTGGCGCCGAGGAGCCCGGTCATGGCGGTCGGGTCGTCGAGGCGACCGGGTGCGAGCCAGGCCTCGCGCGCATCCGCCGTCAGGAAGACGGGCATGCGCGCGTGCACCGCGCCCGCGCCGTCGACGGCCTCGCAGGTGAGGACGGCAGCCGTCAGCTCCCACTCGCCGTCCTCGCGCCGCACCGGCTCGGCGATCGCCGCCGCGGCCAGCAGGCCGTCGCCGTGCACCCAGTAGGGCTGCTTGCCGCCGTCCTCCTCCAGCCATTCGAAGTAGCCGCTCATCGGCACGACGCAGCGGCGCTCGGCGAAGGCCCTGCGGAAGGTCGGCTTCTCGGCCGCGGTCTCGAGGCGGGCGTTGATGAGCGGACGCGCGGGGCCGCGCATCCAGGCCGTGCGCAGCCCCCACCTCGCGAGCGCGATCTCGCGGCGCGGTCCGTCGTCGAGCAGCCGGTCGCGCACGATCGGGATCTCGTCGGTCGGGGCGATGCTGAACGTCGCG
Organism: Microbacteriaceae bacterium PS02343; assembly: GCA_029959365.1. GTDB lineage: Bacteria > Actinomycetota > Actinomycetes > Actinomycetales > Microbacteriaceae > Arenivirga. The sequence continues at coordinate 21,842 of JASCOA010000046.1, read as the reverse complement.
GGCCAGTCCGCGAGCGCCTGGATGCCGTGCTCGGCGACGAAGGCCTCGAGCAGCTCGTTCATGTCGTCGTTGATCGCGAAGCGCCCGCACATGCGGTCAGCGTAGCCCGCACCGCAGACCTGCCCGCGGGGTCTTGTGCGAGGTCGGAGGGCGGCAGGATGATCGTGCTCGACACCCGTCTCGACGAAGGAGCCGACATGGCCGCGCGATTGAACCCGTACCTCAACTTCCGTTCCGAGGCGAAGGAGGCGCTGGCCTTCTACCGCTCGGTCTTCGGCGGCGAGACCACCTCGAGCACCTTCGGCGAGTTCGGCGTGAGCCAGGACCCGAGCGAGGCCGAGAAGATCATGCACGGCCAGCTCGAGACCCCGAGCGGCTTCACGCTCATGGTCGCCGACGTGCCGAACAGCATGGACTTCGTGCCCGGCTCGAACATCTCAGTCTCGATCAGCGGCGGCGCCGAGGAGCACGCCGAGCTCAGCGGCTACTACGAGAGGCTCGTCGAGGGCGGCACCGTGGTCGAGCCGCTCGCCACCGCGCCGTGGGGCGACGCCTTCGGCATGGCCGTCGACCGCTTCGGCATCAACTGGCTCGTGAACATCGCCGGCGCGAAGGACGACGGACCGCAGGGCTGAGGGCGCGGGGCCCGCGCGCCGCTCAGCGGCGGGCGCGCAGGTACTGCACCGGCCAGGCGACCTCGGCGCCGAGCTCGCCGGCGGCCCGCCGTGGGAAGCTCGGCTCGCGCAGCAGCTGGCGGCCCATGAGCACCACGTCGGCCGAGCCCTCGTCGAGCACGGCCTGCGCCTGCGCCGGCTCGTCGATGAGCCCGACCGCGGCCACGGGGATCGACACGGCCTCGCGCACCGCGTGCGCGAAGGGCACCTGGTAGCCGGCGCCGAGCTCGATGGCCTGCGCCGGGTCGAGCCCGCCGGTCGACACGTCGAGCAGGTCGACGCCGCGCTGCTCGAGCAGGGTCGCGAGACGCACGGTCTGCGGCAGGTCCCAGCCGCCCTCCACCCAGTCGGTGGCCGAGAGGCGCACGAGCACGGGCATGGTCTCGGGCACGGCCGCCCGCACGGCGTCGAACACCTCGAGCACGAGCCGGGTGCGGGCCTCGAAGGAGCCGCCCCATCCGTCCTGGCGGTGGTTCGACAGCGGCGACAGGAACTGGTGCAGCAGGTAACCGTGGGCGGCGTGCACCTCGACGGCGTCGAATCCGGCCCCGACGGCGTTGCGGGCGGCCGCCGCGAAGTCGTCGATCACCGAGCGGATGCCCGCCTCGTCGAGCGCGTCCGGCGCCGCGTAGCGGCCGAATGCGAGGTTGGAGGGGGCCACGGTCGTCCAGCCGCCGTCCTCGGCGGCGACGCTGTCGCGGCCCAGGTGCGGCGGCTGCGTCGACCCCTTGCGGCCGGCGTGCGAGAGCTGCACGGCGATCGCGCCGCCCTGCCCGTGCACGAAGGCGGTGATCCGCCGCCAGGCGGTGACCTGCTCGGCGCTCCAGAGGCCCACGTCGGCGGGGGAGATGCGGCCCTCCGGCGAGACGCCGGCCGCCTCGGCGATCACGAGCCCCGCGCCGCCGGCGGCGAGACCGCCGAGGTGCACGAGGTGCCAGTCGGTCGGCACGCCGTCCGGCCCCGCCGAGTACTGGCACATGGGCGGCGCCCACAGGCGGTTCGCGAGGTCGAGGCCGCGCAGGCGGATGGGATCGAAGAGCGAGGTCATGGTGAGGGCCAACGCGTCGGCGGAGCGCCGGATTCCCCGGAACGCCGAAAGGCCCCGCCGGGTGGACGTCGCGGTCCGCCCGGCAGGGCCTTTCGTGGTGATCGATCCGATCAACCCGTCCGAAGGATCAGAGCGGGCGGATGTTCTCCGCCTGCGGGCCCTTCGGGCCCTGGTTGATGTCGAACTCGACCTTCTGGTTCTCCTCGAGCGAGCGGTAGCCGCGCGAGTCGATGGCCGAGTAGTGGGCGAAGACGTCGGCGCCGCCGTCGTCCGGAGCGATGAATCCGAAGCCCTTTTCGGCGTTGAACCACTTGACGATTCCGGTGGTCATGCTGTGTTCCTTACTGTCGTGTACGCCCGCGATGAGCGGGCGTGGATATTGATTCGGGTAGGTCTGAACTGTGTGCCGACCGGCGGCTCGGGCGCCTGCGATGATCGCGGCGCAGCACGGAGGGGCCAGGGCGGAGGGAAAACGTCGGCTGCTGGAGAGAAGTCCTCGTGGGGTCCCTGTGCGATGGACCCCGCCTTGAATGCGGAACCGGTCACGCGGAGATCCCCCGTGAACTGCACGATCACACGGCTCCCCGAGACCGGGCTCGGTGGGCTCAGCCTAGCGCTTCGGCGTCGCGACGCAAGGGTTTCGCGCTTCGATGACTCCACGGGTCGGCGCGTCGCGGGCGTAGCGTGGCCCTCGTGACACCTGCGCAGCGCCTCGTGCTCGTCATCGCCGTGCTCGGCTCCTTCGTCGCGTTCCTCGACGGCAGCGTCGTCACGGTCGCGCTGCCGGCCATCCGCGAGGAGCTCGGCGGCGGGCTCGCGGCGCAGCAGTGGGTCATCGACGGGTACCTGCTCAGCCTCAGCGCACTCATCCTGCTGGCCGGCTCGCTCAGCGATCTGCTCGGCCGCCGTCGCGTGCTGGCGCTGGGGCTCTGGGGCTTCGGCGCGGCCAGCGCGCTCATCGCGCTCGCGCCCACGATCGAGCTGCTCGTCGCCGGGCGGGTGCTGCAGGGCGTCGCCGGCGCGCTGCTCGTGCCGAGCTCCCTGGCCCTCATCACGCAGACCTTCTCCGGCCCGGCGCAGGCGGTGGCCATCGGCCGCTGGACGGCCTGGACCAGCGGCGCCTTCATCGCGGGCCCGCTGCTCGGCGGCCTCTTCGTCGACCTGGGCTCGTGGCGCTGGGCCTTCGCGATCAACCTGCTGCCGGTCGCCGCGACCCTGCTCGCCCTGGCGCGGCTGCGTCGAACGGACAGCGACGGGGACGAGCGGATGCCCGGCGCCCGCCTCGACTGGCCCGGCGCGGTGCTCGGCGCGGTCGGCCTGGCCGGCACCGTCGTGGCGCTCATCGAGCAGGGCTCGCTGGGCTGGACGCATCCGCTCGTGCTGATCCCGCTGATCGGCGGGGTGCTCGCGCTGATCGGCTTCGTCGTGCGCCAGGCGACCGCGGCGCAGCCGATGGTGCCGCTGGAGCTGTTCCGCAGCCGCAACGTCGCCTTCGGCAACCTGGCGACCCTCTTCGTCTACGGCGCGCTCGGCATCGGCACGCTCGTCGTGGCGCTCTACCTGCAGGAGGTGGGCGGCTGGTCCGCGACGGCCGCGGGGCTCGCGACGCTGCCGGTCACCGTGCTCAGCATCGCCCTGGCGCCGATCGCCGGTCGCCTGCACGGCCGCTTCGGACCGCGCTGGTTCATGGCCGGCGGCCCGGCGATCGCCGCGGTCGGGTTCCTGCTCATGACCGGCGCGGGGGAGCGCCCCGACTACTGGCTCGGCCTACTGCCGGGCATCGTGCTCTTCGGCGTCGGGCTCGGGCTGACGGTCACGCCGCTCACCGCGGCCGTGCTCGGCGGCGCGCCGGCCGGGCGCTCGGGCATCGTCTCGGCCGTCAACAACGCGGTGGCCCGCGTCGCGGGGCTGATCACCGTGGCGCTGCTCGGCGTGATCACCGGGGCGGCGGTCTTCGACGGGGAGGGCTTCCGGCGCGCGACCGCGGCGACCGCGGTGCTGCTGCTCCTCGGCGCGATCGTCTCGGCGATCGGCATCGAGAACCCGCGGCGCCGCGCGAGCGACGCTCGATGAGCGGCTACTCGGCGGCGCCGGGCTCGGTCAGCGCGACCTCCCAGGCCTCGGCCTCGATCGGGTTGTCGTCGACGCCGAGCAGGGGCGGGCGGGTGTAGCGCAGCACGGCGGCGACCGGCTCGGTGGGCTCGGCGGTCGCGCCCTCGGCGCTCTCGACGGCCGCGATGCGGAAAGCGGTCCAGCCGGTGACCGTCTCGTCCACCCCGGCGCCGGCTGCGGGCAGCACGACGTAGCCGGCGGCGACCATCGCCGCATCCGCCTCGGGCAGCTGCACGCCGATGGGAGCGGAGAGGTCGTCAGGGTCCTCGACGCCGCTCGCGGCGGGCGGGTTGGCGAAGGAGAGCATCGCCGGGGTGACCGAGGTGCGGTACACCGCGCCGCCGGTCAGGCTCAGCTCGACGAGCACGATCTCGCCGCCCTGCGCGAGGTCCTCGGCGCCGGGGACGACGGCGTCGCGCACGATGCGGGTCGCCGTGATCGTGTGCTCGAGGGTCTCGTCGTCGATCCCGCCCTCGATCGCGACGGCGCCCACGGGCTCGCGGCTGCCCGGCTCGATGACCTCCGCGGTCGGTGCGCTCGCCGAGGTGCTCGGCGCGGGTGCGCCGTCGGTGCAGGCGCTCAGCGCGCCGACGGCGAGCAGTGCGAGCAGGACGGCGGCGGGGCGACGGAGCATGCGGGCGGACTCTCTCGGGAGGGGGCCGGTCGGCGGGCGGCGCGACCTGGCCGAAGCTTACGACGCGGTCGCTCGCGGATCGCTGGGGGCCCGGCTCAGCCGAGGCCGAGGGCGAAGGAGACGATCGAGCTCAGCACGCCGAACAGCAGCACGACGACGCCGAGGCGTCGCATCGGGCGCCACAGCACCCGCGGATGCTCGAGCCGCCCGCGCTCGGGTCGGGCCGGCCGGTAGTGCACCGTCACCGCGTCGCCGGGCTCGAGCGAGCCGTGGGCGCCGTGCGGGTCGTGGTCGTCGCGGATCTCGCCGTCCTCGTCGAGCCAGCGCAGCATCGGGCCGTGCGCCTCGGCGTCGTGGCCCTCGGCCTCGATCACGACCCCGTCGGCGGTGGCCCAGCGGCTCAGCGCGCCGCCGAGCAGCACGCCGGTGAGCAGCAGGAGCACGCCGATCGCCCCGCCCACCCAGCCGAGCACCTCGGTGACGAGCGCGGCCACGAGCAGGGGATCGTCCATCCCGGTCATCGTAGCGGCGGGCGGACCGCGGCGACGGTCAGGGCGGAGGCGAGCGGATGCGGTTGAATGGCGGGGATGCCCTCCGCGCCGATCGACCGCCTCCGCTCCGACCTCACCGACGCCGGCTTCACGGTGGCGCTCCTCGACGGGCTCTGGTCCGACGACGCCGCCGAGGCGCTGCGCCGCGGCCACGTGAACGCCGCCCGCCGTGCGCTCGCCCGCCTTGAGCGGTCGCCGCGCGCGACGCTCGCCGCGCTCTTCCTGCTCGGCGACGCCGTGCCCGTCGCCGACGCTGCCGCCGCGCTGCCGGCGCTCGGCCTCGACGGGGCCGAGGAGCTCGGCCTGCTGCGCCGCGACGGCGAGGTCGTCGCGCCCGCCCTCGACCTGCAGCCCTACGCCTTCCGCGACCGGCACGGCGAGGGCCACTGGTGGCTGCTCTCCGATCTCGGCGAGCGGATGCGCGGCGGTGCCCTGCCCGAGGACCACGTGCTCGGCATCGGCGGCGCCTCCCTCACCCTGAGCGGACTGATCCCGCCGGCCCGCCCGGACGGTGCGCGCTTCGGATCGGCGCTCGACCTCGGCACGGGCAGCGGCATCCAGGCGCTGCACGCGGCCCGTCACGCGGACCGGGTCGTCGCCACCGACATCTCGCGGCGCGCGCTGCGCCTCGCCGAGCTCAACGCCCGGCTCAACGAGGTCACGACCGTCGAGTTCCGGCACGGAGACCTGCTGGAGCCCGTCGCGGGGGAGCGCTTCGACCTGATCGTCTCCAACCCTCCCTTCGTCATCACCCCGCGCGTCGCCGGCGTGCCCGCCTACGAGTACCGCGACGGCGGGCGGGTCGGCGACGGCCTCGTGGAGGAGGTCGTGCGCGGCATCGCCGACGTGCTCGCCCCGGGCGGCGTCGCCCAGCTGCTCGGCAACTGGGAGCACCGCTGGGGCGCCGACGGCCTCGAGCGCGCCGCGGGCTGGGCCCGCGAGGCCGGTCTCGGCCACTGGATCGTCGAGCGCGAGCGGCAGGACCCGGCGAGCTACGCCGAGACCTGGATCCGCGACGGCGGCACCCGTCCCGGTACGGCCGACTTCGACGGGCTGCTCGACGCCTGGCTCGACGACTTCGAGGCGCGCGGCGTGCTCGGCGTGGGCTTCGGCTACGTGCTGCTCACCGCCGACCCCTCGCTCGAGCGCATCGAGCGCCTCACGGCCGCCCTCGGCGACAACCCCGCAGGACTCGGCGAGCACCTGCACGCGCGCCTCGCCGCCCGCGCGACGATCGCCGGGCTCGACGACGCGGCGCTGCTGCGCATCCGCTTCGCCCGCGCCGTCGACGTGACGGAGGAGCGGCACTACTGGCCGGGCGAGAGCGACCCGACCGTGCTGCTGCTGCGCCAGGGCGGCGGGTTCGCCCGCTCGATCGAGGCCGGCACCGGCCTGGCCGCCCTCGTCGGCGCGAGCGACGGCGAGCTGAGCCTCGGCCAGCTCGCGGCCGCGATCGCCGCGCTGCTCGAGGTCGAGCCGGCGGCGCTCGCCGCCGAGCTCGCGGAGCAGGTGCGCGACCTCGTGACGCTCGGCTTCCTCGATCCGCTCGCCGACGCCGACCCCGCCGAGGAGCTCGTATGAGCGCGACGACCGCACCGCTCGCCGGCATCGCCGCCGGCGCGGCCGATGCCGAAGCGGTGCTCGACGGGTTCATCGCCTGGAGCGCCGGCCGCGGCATGCCGCTCTACCCGGCGCAGGAGGAGGCGGTGCTCGCCCTGGTCAGCGGCGAGCACGTGGTGCTGAGCACCCCCACCGGCACCGGCAAGTCGCTCGTCGCCGCCGCGGCGCACCTCGCGGCGCTCGCCGAGGGCCGCCGCAGCGTCTACACCGCGCCGATCAAGGCGCTCGTGAGCGAGAAGTTCTTCGCCCTCGTCGAGCTCTTCGGCGCCGAGAACGTCGGCATGATGACGGGCGACAGCGCGGTGAACGCCGACGCGCCGATCCTCTGCTGCACGGCCGAGATCCTCGCGAACCTGTCCCTGCGCCAGGGTCCGGACGCCCCCGCCGATCTCGTGATCATGGACGAGTTCCACTTCTACGGCGAGCCCGAGCGCGGCTGGGCCTGGCAGGTGCCGCTGCTCGTGCTCGAGCGCAGCCAGTTCCTGCTGCTCTCGGCCACCCTCGGCGACGTCACCTGGCTGCGCGAGGACCTCGAGCGCCGCACCGGCCGCGGCGTCACCCTCGTCACGGGCGTCGACCGACCGGTGCCGCTGCACTTCCGCTGGGCGCTGACGCCCGTGCACGAAACCGTCGAGGAGCTGCTCGAGACCCGCGAGGCGCCGGTCTACGTCGTGCACTTCGCCCAGGCCGCCGCCGCCGAGCGAGCGCAGGCGCTGCTGAGCGCCAAGGTCGCCACGCGGGAGCAGCGCGACCGCATCGCCGAGGCGATCGCCGGATTCCGCTTCGGTCCGGGCTTCGGGCAGATCCTGAGCAAGCTCATCCGCGCCGGCATCGGCGTGCACCACGCGGGCATGCTGCCCAAGTACCGCCGGCTCGTCGAGCAGCTCGCGCAGCAGGGCCTGCTGCGGGTCATCTGCGGCACCGACACCCTCGGGGTCGGCATCAACGTGCCCATCCGCACCGTGCTCTTCACGGCGCTGACGAAGTTCGACGGGCAGCGGATGCGCCGCCTGAACGCCCGCGAGTTCCACCAGATCGCCGGGCGCGCGGGGCGCGCCGGCTTCGACACCGCGGGCACCGTCGTCGCGCAGGCGCCGGACCACGAGGTCGAGAACGCGCGGCTCGTCGCCAAGGCGGGCGACGACCCGAAGAAGCTCAAGCGGGTGCAGCGCAAGAAGGCCCCCGAGGGCTTCGTCTCGTGGAGCGAGGCGACCTTCGAGAAGCTGCAGGGCGCCGAGCCCGAGGCGCTCACCAGCCGCATGACCATCAGCCACGCGATGCTGCTCAACGTCATCGCCCGCGGCGGCGACGTCGTGGCGAACGTGCGCACGATCGTCGAGGGCAACCACGAGCCGCGGAAGCGCCAGCTGGCGCTCGCCCGGCGCGCGATCGAGCTGTACCGCTCGCTGCGGGCCGCGGGCGTCGTGGAGCAGGTGCCCGACGGCGCAGGCGGCACGCTCATCCGGCTCACCGTCGACCTGCAGCCGAACTTCGCGCTCAACCAGCCCCTCTCGCCGTTGGCGTACGCGGCCTTCGAGCTGCTCGACCCGGAGAGCCCGACCTACGCGCTCGACATGGTCTCGATCGTCGAGGCGACGCTCGACGACCCGCGCGCGATCCTCAGCCAGCAGGAGTTCAAGGCCCGCGGCGAGGCCGTCGCTGCGATGAAGTCGGAGGGCATCGAGTACGAGGAGCGCATGGCGCTGCTCGACGAGGTGACCTACCCCAAGCCCCTCGAGGAGCTGCTGACCGCGGCCTACGAGGAGTTCAAGGCGGTGCAGCCGTGGGTGGGCGACTACGCGATCGGTCCCAAGAGCATCGTGCGCGACATGGTCGAGCGCGCCATGAACTTCTCGCAGTACGTGCAGTACTACCAGCTCGCGCGGTCCGAGGGGCTCGTGCTGCGCTACCTCACCGACGCGTACCGCACGATGCGCCAGACGATCCCCGAGGACGCGAAGACCGAGCCGCTGCACGAGCTGATCGACTGGCTCGGCGAGCTCGTGCGCCAGGTCGACTCGAGTCTGCTCGACGAGTGGGAGCAGCTGGCTAACCCCGGCGAGACCGGCCCCGAGCGAGCGGAGGCGGTGCCGCCGACGCCCCGCGGCGTCACCGGCAACGTGCGCGCCTTCCGCGTGCTCGTGCGCAACGAGCTCTTCCGCCGCGTGATCCTGCTCGCTCGCGACGACGTGCAGGCGCTCGGCGCCCTCGACGGCCCGGAGGGCTTCGGCGCGGACGCCTGGAACGACTTCCTCGACGGCTACGAGGCCGAGTACGACGCGCCGGTGCCGGACGGCCCCGCCGCCCGCGGGCCCGGGCTGCTGCTGCTCGAGGAGGGCCGCGACCGCTGGACGGCGCGCCAGGTGATCGACGATCCGGCCGGCGATCGCGACTGGGGCTTCAGCGCCGAGGTCGACCTCGCCGCCTCCGACGAGCAGGGCGTCGCCGTCGTGCGGCTGACGGCGCTGGGACGGCTGTGATCCGGCCCGCCGCAGCGCTCGTCGCGGCGGCGGCGCTGCTCGCGGCGACCGGCCCGGCGGGCGCCGCGGCGCCCGCGCCCGCGGCCTCCGCGGTGCCGCTCGAGGCGGATCGCCGGCTCGGTCTGCCCGACGACGCCCTCGCGCTCGACGCCGCGGGCCGGCTCGCGGCGATGAGCACCGAGCAGAAGGTGCGCTCGCTGCTGCTCTTCCACGTGCCCGGCACCGATCCCGCGGCGATCACCGCGGCCGTCGACGCGCAGGGGCTCGCCGGCGTCATGCTCATGGGCGACAACATGCCCGAGGGCGGCGCGGAGGGGCTCGCCGAGCTGACCGAGCGCATCCGCCCGGCCGACGGCCTGCCGCCCATCGTGGCGATCGACCAGGAGGGCGGCCCGGTCGCGCGGCTGCGTCCCGATCCGGGCCGAGCACCGGCAGAGCTGCGCGGGGGAGCGCCCGAGGCCGTGCTCGCCTCGTCGACGGCGCGCGCCGAGGCGCTCGCGGCGGCCGGGGTGGACCTCAACTTCGGCGTCGTGGCGGATGCGACGGGCGACGAGGCCTCCTTCATCCGCTCGCGCGTGCTCGGCGACAGCGGCGGGCAGGCGGCGCCCCTGGTCGCGGCGGCGGTCGAGGGCGAGCACGGCACGGTGCTCAGCACCCTCAAGCACTTCCCGGGCCACGGCGCGGTGCCCGGCGACTCGCACGTGAGCGTGCCGAGCTCGTCGCTCGACCTGGAGGGCTGGCGAGCGGATGCGGCTCTGCCGTTCGCCGCGGGCGTGGACGCCGGCGCGGAGGCGGTCATGACCGGCCACCTGCGCTTCCCCGCCGTGGACGCGGCGCCGGCGAGCCTCTCGCCGGTCTGGCACGACCTGCTGCGCGAGGAGCTCGGCTTCACGGGGCTCATCGTCACGGACGACCTGCTCATGCTGCAGGCGAGCGGCGAGGCGGAGTTCGCCGACCCCGCGGAGAACGCCGTGCGGGCTCTGGCGGCCGGCGCGGGGCTGCTGCTCTACGCGATGCCGGCCGATCCGGCTGCGGCGGGCGTCGACGTGGAGGCGCTCGTGGGCGCCGCGACGGAGGAGGTCGGGGGCAGGATCGATCCCGCCGCGCTCGACCTCGCGGTGCTCAGAGTGCTGCTGCTGCGCGCCTCGCTCGAGGGCTGAGGCGCATCGGCCGGTTCAGTCCTCGAGGGGGAGCGTGGGCAGCTGGCCGTCGTTCGTCGTGCCGTCCGAGACGAGCGAGTGCTCGGCGACGGGCGCGGCCGGCTGCTCGGCCGGGGCGGCGATGGCGGTGTTGGCGAGGGCCAGGCCGCCGAGCAGCGCGAGGGCTGCGGCGGGCAGGGCGATGCTGAGTCGCTTCATGGGTGTTCCGTTTCGGGTTTGGAACGGTGCGCGGCCGGGTGGACGCGCGGGTGCTGCGACCGATGCGGAGCGGGGACTCACGGCATCGGTGTGCGTCGTGTCGGGGAACACGACGGCATCCGGGGTGGGATGCGGCTCGGGTAAGCTCCCCGCAATCTACCAGTGCGGGCCCTGCGGCACCCATCCCCGCCGCGCCGGATGCCGTCCCCAGTGCGAGGGGAGCGCCGCGACCCGCCGGATGAGGACACTCTCATCGCCCGCACGGGCGCCCTGGTGTTGACTGAGCGGATGGACAGCGATGCGGCGCTCCTCGCGCATCCCCGATCCGCCCTCGAGGCGGCCCTCGCCGGCAGCGGACGCACGCTGCGCGAGTGGCGGCTCAACCGCGTCGAGGCCTCGGGCGGCGGGCGGCTGATGGGCTTCGACGTCGATCTCGACCTCGACGCCGGCGGCTCCGAGAGCGCGCTGGTCTTCCTCGACACCGGCGACCGGCCGGTCGACACGGAGCGCGTGCGCGTGCTGCATCGCCCGGAGGGCGGACGGCCGGTGCGCGCCTGGGTCTACCCGCAGGATCCGTACCTGCCCGCGCTGCCCGCGGCCACCGTGCCCGAGGCCGCCGCCGTGCTGCTGGCCCGGCTCGGCGCACCGCTGGCGGGCACCCCCGCGCTCGAGGTGCTCTCGTACCGCCCGGGCAAGCGGGCCGTCGTCAAGGTGACCGAGGGCGGACGCGACCGCGGCTACCTCAAGATCGTGCAGCCCGAGCTGGCCTCGCACATCGCGGCGCTGCACGAGGCGTTCCTCGACGCCGAGGTGCCCGTGCCCCGCGTGCTCGCCTGGAGCCGTGACGGGCTGCTGCTGCTGGAGGCCCTGCCCGGGGCGCCCGCGGCGAGCCGCATCGCGCAGGTGTGCGGCAGCGACGCCTTCCTCGACGAGCTCGACGGCCTGCGCCGCCTCGTGGAGCGGGTGACCTGGGCCGAGGCGGCCCGCCCCGGCGCGGTCGAGCGCCGCGACTGGTACCGCGACGCGCTCTGCGAGGCGCTGCCGGCCCGCGCCGAGCGCGTGGCGGCGGTGTTCGCCCGGCTCGAGCGCTCGCTCGCCCGGCATCCCGAGCCCGCGCCCACGACGGTGCACCGCGACCTGCACCTCGACCAGGTGCTCGTCGACCAGGACCACCCCGATCGCATCGTCGGGCTCATCGACATCGACACCGCCGGCCTCGGCGACCCGCGCAGCGACACCGGCGGCCTCCTGGCCCACCTCGCGGTGCTGGCGCACTGGCACCGCGACCACGGTCGTGAGGAGGCGGCGTCGGCCGAGCGGCTGGGCGAGGCGATCCTCGCCCGTGAGCGCGATCCGCGCGGGCTCGCCCCGGTGCTCGCCGCCAACCTCCTCGCGCACGCGCTGAGCGCCGCGCTCGGCGGGGCCGACGGCGACGAGCGGGCGCTCGCGCTCATCGAGGACGCGGAGGGCGCGCTGCGCGTGGATGAGAGCCCTCTCATCCCCGTCTCCTCCGCCGCTCACCTCGCGCCGTGACGATGGGGATCGAACGGGGCACCGGCCCCACGACCCGAACCTCGTCAGGAGAACCCGCATGAACAGGAAGCAGTGGATCGCCGTCGGCAGCGCCTCGGTGCTCGGACTCGGCATCTTCGGCACCGGCGCCGTCGCGACGGCCAGCACGCTGCGCTTCGACGACGTGCCCGGCCAGCGCCTCGACCTCGAGGGGGTGCAGCCCGCCGGTGTCAGCTCGCCGGCCGCGGACGACCGCCCCTCGAGCGCCAGCAGCCCCGCGCCCTCGCCGACCCCGACGCAGAGCACCGACCCGGCGGCGCCGCAGGTGCCCTCCGTGGTCTCCGTCGTCGAGCCCGCTCCGGCTCCGCCGGCGCCGGCCCCCGCTCCTGCGCCGGCCCAGCCGGCGCCCGCCCCCGCGCCGCAGCACGTCTCGGCGAACAGCCCCGTCTCCGCCGCCTCGGCGGCCTCCGCGGCCAGCGCCGACTGAGCGCGGCCGGCCGAACGCCCCATCCGACGGCATCCCCCCTCCGTCGGGTGGGGCGTTCGTGCTGTCCGGGGCGCACGACCCGGCCGGGCGCTCAGCGCAGCCGGTACCCCATGCCGCGCACGGTCTCGATCCGCTCGCTGCCGAGCTTGCCGCGCAGGTAGCGCACGTAGACGTCGACCACGTTCGATCCCGGGTCGAAGTCGTAGCCCCACACCCGGCTGAGCAGCTGCTCGCGGCTGAGCACCTGCTCGGGGTGGCGCAGGAACTCCTCGGCGAGCGCGAACTCGCGTGCCGACAGGTCGACGCTGCGACCGGCGATGGTGGCCCGCCGCGTGCGCAGGTCGAGGCTCAGACCGCCGTGCTCGAGCGCGGTCTCGCCGCGCCCGCCGGCGTCGCGCAGGCGCGAGCGGATGCGGGCCAGCAGCTCGTCGAAGCGGAACGGCTTGGCCACGTAGTCGGCCGCACCGCCGTCCAGCCCGGCGACCGTGTCGGCGGCGGAGTCGCGGGCCGTGAGCATGATGACCACGAGCTCGCTGCCCTCGGCGCGCAGCCGCCGCAGCACCTCGAAGCCGTCGATGCCGGGCAGCCCGACGTCGAGCAGCAGCAGGTCGAAGGACTCGGTGCGCGCCAGCTCGAGCGCCTCGAGCCCGTGCCCGACCACGCGGGTCGAGTAGCCCTCCGCGCGCAGCCCCTTCTCGACGAACGCGGCGATGCGCGTCTCGTCCTCGGCGATGAGGATGCTCGTCATCCGTCCGTACCCTCCTCGGCGCCCGCGCGCAGCGGCACCACGATCGTGAAGCGCGAGCCCAGCCCGGGCACGCTCTCGAGCTCGACGCGGCCGCCGTGCGAGGCCGCGATGGCCGCCACGATGGGCAGACCGAGCCCCGAGCCGCCGACGCCGCGGCCGGTGTCCACCCGGCCGAAGCGCTCGAAGATGCGCTCGCGGGCCTCCGGCGGGATGCCGTGGCCCTCGTCCTGCACCCAGCAGTGCAGCATGCCCGCGACGGTGCGCGAGCCGAGCGTGACGGCGCTGCCGTCGTCCGAGTACTTGACCGCGTTGTCGGCCAGCTGCAGCCACGCCTGCGTGATCCGGCCGGGGTCGATCATCGCCGTGCCGGCTGCGCGCTCCTGCAGCGCCCAGCGCCGGCCGGGTACGACCGAGACCTTGGCGAAGACCTGCGCGCTCAGCTCGTCGAGGTCGACCGGCTCGAGCCTCGCGAGATCGTCGCCGCCGGCGCGGGCGAGGGCCTCGATGTCCTTGACGAGCCGGGCCATCCGCTCCAGCTCGTCGAGCGCGAGGTCGCGGGTGGCGCGCACGTCGTCGGGCTGGTCGGGGTCGAGCAGCTCGAGGTGGCCCTGCACGATCGTGATCGGGGTGCGCAGCTCGTGCCGCACGTCGTCGAGCAGCTGCCGCTGCCCGGTCATCGCTCCGTCGATGCGGTCGAACATGCCGTTCATCGTGCGGGTGAGGCCGGAGATGTCGTCGTTGCCGACCACGGGTATCCGCTCGCCGAGGTCGCTACCGGTGATGCGCGCTGCGGTGCGCTCGAGCTGCCGGATGGGTCGCAGCAGCCGGCCCGAGACGAACCAGCCGACCAGGCCGATGACCGCGAGGGCGCCGATCGAGATGAGCGCGTAGATGGCGAACGCCGTGTTGACGTCGTTGAGCTCGGAGTCGAGGTCGACCGCGGTCACGTAGAGCCCGACGGCGGGATCGCCCTCCACACCGACCTGCATGGCGAGGTAGCGCAGCGAGCCCAGCTCCTCCGACACGACCGTCCCGATGACGGCCCCGTCGGCCTCGGCCTCGGCGACCATCCTCGCGAGCATCGGCTCGTCGCGGCTCAGGTCGACCTCGGGCGTCGTGGGCGGGGACCAGCGGATCACCTCGTCGACGAGCGCGATGGAGCCCTCGTGCTGCAGCGGCGGGATGCGGCTCATGATGACCTCGAGCAGCTCGACGGTGGTCGCGACCGCGGGCAGCGGCTCGGCGGGCGCGTCGCCCGCGGCGTCGGAGGCCGGCACGCCGCTGACGGCGGCCTCCACGCGCAGCGCCGTGGCGCGCAGGTGGTCGTCGACCTCCTGCAGCTCGACCTCCCGCTGCACGAGGAAGGCCGTGCCGCTCGCGATCGCCATGCCGAACGCGGTGACGACGAGGATCGTGGCGAGGATGCGCACCCGCACCGAGGCGCGGCGGGACCGCCGGCGGGGTGCGGGCTCGTCGGACATCGTCTCAGTATCCCGGCGCCGGGGTTCCCCGACGGCGCGGATGAGAGCACTCTCATCCGCTCGGGCGGCCGCCGTGGCGGCTCAGACGGCGTCGCGCCGGTCGAGCAGCTCGATGTCGACGAGCTGCTCGGCGAGGCCGGCGCCGTCGGGCGCGGAGAGCCAGGCGACCCCGTCGTCGTGCTCGTCGGGCCTGGCCCGCCCGCCCGCCCAGACCGCCTCGCCGACGGAGAGGGTGCGGATCGCGACGGCGGCCACGTTCTCGGGGTGCTGCTCGGCGAAGTCACCGTAGAGCCCGGGGTCGTGCTGCCCGTCGTCGCCGACCAGCAGCCAGCGCACGTTCGGGAACTCGCGGGCGAGCCGCGCGAGGTTCTCGCGCTTGTGCTCCTGGCCGCTGCGGAACCAGCGGTCGGTCGTGGGGCCCCAGTCGGTGAGCAGCAGCGGCCCCGCCGGGTAGAGGTGCCGGCTCAGGAAGCGGTCGAGCGTCGGCGCCACGTTCCAGGCGCCGGTGGAGAGGTAGATGATCGGCGCGCCCGGGTGCGCCTGCTGCAGCCGGTCGTAGAGCACGTTGATGCCCGGCACGGGGCGCCGAGCGTGCTCGTCGAGCACGAAGGTGTTCCACGCGGCGAGGAAGGGGCGCGGCAGCGCGGTGACCATGACCGTGTCGTCGATGTCGCTGACGATGCCGAAGCGTGTGGCCGGGTCGACGACGAAGATGCGGGCCGTGACGGGCTCGGAGCCCTCGCTGGAGAGCGTGATCTCGCGCCAGCCGGGCTCGAGCTCCACGGCGACGACCGCATCGACCACGCCGCCGCGGTCGGCGGCGAGCCGGTGCTCGACCTCGCCGACGCGCACGACGACCTCCGCGCCGGCCACCGGCACGCTCGTGAAGCTGCGCCAGCCGCGGATGGAGGAGGGGGCGGGCCGCTGGTGCCGCTGCGGCCTGGCGAGCAGCACTCGGCAGAGCACGCGCACCCCGGTGCCGTCGCCGTAACCGGTGTAGGGGACCACCACGGGCAGCTTGCCGCCGCGGCGAGCCCAGGCTTCGCGCCAGCCGTGAATGCGGTCCTCGATGCGCGCCGCCCGATGCAGGATGGGCGCCGCGGGACCTCGGGTCCGGCTCGAAGGAGTCATCGCGGCCATTGTGGCACGCGGCCTTGTGAGCCCCGAACGGGGTGTGCCCCAGAACGGGGTCGCATGTAGTGTGAACTTCGAACTAATCGTCCAGCAGAAGGAGCGACGTGGTACCGGGTCTTGAAACGGGGATCTCGGGGGTTGCAAGTACGTTGAGGAACGAGCCGGTCCAGGCGCGCAGCGCCGCCCGGCTCGCGGCCTTGCTGGACGCGACGGCGGGGGTGCTCGACGAGGTCGGGTACGAGCGTCTGACGACGGCCATGATCGCCGAGCGCGCGGGGGCGTCGATCGGCACGGTGTACCGGTACTTCCCGGATCGCCTGGCCGTGCTGCAGGCGCTGGGGCGTCGCAACCTCGCGTCGTTCCAGGCCGAGCTGGGCGAGCGCTTCGCCGACGGCGCGCCGAAGCTCTGGTCGGCGGTCTTCGACGCGCTGCTCGAGCTGCTCGAGCGGCGCTTCGCCGAGGTGCCGGGCTTCCGCTCGGTGCGCTTCGGCGATGTGATCGACCTCGGGCTGCACGGCGAGCGCGCGCAGGGCGGTGACGCCCTGGCCGGGCAGCTGGCCGAGCTCATGGCGGCCGCCGGGCTGACCGACGACCGCGATCTGCGCTTCCGCGCGCGCTACGCGCTGCAGATCGCGGAGTCGGGGCTGACGCTGGCGTTCAGCGGTCCGAACCGCGGTCAGGAGGAGTTCCGCAACGAGGCGATCCGCACCACGGGCGCGAACCTCACCGGGTACTTCACGCACTTCTACGCCTGAGCGGGCGTGCGGAGGGCGGCCCGACGCTAGCGCGTCGTGCCGCCCTCCGTCGTTCCCGCATCCGCTTCGCCGTCCTCGTGCATGTGCCGGTGGCTGAAGCGGCCGAGCAGCGTCTTGACGAGCCAGGCGACGAGCAGGAACGCCACGATGATGCCGACGAAGACGTAGCCGGCGCCGTGGATGCGGTCGCTGAGCTCCTCGTAGGTGCCGACGGCCGCCCAGCCGATGCTGGCGTAGGCGAAGGCCCAGAGGATGCACGCCGGCACCGTCCAGGTCATGAAGCGGCGGTAGGGCATCGGGCTCATGCCGACGGTGACGGGGGTGAGGGCGTGGAAGACGGGTAGGAACCGCGAGATGAGGATCGCGAAGCCGCCGCGTCGGGCCACGAAGCGCTCCGCACGAGCCCAGTTCTCGCCGCCGATGCGCTGGCCCAGGCGGCTGGCTCGGATGCGCGGGCCGAAGAAGCGCCCGATCGCGAAGCCGAGGCTCTGCCCGCCGAGCGAGCCGACGATCACCACGGCGACGAGCCACCAGTACTCGGCGGCGGAGACGATGGCGGTGCTCGCGACGATGACGACGGTGTCGCCGGGCACGAGGAGGCCGACGAGCAACGAGGTCTCGAGGAAGATCGCGAGGCCGGCGATCAGCAGGCGCAGCACGGGGTCGACGCCCTGCACGAAGCCGATCACGCCGTCGAGGATCTCGTTCACGCGGCGAGCCTAGCGAGGGGTGCATGGGCAGCACCCGACAGTCGCTCTACCGAACGTAGAAGAATCTTCTACCTTTGGTAGAAATGCGGTTCTACTTTTCGTAGAATCGTGCTGCGCCACCACCCCCGGCGACGTCGCACCCCCTCTCGAGAGGCATCCACCCCGATGAACGAGCTCCTCGATCCGCTCATCCTCGCCCGCTGGCAGTTCGGGCTCACGACGCTCTACCACTTCCTCTTCGTGCCGCTCACGATCGGCATGGCCTTCCTCGTCGCCATCCTGCAGACCGCGTGGGTGCGCACGTCGAACCCCGCCTACCTGCGCCTCGTGAAGCTCTTCGGCAAGGTCTTCCTCATCAACTTCGCCATGGGCGTCGTCACGGGCATCGTGCAGGAGTTCCAGTTCGGCATGAACTGGTCGGAGTACTCGCGCTTCGTCGGCGACGTCTTCGGAGCCCCGCTCGCCATCGAGGGCCTCGCGGCCTTCTTCGTCGAGGCCACCTTCATCGGCCTCTGGATCTTCGGCTGGGACCGCCTGCCCAAGCTGCTGCACCTCGCGAGCATCTGGATGGTCTCGCTCGCGACCATCGCCTCGGCCTACTTCATCCTCGCCGCGAACGCCTTCATGCAGAACCCGGTCGGCTTCCGGATGAACGAGGAGCGCGGCCGCGCCGAGCTCATCGACCTCGGCGCCGTGCTCACCAACCCGGTCGCCCTCGCCGCGTTCCCGCACACGATCTTCGCCTCGCTCATGTTCGCGGCGACCGTGATCGTCGCGGTCTCGGCCTGGCACCTCAAGCGCGGGCAGCACGTCGAGGTCATGCGCAAGTCGCTGAAGTTCGGCCTCTGGAGCAACGTGCTGGCCTTCGCCGGCACCGCGCTCTCGGGCGACCAGCTCGGCCTCGCGATGGTCGCGGCGCAGCCCATGAAGATGGCCGCGGCGGAGGGCCTCTACGACACGATGGCGCCGGCGAGCTTCTCGATCTTCACGCTCGGCACGCCCGACGGGGCGAGCGAGCTCTTCTCCATCCGCATCCCGTACCTGCTCTCGTTCCTGTCGACCCACACGCTCGACGGCGAGGTCGAGGGCATCAACGACCTGCAGGCGCTCTACACGCAGCAGTACGGCCCCGGCGACTACACGCCGATCATCTGGGTCACCTACTGGTCGTTCCGCTGGATGATGGCGCTCGGCGGCCTCGCCGCGCTCGTCTCGGTCGTGGGGCTGTGGCTGACGCGCAAGAGCGCCAAGCGGCCCCTGCACCCGCTCGCCTGGAAGGCCGCCATCTGGACCGCGCCGCTGCCCATGGTCGCCTCGCTCGTCGGCTGGGTCTTCACCGAGATGGGCCGTCAGCCCTGGATCGTCTTCGGTCTGCTGAAGACCGAGGCGGCGGTGTCGCCCAACGTGGCCGGCTGGCAGGTGCTCGTCTCCCTCGCGGTCTTCACGATCGTCTACGGCTCGCTCGCCGTGGTGGAGTTCCGCCTGATCAAGAAGGCGGCCCAGGAGGGCCCGCCCGAGATCGAGGTGGAGACGGATTCGGACGGCAGACCCCGCGTCGACCCCGACAAGCTCGCGATCGTCTACTAGGAGACCGCCATGGACCTCGCATACCTCTGGTTCGGCATCGTCGGCTTCTTCTTCATCGGGTACTTCGTGCTCGACGGCTTCGACTTCGGCGTCGGCATGAGCATCCCGTTCCTGTCGAAGGACGACACCGACAAGCGCCAGATCATCAACACGATCGGCCCGATCTGGGACCTCAACGAGACGTGGCTCATCGTCGCGGGCGCCTGCATGTTCGCGGCCTTCCCCGAGTGGTACGCCACCCTCTTCAGCGGCTTCTACCTGCCGCTGCTGCTCATCCTGGTCGCGCTGATCCTGCGCGGCGTCAGCTTCGAGTACCGGCACCAGAAGCCGGAGTGGGCGCCCAACTTCGACCGCATGATCGTGTTCGGCTCGGCCGTGCCCGCCTTCCTCTGGGGCGTCGCCTTCGCCAACATCGTGCAGGGCGTCGCGCTCGACGAGGGCAGCAACTACACCGGCGGCGTGCTCGACCTGCTGAACCCGTACGGACTGCTCGGCGGCCTCACCACGCTCGTGCTGTTCTTCACCCACGGCGTCGTCTTCGTCGCGCTGAAGACGGATGGGGGAGTCCGCGAGCGCGCCCGCCGACTCGCGACCCGGGCGGGTCTGATCACCGTGGCGCTCGCCGCCGTCTTCCTCGGCTGGACCGTGCTGCAGCACCTGGACTCGCCGCACCTCGCGCTGATCGCGGGGCTCGCCGCCGGCGCGGCGCTCGCGCTCGTCGTCGGCCTGCTCGCCAACGCCGCGGGCCGGGAGGGCCTGGCCTTCGCAGCCCTCGCCGCCACGACGGCGCTGGCCGTGGGCACCCTGCTCGCCGCGCTGTTCCCGAACGTCATGCCCTCGACCAGCGGGGTCGGCGGGCTGACCATCGAGAACGCCTCGAGCAGCGCCTACACGCTGCAGGTCATGAGCTGGGTGGCGCTCGGCATCTCGCCGATCGTGCTGGGCTACCAGGTGTGGACCTACTGGGTCTTCCGCAAGCGGGTCACGCGCGAGCGCATCCTCGCGTCGGCGCACTGACCCGCGTCGGTAGCCTGAAGTCATGAAACCGCTGGACCCCCGGCTGCTCCGCCACGCCGCCGGGGCCCGGCGCTTCCTCCTCCTGGGGGCGGCGCTCGGCTTCGCGCAGACGCTCGTCGTCCTGGCCTTCGCCTGGCTGCTGGCGGACGTCGTCGCGGGCGCCATCGAGGGCCGTCCCGTCACGGCACCGCTCGCGGCGCTCGCCGCGGTGATCATGCTGCGCGCCGCGCTCGTCTGGGCGCTCGAGGCGGCCTCGGCGCGGGCCGCGGCCGTGGTCAAGAGCGAGCTGCGCGCGAAGGTCGCCGCCGCGGTCGTCACCCTCGGACCGGACTGGGCCGCCCGGCAGGGCTCCGCTCGGCTGCTCACGATCGCCGGCACCGGCCTCGACGCGCTCGACGGCTACTTCGCCCGCTACCTGCCGCAGCTGCTGCTGACCGCGATCGCGACGCCGATCCTGGTGCTGGCGCTGCTGTGGCAGGACGTGGTCACGGCCGTGATCGTCGTGATCACGCTGCCGCTCATCCCGGTCTTCATGATCCTCATCGGCCTCGCCACCCAGGCCGTGCAGCGCCGCCAGTGGGCCCTGCTGAACCAGCTCGCCACCGCCTACCTCGACCTGGTCGAGGGGCTGGCGACGCTCAAGATCTTCGGGCGCGAGCGCCGGCAGGCCGGCACCGTGCGGGCGATCACCGATCGCTACCGCACCTCGACCATGTCGGTGCTGCGGGTCACCTTCGTCTCGGGCTTCGTGCTCGAGCTCGCGGGCAGCCTGTCGGTGGCGCTCGTCGCGGTGTCGATCGGCATCCGGCTGGTCGAGGGCGAGATCGGCCTGCTCGCCGGGCTCTTCGTGCTGCTCATCACCCCGGAGGCCTTCCTGCCGCTGCGGCAGGTGGGCGCGCAGTTCCACGCGGCCGCGGACGGCGTGGCCGCGGCCGAGGACGTGTTCCAGGTGCTCGAGGCGGCCGCGGCGGCGCCCGCCCGCGCCGCCCGCGAGCGGGCATCGCGCGGCGACCTCGTGCTCGAGGGCCTCTCGGTGCGCCGCGGCGACGACCTCGTCGTGGACGGACTCGACGCGACCTTCGCGGCCGGCGCGGTCACCGTGCTGGCCGGGCCCTCGGGCGCCGGCAAGTCGAGCGTCGTGGCGGCGCTGCTCGGCTGGGCGCCCTCCACCGGCACGGCCAGCATGGGCGCGGCCGACATCGCCTGGGCCGGGCAGCGTCCCGGGCTGCTCGCGGGCAGCGTCGCCGCGAACGTGGCCCTCGGCGACCCCGAGCCCGACCCGGCGCTCGTGCGCGCAGCCCTGGCCGAGGCCGGCCTCGGCATCGATCCCGCGCTCGAGCTCGGCGCCGGCGGCACCGGCCTCTCCGGCGGCCAGTCGCAGCGCGTCGCCATCGCCCGCGCCCTCTACCGGCTGCGCCGTCGCGACCTGCCGCTGCTCGTGCTCGACGAGCCGAGCGCCGCGCTCGACGCGGGCACCGAGGCCGCCCTGGTCGAGCGCCTGCGCGCGGTCGCGGCGGAGGGACGGGTCGTGCTCGTCGTCAGCCATCGGCCCGATGTGCTCGCCGCGGCCGATCGCGTCATCACCCTCGAGCCCCTGGAGGTGACGGCATGAGCGCTCCGCTGACGCCCCGGGCCCGCGAGATCCTCCGACTCGCCCAGCCCTCGCCGCGACGCGCCTGGCCGGGCATCGCCCTCGGCGCCCTCAGCGCGATCTGCGCGGTGGCGCTCATGGCGGCCAGCGCCTACCTGATCACCCGTGCGGCCGAGCAGCCGCCCATCCTCTACCTCTCGCTGCTCGTCGTCGGCGTGCGCGCCTTCGCGCTCGGCCGCGCCTTCCTGCGCTACCTCGAGCGGCTCGCCAGTCACGATGCGGCCTTCCGCAGCCTCGCCGACCTGCGCGTCGGCGTGCTCGAGCGGCTCGTGCCGCTCGCGCC
>JASCOA010000045.1 GCA_029959365.1 Microbacteriaceae bacterium PS02343 | reverse complement strand
AAGTTTTACGCGACCCCCCCCGCACGGGCGCCGGGCGCCCCGGCGGGCGCGGGGGCGCCCTCGCGAGAAGCGCTGATCAGAGCTTGGTGACCTGATCGAACTGCAGCTCGACGGGGGTCTCTCGCTCGAAGAGCGAGACGAGCACGGTGAGCTTGCCGCTCTCCGGCTTGATCTCGCTGATCGTGCCGGGCAGACCCGCGAACGAGCCCTCCTTGATCGTGATGGTCTCGCCGACCTCGAAGTCGACCTCGGCCGGGATCGAGCGGGCCTGCGTGGCCGAGCCCTTGGCGGGCGTGCCGCCCTTGGCGACCGGCACCTCCTTGGGCTCGACGAGGCTCTTCAGCATGTTGAAGGCCTCCTCGAAGCGCAGCGGCGTCGGGTTGTGGGCGTTGCCCACGAAGCCCGTGACGCCGGGCGTGTGGCGCACGACGGACCAGGAGTCCTCGTTGAGGAACATGCGCACCAGCACGTAGCCGGGGATGCGCACGCGGTTGACCAGCTTGCGCTGACCGTTCTTGATCTCGACGACGTCCTCCATCGGCACCTGCACCTCGAGGACGTCGTCCTCGATGCCCATGCTGACGCGGCGGTTCTCGATGTTCTGCTTGACGCGCTTCTCGAAGCCGGCGTAGGAGTGGATGACGTACCACTTGCCCAGCTTCGAGCGCAGCTCGGCGCGGAACTCCTCGTAGGGGTCGATCTCGACCTCTTCGGCGTCCTCGTCCTCGGCCTCGGTCTCGACGACGTCGGCGTCGGCAACGTCGGCAGCGTCGGCCTCCTCGGCGACCTCGTCGGTCGTCTCCTCGACCTCGGTCGACTCGTCGGCCTGGTCGAGGGTCTCCTCGATGGGCTCGTCGCGTTCGATGTCAGACACAGCTTCTCTTTCCGTTCGAGTGGCCGCCCCCGTGGGGCCGCCGTTCAGGAGGTTGCGGGCGCTCGGCCGTCAGTGGGCACTGCCGCGGTTCGACGGGCGCGCACCCGGTCAGAACAGGTCGTTCCCGGTTCCGAAGATGTAGGAGATCGCGGTGCCGAACACCACGTCCATCAGCGAGACCAGCGCCATCATGATGATCACGAAGACCAGCACGACGCCCGTGTAGCTGAACAGCTCCTTGCGCGTCGGCGTGACGACCTTCTTGAGCTCGCCGAGCACCTGACGCAGGAACAGCGTGATCCGGGAGAAGGGATTGCGGCGCTTCGCCCGATCCTTCTTCGCGTTCTCGACGACATCCTCGCTGGGCTGCTCGTCGACCACTCTTCTCGCCAAGGCTCCGACCTTCCAGGTTCTCGGAGCGCCGTGGCGGAAGGCCCGGCGTCCGTACGCCGCCCGCCGCGAGTTCACGACGACCGAAGTGCAGGGCGGACAGGACTCGAACCTGCAACCTGCGGTTTTGGAGACCGCTGCTCTACCAATTGAGCCACCGCCCTATGGGCCCCGATTCCCGCATCCGCTCGCGCCCTCGGAAGGGCGCGCCGAATCATGGAGGTTCAGGGCCGCCTCGGCCAGTGTAGGTCACGGCGCACAGCACCGCAAAGCGCGGCCCCTCAGTAGGCTTGCCGCGTGACCCAGCAGCAGCGTCTCTCTACCCGTCTCGCCGCCATCGCCGAATCGGCGACCCTCAAGGTCGATGCGAAGGCGAAATCGCTGCAGGCCGCGGGCCGTCCGGTGATCAGCTACGCGGCCGGCGAACCCGACTTCTCGACGCCGGAGCACATCGTCGAGGCCGCATCCGCCGCCGTGCTCGACCCCCGCAACCACCGCTACACGCCCGCCGCCGGCCTGCCCGAGCTGCGCGAGGCCATCGTCGCGAAGACCCGGCGCGACAGCGGCCTCGAGGTGACCGCGGCGCAGGTCGTGGTGACCAACGGCGGCAAGCAGGCCGTCTACCAGAGCTTCGCGGCGCTGCTGAACCCCGGCGACGAGGCCCTGCTGCCCGCGCCGTACTGGACCACGTACCCCGAGGTCGTGAAGCTGGCCGGCGGCGTGCCCGTCGAGGTCTTCGCCGGCGCCGACCAGGGCTACCGCGTCACCGTCGAGCAGCTCGAGGCCGCGCGCACCCCGCGCACCAAGGTGCTGCTCTTCGTCTCGCCCTCGAACCCGACCGGCGCCGTCTACAGCGACGAGCAGACCAGGGCCATCGGCGAGTGGGCACTCGAGCACGGCATCTGGGTGATCACCGACGAGATCTACCAGAACCTCGTCTACGGCTCGGTCGAGCGCGCGCTGTCGATCGTCGAGGCGGTGCCCGAGCTGGCGCAGCAGACGATCCTCGTCAACGGCGTGGCGAAGACCTACGCGATGACCGGCTGGCGGGTCGGGTGGATGGTCGGCCCCGCGGACGTCATCAAGGGCGCCGCGAACCTGCAGTCGCACCTCTCCTCCAACGTCTCGAACATCTCGCAGCGCGCTGCGATCGCCGCCCTCACGGGCACGCAGGAGCCGGTCGAGCGGATGCGCCGGGCCTTCGACCGCCGCCGTGCGCTCATCGTCGAGGAGCTGAACCGCATCCCGGGCGTCGTCACCCCCACCCCCGAGGGAGCCTTCTACGTGTACCCGGACGTGTCCGGGCTGCTCGGCCGCGAGTGGGGCGGCGTCACGCCGAGCACCTCGCTCGAGCTGGCCGACCTCATCCTCGAGCAGGCCGAGGTCGCGGCGGTGCCCGGCGAGGCCTTCGGCCCGAGCGGCTTCCTGCGGCTCAGCTACGCGCTCGGCGACGAGCCGCTGCTCGAGGGCGTCCGCCGCCTGCAGGCGCTGTTCGGCACGAAGTAGCCGAGCAGTCGACGGCTGCGGAGCGCGAGCGACCGCGCTCGGTCGCGCGGGAGCAGCTGCGCCGCAGGGGCGGCGGCGCAGCCGGAGTCACAGCAGCTTCCTCTCGAGGGCCCAGGCGGTGAGCTCGTGGCGGGAGGAGAGCTGCAGCTTGCGCAGCACCGCGGAGACGTGGGTCTCGACCGTCTTGATCGAGATGAAGAGCTCCGTCGCGACCTCCTTGTAGGCGAAGCCGCGGGCGATGAGGCGCATGACCTCGCGCTCGCGCTTGGAGAGGCGGTCGAGCTCCGCATCCGTCTCCGCCTGCTCGCCCGCGGGCGCGCCGAACGCGTCGAGCACGAAGCCGGCCAGCCGCGGCGAGAACACGGCGTCGCCGCCGGCGATCGTGGCCACCGCGCGCGAGACCTGCGGGCCCGAGCTGCCCTTGGTGATGTAGCCGCGGGCGCCGGCGCGGATGACGCCGACCACGTCCTCGGCCGAGTCGGAGACGCTGAGCGCCAGCGCCTTCGTGCGCCCGAGCTGCGCGGTGCGCAGCACCTCGGCGCCGCCGCCGCCCTTGCCGCCGGGCAGGTGCACATCGAGCAGCACCACGTCGGGCTGCAGGCGCTCGATGGCCTCGACGGCCTCGTCGACCGTCGCGGCCTCGCCGAGCACCTCGAGCGAGTCGTCGAGGTCGGCTCGGAGGCCGGATCGGAAGATGGAGTGATCGTCGACGATCACCACGGTCAGCTTGGCGTCGGTCATGGGCGGCGTCCTTCCGTCTCGGGCCAGCGCAGCACGATCTCGGTGCCGGCCCCGCTGCTGCGCACGGTGGCGGCGCCGCCGGCGCGCTGCATCCGTCCGATGATGGACTCCCGCACGCCGAGCCGGCCGTCCGGCACGGCGGCGAGATCGAAACCGGCGCCGCGGTCGCGCACGAAGACCTCGGTCTGCGCGGCGGCGATCTCGACGTAGACGCTGATGTCGCCGCCCGCGTGCCGGGCCGCGTTGACGACCGCCTCGCGGGTGGCGGCCACGAGCGCCTGGCCGGCCTCCTCGGGCAGCACCGCCTCGCCGATGGCCACGACGTCGACGACGACCGGATGCTCGAGCTCGACCGTCTCGGCGACCTCGCGCAGGCGGGCGGCGAGGTCGGCGCCGACGGGCGCGGGGCCGGCGAAGAGCCAGTCGCGCAGCTCGCGCTCCTGGGCGCGGGCGAGGCGGGCGACCTCGCTGGAGGCGCCGGCGCGGTTCTGGATGACCGCGAGGGTCTGCAGCACCGAGTCATGCAGGTGGGCGGCCATCTCGGCGCGCTGCTCCTCCTTGACCCGGGCGACCCGCTCCGATCCGAGCTCGCTCCAGAGCTTGACGACCCGGGGCGCGAAGAGCGTGCCGAGGGCGACGAGCGCGAACGCGCTGGCGAGCAGCACGGTCGCGACGCCCTGCGGGTTCGTCACGCCGAGCGCCGCGAACAGGGCGCAGAGCAGCAGCACGCCGGCCGCGACCAGGCGGGTGCCGCTGGTGTACCAGGCCGGCCAGGAGGGGTCCCGGCGGTCGACGCCGAGCGACCACGCGATGACCGCGCAGCAGATCAGGGCCGAGACGGCGAGCGCCCCGAACCGGCTGAGCACGCCGAGCACGAGGCCGACGAGCAGCACGCCCGGCAGCAGGAGCAGCAGCTGGAACGCCACCGGCGACGCCCGGCGCAGCCCCTTCGCCTCCTCGGCGTCGGCGGGCTCGGCGACGGGCGTGAACGCCCAGAGCCACAGGTAGAGCAGCACCCCCGCGCCGCCGAGCGGTGCGAGCAGCAGGAACCACCAGCGCACGGTCGCGGTGCGCCGGCCCAGGTGCCGGGCCACCCCCGCGCTCACGCCCGCGAGCAGCACCCGGCGCGGCCGCAGCAGCGGCGGGCGGGGCTCGATCTCCGCGGGGGCGGTCGTGGCGGTGGCGGTCACCCCTGCATCCAAGCACGGGCCCGCGCCCCGACCCGGGCCGGTCAGGGACGGATCAGGGGAACACCCCATCGCGGCCGGCCTCGCCGCTGCGACAGCATCGAGACCATGACCGACACCTCCGCCGCCACAGACTGGCGCTTCTTCCGCTGGACGCGGGGCATGGACGTGCCCCGCCGCGCCGGCTGGATCGGCGGCTTCTGCGCCGGCATCGCCGACCGCATCCGCATCGATCCGATCATCGTGCGCGGCATCGCCGTCGTGCTCGCGGTGCTGGGCGCGCCCGCGCTGCTGCTCTACGCGGCGGCCTGGCTGCTGCTGCCCGACACCGAGGACCGCATCCACCTGGAGCGGCTGCTGCGCGGCCGCTTCGACCCCGCCGTCGTGGGCGCCGGCGTCATGCTGCTGCTGCAGCTGACCCCGCTGACCGCCGGCTTCTGGTTCCTCGGCTACTCCTACTGGAGCGAGCCCTACGGCGGCGTCGGCTGGTTCTTCCGCGTGCTCTGGACGGGCTTCATGCTCGTGGCCGTCGTGCTCTTCATCCTCTGGATGGCGCGGCGGGCGCGGGCCTCGGAGCAGCGTGCGGCCTACGAGGCCACGGCGGGCGCCGCTCCGTTCGCCGGCACGGCGGGAGCGGATGCGGGCGAGCCGTCGGGCGCGTGGGTCGCGTCGCCGACGGGCACGGTCTCCGAGGGCGCTCAGGGCCCGGATGCGCAGGGCGCGTTCCCGGCACCGGCTGCGGGCGCCTCGGCGACGACCTCGGCAGCGCACGCCGGCCCGACCGGCCCCTCGTCCGAGTACGCTCCGCAGCCCGGCGAGCCGATCGCTCCCGCTCCCCCGGCGGCCGACGCGCCCGCCGACCAGTTCGCCGCGTGGCGGCAGCAGCACGAGTCGTGGAAGCTGCACCACGCGGCCTGGGCGGCGCAGCAGCGGGGCGGCGTCGACGCGCGGATCCGACGCGAGCTCGCCGCGCAGCGGGCCGCGGAGCGCGAGGCTCGGCACGCCGAGTGGCGCGAGCAGCAGCGCCGACGGCGCGCTGCGAACCCGCGGGTCGGCTTCCTGCCGACCGTGCTGGCGCTCGGCGCCGCGCTGCTCGCTGCCGGCGCCGTCGTGCTCGGCGTGCGCGAGGCCGGGATCGGCGAGGTCTCGCTGGTCGCGGCGTTCGCGACCGCGGCCGCGGTGTTCGGCGTCGCGATGATCGTGGCGGGAGCGGCGCGGCGGCGGAGCGGGTTCCTCGCGTTCCTCGCGGCGGTGTCGCTCGTGGTGGCGTCGCTGGGGGCGCTGGTTCCGGCGGATCGGCAGCTGCTGGGCCCGGACGCGTACCTGCAGCTCAGCGACAGCGGCAGCTACTCGCAGGTGGTCGGCGCGACCCGCCTCGGCTGGTCGGCACCGAGGGTCGAGACGACGGGAGAGGTCCTCGACCCGGTCGACGGCGTGGAGAGCTCGGAGGGCCCGGTGCACGTGCCGGGTTCGACGGGTACGGAGCGCGTCGACCTGTGGCAGGCGGCCGGGACCGTGTACATCGACCTCCCGCCCAACGTCGTCGTGCAGCTCGATCTCGAGGTCGGCCCCAGCACCTTCGGCTCGTACTACGAGTACCCGTTCGAGGGCGGCGA
The DNA here is from genome assembly GCA_029959365.1 of Microbacteriaceae bacterium PS02343. GTDB lineage: Bacteria > Actinomycetota > Actinomycetes > Actinomycetales > Microbacteriaceae > Arenivirga. The sequence goes on along the minus strand of JASCOA010000045.1, from coordinate 16,792 downwards.
GACCCGATACGACACCCTTCCCCGCGCCGACGGACGCATCGTCACCACCATCGGCGACGGCGACGGCGTCGACGTGATCATCACGGGATGGATCGGCACCAGCCAGATCGAGGTCTCCCGACAGCTGGCGGCGGAACCCGCCGAGCAGCCCACCGACGGAACCCAGACCGAGGAGGTCCAGCCGTGACCGAGCGCGACGCATCCACCGAGCCGACCCCGATGCCGGGTACCCCGACCTCGCCGACCGAGCGGCTCGGCACCGAGATCTCCGACCCGGCGCCTGCGGGCGCGGGCACGTCGGCGACCGAGCGTCTCGACGCTGCGACCGCGCCGCTCGACGCGGGCGAGCCCGCGGACGAGGCGACCGTGGCGGAGGAGGCGACCGCCTCGTCGGCCGCAGCCGGCGTCGCGGAGCCGCGGCCGCGCATCCGCTTCGCCGGCATCGCCTGGGGGGTCGTCTTCGCGGTCGCCGCACTGGTGCTGCTCGGCGTCGTCGCCTCGCCCCCGCGGCGGGCTGCTGCAGCCGAGTGGCTCGGCTCGCTCGAGGGCGACACCGTGGCCATCATCCTGGCGATCGTGTTCGGCGCGGTGCTCGTGCTCAGCGCGCTGCTCGCCTCGGTGCGGCGCCTGCAGCGGAGTCGCGCGGAGGGCTGAGCGCCCTTCACCCCCACCCTCCACCCCCGAGGCTGGCGCAGATCGGTCGGTTCCAATCGCCTTCGCACTCCTGAGGCGACCGGAACCGGCCGATCCGCGGAGGCGAGCGGATGCGGCACGGCGACGACGAGGCGCGCTGCAGCGCCCGCATCCCCCGATCGGTGGAGGCGAGGTCGAGCCGGACGGGTGCTGCCGCCGAGGGCCTTCGAGGAGGAGGCTGGGCTCATGAACAGCCAGCAGCCCGTCGTGCGGGTGCACGACCTCGTCAAGCGCTACGGCCAGCGGGCCGTCGTCGACGGTGCGAGCTTCGAGATCGCCCGCGGCGAGACCTTCGCCCTGCTCGGCCCGAACGGCGCCGGCAAGTCGACCACGATCGAGATCCTCGAGGGGTACCGCGACCGCTCCGGCGGCCTCGCGGAGGTGCTCGGCACCGACCCCGGCAAAGGCGGGCTCGACTGGAAGCGGCGCCTCGGCATCGTGCTGCAGAGCAGCGGCGAGACCGGCAACGCCACCGTGCGCGAGCAGCTGCGCCACTTCGCGCGCTTCTACCCGAACCCCCGCGACGTCGAGGAGGTGATCGCCGCCGTCGGCCTCGAGCAGCACGCCGGGCAGATGATCAAGAAGCTCTCCGGCGGGCAGCGCCGCCGCGTCGACGTGGCGCTCGGCATCATCGGCCGCCCCGAGCTGCTCTTCCTCGACGAGCCGACCACGGGCTTCGACCCGGAGGCGCGGCGGCGGTTCTGGGACCTCATCCGCTCGCTCAAGGCGGAGGGCACGAGCATCCTGCTCACCACCCACTACCTCGACGAGGCCGCGCAGCTCGCCGACCGGGCCGGGGTGATCGCCGGCGGGCGCATCGTCGCCCTCGGCGCCGTCCACTCGCTGGGCGGCGAGGACGCCTGGACCCCCGTCGTGCGCTGGCGCGAGCGTGAAGGAGCGCACGAGCGGATGCACGAGCACCGCACCACGACGCCCGGCGCGGTCGTCGCCGCGCTCCAGTCGCGCCTCGGCGTCGAGCCGGACGGGCTGGAGGTCGTGCGCCCCTCGCTCGAGGACGTGTACCTCGGGCTGATCGGGGCGGCCTCGACCGAACCGTCCACGACGACGGACCAGGAGGTCCCCGCATGACCGCGCACACCGCATCCGCTCGCCCGCTGCAGCACCCGAACCCGCTCGCCCTCGGCGTCGCGCGCATCGGCTACGAGGTGCGCGCCTACTTCCGGCAGCCCGACAGCGTGTTCTTCACGTTCCTGTTCCCGGTGCTGCTGCTCACGATCTTCGCCACGGCCTTCGGCGAGCAGGAGTACGGGCGCGACGCGGCGGGCGACCCCATCGGCGCCGCGGCGTACTACCTGCCCTCGATGCTCGCGGCGGGCATCCTGCTCAGCGGTTTGCAGAACCTCGCGATCGACATCGCGGTGGAGCGCGGCGACGGCACCCTCAAGCGCCTCGCCGGCACCCCGCTGCCGGTGGTGAGCTACTTCATCGGCAAGCTCGGCCAGGTGCTCGTGACGGGCGCCGCCCAGGCCGTGCTGCTCATCGCCGTCGCGGCCATCGCGTTCCGGGTGCCGCTGCCCGCCTCACCCGAGGCCTGGCTGACGGTGCTGTGGGTGTTCCTGCTCGGGGTGCTGACCAGCGCCGTGCTCGGCATCGCGCTGAGCCGCGTGCCGCGCAGCGGCAAGACCGCCACGGCCGTGGTGATCCCGATCGTGCTGGTGCTGCAGTTCGTCTCGGGCGTCTACCTGCAGTTCTCGCTGCTGCCCGAGTGGCTGCAGAACGTGGCCAACGTCTTCCCGGTGGCCTGGGCCGCGCACGGGATGCGCGCGGCGCTGCTGCCCGACACCCTCGCCGTGCTCGAGCAGGGCGGCGAGTGGAACCTCGCCGGCGTCGCCATCGTCTCGGCGGCCTGGCTCGTCGGCGGGCTCGTGCTCTGCGCGCTGACCTTCCGCTGGATCCGCAAGGACACCTGAGCGGCTGGGACCATAGGACGAGGAACGAGGGAGAGCGGATGCCGTACTCGCGCTGGTGGCACGTCGCCGTGATCGGCGTGTGCGCGCTGATGAGCGCGATCCTGCTGACGCAGGCGTCCACGACGACGAAGCTGGTCGTCGGGCTGGTCGGCGTCGGCGTGCTGCTGGCGGCCTGGCTGCTCGGCTACCGTCGTGCCTTCGACGACGAGCGGATCGGGGTCGCCGTCATCGCCGCCGTGGTCGCGTCGACCCTGCTGCTGACGATCGGGCATCCGGCCCTCGCGCTCTCGCAGGCCATCGCGATGCCCCTGGCCTGGTCGCTCGTCAGCGGCGTCCGCCGCGCGATCGCCGCGAACGTCGCCGTCGTGCTCGGCATCAGCACCGGCTACGTGATCGGCCTGGGGCCGTACCCCGACGTCATCATCGAGATCGCCATCATCGAGGGCCTCTCGCTCGCCTTCACGATCGCCTTCGGGCTCTGGATCAGCCGCATCCACGTGATCAGCGCCGAGCGCGCCGCGCTCGTCGAGCAGCTGCAGGCCGCACAGGCCGAGGTCGCCGCGCTCGGCCGCGAGGCCGGCGCCACGGGCGAGCGCGAGCGCTGGGCCCGCGAGCTGCACGACACCATCGCGCAGGACCTCACCGGCGTGGTGTTGCTCGCGCAGCGCGCCCGCCGCGAGGCCCACCCGGCCGAGGCGCTGGCCCTGCTCGAGGAGTCCGCCCGCAGAGCCCTCGACGAGACCCGTGCGCTCGTGGCCGCATCCGCCCCGCTCGGCATCGACGCCGGCCTCGGCCCCGCGCTCGAGCGCCTCGCCGATCGCTTCGCCCGCGAGACCGGGCTCGACGTCGAGGTCGAGGGCGCTCCCCCGGCCCTGCCCCGCGACCTCGAGGTCGTGCTGCTGCGCGTGGCGCAGGAGGGCCTGGCCAACGCCCGCAAGCACGCCGGCGCCGAGCGGATGCGGCTGCGCATCGCCGAGCGCGACGGCGGCGTGCGCCTGGTGGTCGCCGACGACGGCGCGGGATTCGACCCGGACGTGCCGACGAGCGGATTCGGGCTGGCCGGCATGCGCGAGCGCCTGGCCCTCGCGGGCGGCCGCCTCGAGGTCGCGAGCGGGGCAGGACGCGGCACCGAGCTCGTGGCGTGGCTGCCGACCGCGGCGAGCGCCGCGACCCCCGACCCGGCAGGATCGACCGCATGACCCTGCGCGTGCTCGTGGCCGACGACCACCCCGTGGTGCGCGCCGGCATCGCCGGCCTGCTCGCGGCCGAGCCGGGCATCGAGGTCGTCGGCGAGGCCGCCGACGGGCTCGCCGCGGTCGCGCTGGCCGAGGCGCTGCGCCCCGACGTCGGGGTGATGGATCTGCGCATGCCGCGCCTGGACGGGGACGAGGCGACCGCCCGCATCCGCTCGTCGTCGCCGACCGTGCGCGTGCTCGTGCTGACGACCTACGAGACCGACGACAGCATCCTGCGGGCCGTCGAGGCCGGGGCGAGCGGCTACCTGCTCAAGGCGGCGCCGCCGGAGGAGATCGTGGCCGGCGTGCGCGCCGTGGCCCGCGGCGGCACCGCGCTGGCGCCGGCGCTCGCGGCGAGCCTCGTGCGCGGCATGGCCGACCGCGGCTCGACGCCCTCGCTCTCGCCCCGGGAGCGCGAGGTGCTCGCGCTCGTGGCCGACGGGCTCAGCAACCCCGACATCGCCGAGCGGCTGTTCCTCGGCGAGGCGACCGTGAAGAGCCACCTCGGGCACGTGTTCGACAAGCTCGGCGTGCGCGACCGCACCCGCGCCGTGACCCGGGCGATGGAGCTGGGACTGCTGCAGCGCTGACCCGGCGGATGCGGCCCGCGCTGGGCGGTTGCTGGGCATTCCCGAAGCGGACGCCGCTAGCGTCGAGCCCACTATGGAGCCTGGAACACTCGTCGATATCGGTCTCGTCCTCCTCTTCATCCTGATCGGCGGTGTCTTCGCGGGTACCGAGCTGGCCATCGTCAGCCTCCGCGAGTCGCAGGTCAAGGCGATCGAGCAGGGCGGCAAGGGCGGGGCGCGCATCGCCGAGCTGGTGGGCAACCCCAACCGCTTCCTCTCGGCCGTGCAGATCGGCGTCACCCTCGCAGGTTTCTTCTCCTCCGCCTACGGCGCCTCGACGATCGCGCCCAGCATCACCCCGGTGCTCGAGGGCTGGGGCATGTCGGCGGGCGCCGCCGGCACGACCGCGTTCATCGGCCTCACGCTCGTGATCGCCTACTTCTCCCTCGTCTTCGGCGAGCTCGTGCCCAAGCGCCTCGCCATGCAGCACCCGGTGGCCTTCACGAAGGTGCTCGCGCCGCCGCTCAACGCGCTGGCCACCCTCATGCGCCCGGCCATCTGGCTGCTCTCCGCCTCGACCAACCTCGTCGTGCGCCTGCTCGGCAGCGACCCGCACGCCGCCAGCGACCAGGTGACCGAGGAGGAGGTGCGGCAGATGATCGACTCGAACGAGTACCTGCCCGACGAGCGCAAGCTGCTGCTCACCGACGTCTTCCGCGCCAGCGACCGCCGGCTCAGCGAGGTCATGCGGCCCCGCCCCGACGTGACCTTCGTGGAGCAGGCCGCCAGCGTCGACGAGGTCTACCGGCTGAGCCTGCAGCTCGGCTACTCGCGCTTCCCGCTCATCGACGGCGACGTCGACGACGTGCGCGGCTTCGTGCACGTGCGCGACCTCATGGCCGCGGCGGCGAACCACCCCTCGACCACGACGACGACCGCGGTGTCGACGATGCTGCGCCCGATCCTCGCCCTGCCCGCCAGCAACACCGTGCTCGACGCGCTCGCCCGCATGCGCGGCGAGGGCCACCACATCGCCGTCGTCATCGACGAGTACGGCGGCACCGACGGCATCGTCACGATGGAGGACCTCGTCGAGGAGCTCGTCGGCGAGATCTACGACGAGTACGACCGCGACCGCGACCCCGAGGACTCGAGCCTGCGCCGCGGCGACGTGCTCGAGGTCGATGGCGGCCTCGCCGCCGACGAGCTGTCGACGATGCTCGACGCCGAGCTGCCGGAGGGTCGCTACGACACGGTCGCCGGCCTCGTGCTCGAGCAGCTCGGTCAGCTCGCCCAGCCGGGCGACGTCGTCGAGCTCGAGGAGCACCTGCTCGAGGTGGTCGCCGTCGACGGGCACCGCATCGAGCGGGTCGCCGTGCGCGAGCGGCCGAAGGCCGAGGACGGCACCGAGGGCTGACCGCGGCTCCGGCGCCCCGCGCCAGGGAGCCGGCCCCGAGCCGAGCGGATGCACGGTGGAAGCTGGCAGGATCGTGCCATGCATCCCCGTGCCGGCCAGCTCGCCCAGCCCAGCGACCTCATCGACGTCGACGCCCTGCTCAGCGCGTACTACGACATCCAGCCCGACCTGACGGACCCCGCCCAGCGCGTCGCGTTCGGAACGTCGGGTCACCGCGGCAGCGCCTTCGACGGCGCCTTCAACGACGCGCACATCGCCGCGACCACGCAGGCGATCGTCGAGTACCGCAAGGGCCAGGGCATCGACGGCCCGCTGCTCATCGGCCGCGACACCCACGCGCTCAGCGAGCCCGCCTGGCGCACCGCGATCGAGGTGCTCGTCGCCAACGGCGTCGAGGTGCTCGTCGACGACCGCGAGAGCTGGACGCCGACGCCGGCCGTCTCGCACGCGATCCTGCGGCTCGGTCCGAACGGCGCCGCGCCCGCGGGCCGGCAGGTCGACGGCATCGTCGTGACCCCCAGCCACAACCCGCCCCGCGACGGCGGCTTCAAGTACAACCCGCCGCACGGCGGACCGGCCGACAGCGACGCCACCGGCTGGATCGCGAACCGCGCGAACGAGCTGCTCGAGGCCGGACTCTCCGGTGTGCAGCGCGTCCCCTGGACTCAGGCGCAGGGGGCGACGCAGGGCTACGACTTCCTCGGCACCTACGTCGACGACCTGCCCTCGGTGCTGAACCTCGACGCGATCCGCGATGCCGGCATCCGCATCGGCGCCGACCCCCTCGGCGGCGCGGCCGTCGACTTCTGGGCCGCGATCGCCGACCGGCACAAGCTCGACCTCACGGTGCTGAACCCCGAGGTCGACCCGCGGTTCCAGTTCATGACGCTCGACTGGGACGGCAAGATCCGCATGGACTGCTCGAGCCCGAACGCCATGGCCTCGCTCATCGAGCGGATGACCGGCGGCGCCTCGTACGACATCGCCACCGGCAACGACGCCGACAGCGACCGCCACGGCATCGTCACGCGCGACGGCCTCATGAACCCGAACCACTACCTCGCGGTCGCCATCGACTACCTCTACCGCAACCGCGACGGCTGGAAGCCGGATGCGGCGGTCGGCAAGACCCTCGTCTCCAGCGCCATGATCGACCGGGTCGCAGGAAGCCTCGGCCGCACGCTGCTCGAGGTGCCGGTGGGCTTCAAGTTCTTCGTGCCCGGCCTGCTCGACGGCTCCGTCGGCTTCGGCGGCGAGGAGAGCGCCGGCGCTTCGTTCCTGCGCAAGGACGGCCGCGTCTGGTCGACCGACAAGGACGGCATCATCCTGGCGCTGCTGGCGAGCGAGATCACGGCCGTCACCGGGTCGACCCCGTCCGAGCTCTACCGCGGCCTCACCGAGCAGTTCGGCGACCCGGCCTACTCGCGCGTCGACGCCCCGGCCACCCGCGACGAGAAGGCCAAGCTCGGCAAGCTCAGCGGCGAGCAGGTCACCGCGACCACGCTCGCGGGCGAGGCGATCACCGGCAAGCTCACCGAGGCCCCCGGCAACGGCGCGAAGATCGGCGGCCTCAAGGTCACGACCGAGAGCGCCTGGTTCGCGGCCCGCCCCTCCGGCACCGAGGACGTCTACAAGATCTACGCCGAGTCCTTCAAGGGCGACGAGCACCTGCAGCAGGTGCTGGCCGAGGCCCGCGACGTGGTGGGCACCGCGCTCAGCTGAGCCGACGCACGCAGCGCGCCGCAGGAGCGACGGCGCGGCGATGAACACAGGGGCCCGGATGCGCGCATCCGGGCCCCTGCGACGTTGCGAGGCTCAGGCGAAGCGCGGGGCGTGCTCGCCGGCCGCGCTGCGGGTGGCGAGGATGTTCGACGGCGCCGGCAGCGGGCACACGAAGTGGTCGCTGAGGGAGCAGGGCGGCGAGAAGGCGCGGGTGAAGTCGATGACGACCGCCCCATCCGCATCCGGCGCGCTGATCGGCACGAAGCGGAAGCGATACGACTCGATGCCGCTCGTGCCGTCGCGCACGACGGCGCTCAGCGTGCCGTCCGCGGCCTGGCTGACGACCAGCGAGACGTCCTCCGCGCCGATGCGGGCCTCGACTGTGCCGACATGCGGCTTCTCGGCGCGGTAGCCGTCGACCGACTCGACGACGCGGGTGGCGCCGTCGGGCGCGGGCACGAAGCGGCCCGGCACGAGCCAGCGCTCGTCGTAGTCGAAGGCCCCGAGCGCGGTCAGCGCTGCGCGACGAGCGGATGCGGGATCGAAGACGCGCAGGCCCACCGCGCCGTCGCGCACGATCACGCGCAGCACGGCGTCGCCGTGAGGCACGTCCTCGCCCCTTCGCACGACGGTGCCGGCACCGTCGCTCGCGGCGCCGTCGACCGCCGACCAGACGCCCGGCAGTCCCTCGATCGTGCGCGGCTCGGCGGTGAGCCACTCGGTGGTGGTCAGCGCGGCCGGGCCGTGCGGTCCGCTGACGAGGCGCCAGCGCGCTTCGCGCCAGGAGTCCCAGCGCTCGAGGGAGGGTGCAGCGGTGCTCATGCCGTCAGGCTAGGCGGTCGGCGGATGCGGCGGGCCGGCGTCGTCACGTGGCGTCGCCGCATCCGCTCGGCGTCGTCGGCACGGCCGGGCTGATGGCGATGCGTCCCGCGGCGGCTGGCACTACGCGTTCTCCTTGCGGAATGTGCGCGTGCCGGCCCAGAGCCCGAGCACGACGAGCACCACCGTCCAGCCGATGCCCCAGAGCACGACCGAGTCGCCGAAGTCGCCCGCGAAGACCGCGCGAACCGCGTCGACGATGTGCTTGGTGGGCACGAAGTCGCTGATCGTGCGCAGCCACTGCGGCCCGACCGTCATGGGGATCAGGATGCCGGAGAGCAGCAGCACCGGCAACGCCACCGAGTTGATGAGCGGCGCCATGACGTCCTCGCTCTTGGTGGTGAGCGCGAGGGCGTTCGACGCGGAGGCGCAGGCGGTGCCGAGCGCGATGGTGATGAGCAGGCCGACGAGCATGCCGCCGATCGAGCCGCGCAGGCCGAAGGCGAAGCCGAGCGCGATGAGCACGACGCCCTGCACGGCCAGCTGCACCGAGTCGCGCAGCACCCGCCCGAGCAGCAGCGCGGTGCGGCTGGCCGGGGTCACGCGCTCGGCCTCGATGACGCCCGAGCGCCACTCCGAGATGAGGCTGAAGCCGGCGAAGAGCGCTCCGAAGATGCCGAGCTGGATGAGCAGGCCGGGCACGAACACCATGTAGGCGTTGTCGGTGCCGAGCATGGGCGCGAAGCTCTCGAGCAACGGGCCGAAGAGCGCCAGGTAGAGCACCGGCTGCAGCAGCCCGATGATGACCCAGGCGGGGTTGCGCAGGTTCATGCGCAGCTGGCGGTTGAAGACGATCGACGTCTCGCGCAGGAAGGTCATGGCAGCGCCTCTCAAGCGTGCTCGCGCAGCGAGCGCCCGGTCAGTTCGAGGAACACGTCGTCGAGGGTGGGGCGGCGCACCTCGATCGATTCGAGCACGACGCCGTCCGCATCCAGTCTGCGCAGCAGGCCGGGCAGCTCCGTGCCGGCGCGGGGCACGCGCACGCTGACCGTGCGGTCGACGACCTCCGCATCCGCTCCCGCCAGCGCGGTGAGGCGCGCGGCGGTCGGGGCCACCTGGTCGGCGGAGGCGACGATCACCTCGATGAGGTCGCCGGCGACCTGCTGCTTGAGCGCCTCGGGGGTGTCGCTCGCGACGATCCCGCCATGGTCGATGACGAGGATGCGGTCGCAGAGCGCATCCGCCTCGTCGAGGTAGTGCGTGGTGAGGAACACGGTGCTGCCGCGCTCGGAGCGCAGCGCCGAGATGTGGGTCCAGAGGTTTGCGCGGGCCTGCGGGTCGAGGCCCGTGGTCGGCTCGTCGAGGAAGACGAGCTTCGGGTCGTGCACCAGGCCCATGGCGATGTCGAGGCGGCGGCGCTGGCCGCCCGAGAGGGTGCGCGGCTGGCGGGTCCACATGCCACCGAGATCGAGCTGCTCGAAGAGCTCGTGACCGCGAGCCTCGGCCTGCTGCTTGCTGATGCCGTAGAGCATGCCGTGGTCGACGATCTCCTCGCCGGCCTGCGCCTCGGGGCTCGTCGAGCCGGACTGCGAGACGTAGCCGATGCTGCGCCGCACGTCGACGGCCTGCGTGGCCACGTCGTACCCCGCCACCGTCGCGGTGCCCGCCGTCGGCTTGAGCAGCGTGGTCAGCATGCGCAGCGTGGTCGTCTTGCCGGCGCCGTTCGGGCCGAGGAAGCCGACGATCTCGCCGGCCTCGACGTCGAGGTCGACGCCCTGCACCGCGAGCACCTGCTTCTTCTCGCGGCCGTGCTTCGTATCGAAGGTGCGGGAGAGCCCGCGCGCGTGGATCATCTGACTCCTCGGGGTGGGAGGTGCAACCTGCTCGGAGCGTACTCCTGACCGACGACGCCGTCATCAGCTCATTCGAGCGCATGGAACCCTAGAGCGAGACGCCCACCAGCACCGGCTCGGGGTGCAGGAAGACCCCGAACTCGGCGAGCACTCGGGTCTGCACGTAGCGCGCCAGCTCGGCGATCTGATCGGCCGTCGCGCCGCCCTGGTTGGTGAGCGCGAGCGTGTGCTTCGAGCTGATGGCCGCGCTCGAGCCGGGCAGCCGGAAGCCGCGGGAGATGCCGGCGTGCTCGATGAGCCAGGCCGCGCTGAGCTTCACCTGCGGCGCCTCGCGCGGCACCGGATCGACTTGCAGCGAGCCACCCGAGCCGTCGAGCGGCACGACGCGGTCGGGCAGAGCGGATGCGCTGACCGGGAACCGCGGAGCCCCCTCCGGCAGGTCGGCGGCGAAGGCCGCGCTGACGATGGGGTTCGTGAAGAAGCTGCCCGCGCTCGCGGTGTCGGGGTCGGCCGCGTCGAGCACCATGCCCTTCGAGGCGCGCAGGCCGAGCACGGCCTCGCGGGTGGCGGCGGGGTCGACGGCTGTGCCCAGCTCGACGCCGAGCGCGTTCGCGAGCTGCGCGTAGCGCACCGGCGCCGCACCGCCCGGGGTCAGATCGAACTCGACCGCGAGCACGACGCCCTGGCGCCCGCCCTTGAGCGCGCTCCAGCGGTAGCCGAGCTCGAGCTCGTCGGCGCTCAGGCGCACGACCTCGCCGTCGAGGTAATCGAGGAAGTCGACCGCGACGAGCGTCTCGGCCATCTCCTGCCCGTAGGCGCCGATGTTCTGCACGGGCGCGGCGCCGACCGACCCGGGGATGCCGCTCAGCGCCTCGATGCCGCTCAACCCGAGCGACACGGAGTACGCGACCAGCGCATCCCAGTCGTGACCGGCCTCGACGCGCAGCCGCAGGCGATCCGCTCGGTCCGAGGGGATCTCGGCGATGCCCGACGAGCGGATGCGGATGACGGTGCCGTCGAAGCCCTCATCCGCCATCACGGTGTTCGAGCCGCCGCCGAGCAGCAGCCACTCCTCGCCGCTGGCCCAGGTCTCGAGGGCCGCGTCGACGATCTCGTCGCGGGTCGCCGGCTCGAGCAGCAGGCGCGGCTCGCCACCGACACGGAGCGTGGTGAGCCCGCTCAGGCTCCGGGCCACGGCGAGACCACTGCCTGGGACTTGCCGAGCACGGTCTGCTCGCCGACGACGACCTTGAGGTCGATGCGGGCGGTGCCGTCGTCGTTCACCACGCCGACCGTCGCGGTGACGGTGACGGATGCGCCCTCGGCCGGGTCGACCACCACGGGCCGCGTGAAGCGCACCTGGTAGTCGCTGACGTAGCCGTCCGCGCCGAGCCAGTCGACGACCGGCTGCACGGCGAAGCCCATGGTGAGCATGCCGTGGGCGAGCACGCCCGGCAGGCCCACGGCCGCGGCGACGTCGTCGCGGTAGTGGATCGGGTTGAAGTCGCCGGAGGCGCCGGCGTAGCGCACGAGGGTGTCGCGGCTGAGGGCGAAGGACGCCTCGGCGACGACCTGGCCCTTCTCGAGGTTCTGCAGGGCGCTCATCAGTCCTCTCCTCGCACGACGAGGGTCGAGATGGCGGTCACCACGTGCGCGCCGGCGGCGTCGACGATCGCCGACTCGGCGGTGACCATCGAGTTGCCGCCGAGGCTCTTGACGCTCGTGACGGTGAGGGTGGCGACGAGCTCGTCGCCGGCCACGATCGGGCGGCTGTACTGGAAGCGCTGGTCGCCGTGCACGACGCGGCTGAAGTCGATCTGCGCCTCGGGGTCGGCGAGCAGCTGCGCGAGCGAGTGCTCCTGCACCACGACCGGGAAGGTCGGCGGGGCGATGACGTCGGCGAAGCCGGCGGCCTGCGCGGCGGCCGGGTCGAGCGAGAGCGGGCTGCTCGCGAGCACGGCGCGCGCGAACTCGCGCACCTTCTCGCGGCCCACGAGGTACGGCTCGGTGGCCGGGTAGCTCCGGCCCTGGATCTCGGGGTTCACTGGCACCCGACGATCCTACGGTGCGGGCCTCACAGCAAGGAGTCGTCCGACAGCCGGTGGAAGGCGCGGTCGTGGTAGACGAGCGGCTCCCCCGGGTTCTGCGCCAGCACCTCGAGCACCTCGGCCACGACGACGGTGGAATCGCCGACGCGGTGGGTGCTGATCGGGCGGCAGCGCAGCGACGAGCCGGCGGAGGCCAGCCAGGGCAGCTCGTCGAGGCCCCGCCACTGCTCGGCGGCGGTGAAGCGCTCGGCGCCGGAGACCGCGAAGCTCTTCGCCGTGCCGACATCGGCGGTGGTGAGGAGGTTGACGGTGATCTCCTCGGCGGCGAGCACGCGCCCGGCCGAGCCTCGGGCGCGGGTGACCGAGAACACGAGGGCGGCCGGCTCGACGGAGACGGAGGAGACGCTGGAGGCGGTGAGGCCGACCGGACCCTCGGCGTCTCGCGCGGCGACCACCGCGACTCCCGCCGGGTGGGCGCGGAAGGCGCTCTTGAACTGCTCGGCCAGGTTCGCTTCGGTCACGGGAGAAGTGAACACCCTCCCGCGCATCCGCATTCCGAAATGACCTTCGAACACGGTTACCGAGTGCGAAGGAGCGGCTCACGCCCGTCGAGTTCCTCAACCCCGCGGCGCTCGAGCAGACCGAGCAGGCGCTGCGCAACGTGCTGGCGGCGCTCGTCGAGGTGCCGGCCATCGCGGCGGCTTAACGACGAAAGCGGCTCCGAGGAGCCGCTTTCAGATCTGTAGCGGGAGCGGGACTTGAACCCGCGACCTCACGATTATGAGTCGTGTGCTCTAACCAACTGAGCTATCCCGCCACGGGCAGCGCCTCGGCCGAATCGCCGGGGTGAAGCCGGAGCCCCGAGTCAGGATTGAACTGACGACCCCTTCCTTACCATGGAAGTGCTCTACCACTGAGCTATCGGGGCGTGACCTGCGCGCGAGACGTCCGCGCCCGAGGCACCAGGAGAGAGTAGCACGGCTTCGGGACGCCGCCGAACAGCCCCGGACCATCGATCGCTCAGGTGAGGCTACCCTTATCGGATGCGAATCGAACGTCCCCGTCGCCCCCGCCCCGCCGCGCTCCCGCTGCTCCTCGTCACCGCGCTGGCGCTGGTCGGATGCAGCTCCGCGGCCGCCCCCGTCTCCCCGACGCTCGACGCCGAGGCGGGCTCCGACGGCGAGCACGTCGTCTCGCGGGAGCTGGGCGAGGGCATGGGCTCCGAGGACGCCGACGGCGCGTTCCCCCGCACGGTCGCGCACTTCGCCGGGACGACCGAGGTCACGACGTCGCCGAGCCGGATCGCGGTCGTCTCGACGGGCCAGCTCGACGCGCTCCTCGCGCTCGGCACCGTGCCGGTCGCCGCGACCCGCGCCGAGCAGAGCGCCCTGGTGCCGGACTACCTGACCGACGCCTTCCCGGAGCGGGCGGAGGAGCTCGCCGGCATCACGGACATCGGCGAGCGCACCGAACCGAACCTCGAGTCCATCGCGGCCGCGCAGCCCGACCTGATCCTCATCAACTCGGTGCGCGGCGCGGAGCTCTTCGACCGGCTCTCGGCGATCGCTCCGACCGTCGTCACGCTCGGCAACGGCGTCAACTGGAAGAGCGACTTCCTGCTGCTCGCCGATGCGCTCGGTCGCGAAGACGACGCCCAGCGGCACCTCGACGAGCTGCACGCTGACGCCGACGCCTTCGCGGAGCAGGCCGACGGGCCCTCGACGGTGTCGTTCCTGCAGCACACGGGCGACCGGATGCGCATCATGGGCGAACCCTCCTTCACCGGCGGGATCGCCGAGGACCTCGGCCTCGACCGTCCCGCGTCGCAGCGGTTCGACGACACCTCGCAGGAGATCAGCGCCGAGCAGCTGGAGCAGGCCGATGCCGCTCATCTCTTCTACGCCGGCACCGACGACGGCCTGGTCGCACTCCGGGCGGCGGCGCTCTGGCCCTCGCTCGACGCCGTGGCCGAGGGCCGCGCGACCGAGGTCGACCTCGACGTCTTCTTCATGAACGCCGGACCGATCGCCGCCCGCATCGCGCAGGACCGCATCGTCGACGCGCTGGGCTGAACCGACCGGCCTCAGACCGGGGGTCGCTCCCCCGACCTGCGGGCCGCCCGACGCTCCTTCGGCGTCATCGCGGCCCAGCGCATCCGCTCGGCCTCGACGCGCTCGGCGGCCGCCCGCTGACGCTCCTCGCGGCGGCCTCTCCAGGCGGTCAGTTCGGCCGGCACGTCGCGCAGCGGCGTGATCACGGGCGGGCCGCCGAGCAGCTGGCGGCGGGCGTGCACGACGCGGCGGTTGAAGTCGTCGAGCGCCTCGCGCACCTCGCCCTCGCGGTGCAGCCGATCGAGCCGCTCGTCGAGCTGCGCGTCCTCGGTGCGCAGCAGGATCGCGGGCGGGCCGAGGCCGGTGATGCGCTCCGACTCGATCTTGCGGCGGATCCACCAGTCGGGGTCGTGGCCGCGGTCGAGCCCCTCCAGCGGCTTGCCGGCCCCGCGCAGGTTGTCGAAGTCGCCGCGGCGGATGGCCTGCTGGATGACGGTCTCGACGTAGGCCGCGCGGGCCTCGATGCCGGGGGCGCCCGCATCCGCGGCGCGCACCTCGGGCTCGTCCTCCTCCTCGGGGATCAGGCCCTCGCGGCGCAGTCGGTAGCGCCAGGCGCGCAGGCCGGATTCGCCGTCGCCGTGCATCCGCTCTCCTCGTCCGCTCAGGGGAACGCCCTCGCGCTCCCAGGGCCCCGTCGATAGCGTGGCCCCATGTCCTCAGCTCCCGGCGCCGAGTGGTGGCGCTCCGCAGTCATCTACCAGGTCTACCCCCGCTCCTTCGCGGATGGCAACGGCGACGGCATCGGCGATCTCGCCGGCATCACGACCCGGCTGCCGGCGCTCGCCGAGCTGGGGGTCGACGCGGTGTGGTTCTCGCCCTTCTTCACCTCGCCGCAGAAGGACGCCGGCTACGACGTGGCCGACTACTGCGGCGTCGACCCGCTCTTCGGCACGCTCGACGACTTCGACGCGCTGCGCGCCGAGGCCAGCCGCCTGGGTCTGCGCATCATCGTCGACCTCGTGCCGAACCACTCGAGCGACCAGCACGTCTGGTTCCAGGAGGCGCTGGCCGCGGCGCCGGGCTCCGCCGAGCGCGCCCGCTACCTGTTCCGCGACGGCCGCGGCGAGCACGGCGAGGTGCCCCCGAACAACTGGGAGTCCGTCTTCGGCGGACCCGCCTGGACCCAGGTGACCGAGGCCGACGGGCAGCCGGGCCAGTGGTACCTGCACCTCTTCGACTCGAGCCAGCCCGACTTCGACTGGAGCAACCGCGCCGTGCAGGAGCAGTTCCTGGATGTCTTGCGCTTCTGGCTCGATCGCGGCGTCGACGGCTTCCGCGTCGACGTGGCGCACGGCCTCATCAAGGTCGACGGGCTGCCCGACTACACGCCGCCGGTCGAGGCCGGCAGCATGGGCGGCGGCATCGAGAGCGGCGAGACCCCGCCGTACTGGGCGCAGCCGGGCGTGCACCCGATCTACCGAGAGTGGCGCGAGCTGCTGAACGGCTACGAGGGCGAGCGGATGCTGGCCGGCGAGGCCTGGGTGCAGCCGCTGGCGAAGCTGGCCGACTGGGTGCGCCCGGACGAGATGCACCAGACCTTCAACTTCGAGTACCTCGAGACCCCGTGGGAGGCGGCCGCGCAGCGCGCCGTCATCGACGACTCGCTTTCCGCGTTCGGCTCGGTTGGCGCGCCCAGCACCTGGGTGCTCTCGAACCACGACGTGGTGCGGCACGCCTCGCGGCTGGCGCTGACCGCCGAGAACCCGCAGGGCGACGGCATCGGCCCGAAGTCGAAGGGCCTGCCCGAGCCGGTGCTCGGCCTGCGCCGAGCCCGCGCCGCGACCACGCTGATGCTCGCGCTGCCGGGCAGCTCGTACCTCTACCAGGGCGAGGAGCTCGGCCTGCCCGAGGCCATCGACCTGCCCGACGAGTCGCGCCAGGACCCCACCTGGTTCCGCACCGGCGGCCAGCGCTACGGCCGCGACGGCTGCCGCGTGCCGATCCCGTGGGAGTCGGATGCGCCGGCCTACGGCTTCAACGCGACCGGTTCGAGCTGGCTGCCGCAGCCCGCCGAGTACGGCCCGCTGGCCCGCGACCTGCAGGAGGGCCGGGCCGGATCGACGCTCGAGCTCTACCGCCGTGCGCTCGCGGTGCGCCGCACGCACGCGCTCGGCCACGGCTCGCTCGAGTGGCTCGACGGCTACGGGCCCGAGGTGCTGGCCTTCCGCAACGGCGACGTCACGGTGATCGCGAACCTCGGCGAGCAGCCGGTCGAGCTGCCCGCGGGCACGACGCTGCTCTGCTCGGGCGAGATCTCGCGCGCCGGGCTGCCGAGCGATACGACGGTGTGGATCGCGGCGCACTAGTCGCGAGCACGACGGAGGGCCGGGCCGATGCGTCCCGGCCCTCCGCGCCTACGCGCGCCCCGCAGCGGGCCGCGCGGGTGCGGGCGCT
>JASCOA010000044.1 GCA_029959365.1 Microbacteriaceae bacterium PS02343 | reverse complement strand
ACTAAAAGATCGTCTACTGACAATCAATCAATCCAAAGGAATCTCTCCACCGGTGAAAAACCGGCACGAGGATAATTTGGCATTTGACATGTGCACGCTGTTGAGTTCTCAAGGATCGGACGCACCCCGGTTCCAGTCTCACGACCTTCGCCCGGAGGCAACTTCACTACCTTACATCTTCCGGCCCGTTCCGCAAATCCGCGTCTCGGCCCTTTCCGGTGATGGACTGATCCATCGAAGGGAAGATGTTTGTATTGTGTTCCGCCTCGCTGATGGTTTCTCCGAAGAGTTCTTCACGTCTGCGAGGCGTGATATTCGCCAGTTGAGGAGGAGAAGCTTTCCCGCTTCCCCGGCTCCTTTGCGGCGACAAGGGATTACATTACGGCGATGTTTCGGGGGGCGCAAACCACTGCGCATCCCGGGCGTGTCGCCCCCGCTCCCCCGATTCTCCGGGCCTGGGACGGCGAAGGGCCGTACCGGTGACGCCGGTACGGCCCTCCTCGAACGCAGCGGTCAGCTGACGTCGTCGTCGACCCAGTCGAAGGTCTTCGTGACGGCCTTCTTCCAGTTGCGCAGCAGGCGCTCGCGCTCCGCCTCGTCGAGCTTCGGCTCCCAGCGGCGGTCCTCCTGCCAGTTGGCGCGCAGGTCGTCCAGGTTCTCCCAGACGCCGACCGCGAGGCCTGCCGCGTAGGCGGCTCCGAGGGCGGTCGTCTCGGCGACCACCGGACGCACGACCGGCACGCCGAGGATGTCCGCCTGGAACTGCATGAGCAGATCGTTGGCGATCATGCCGCCGTCGACCTTGAGCTCGGTCAGGGGCACCCCGGAATCGGCGTTGACCGCGTCCAGCACCTCACGGGTCTGATAGGCCGTCGCCTCGAGCGCGGCGCGTGCGATGTGGCCCTTGTTCACGAACCGGGTGAGGCCGACCAGGGCGCCCCGCGCATCCGCTCGCCAGTAGGGGGCGAACAGCCCGGAGAAGGCCGGCACGAAGTAGGCGCCGCCGTTGTCGTCGACCGTCTTCGCGAGCTGCTCGATCTCCGGCGCCGACGAGATGATGCCGAGGTTGTCGCGCAGCCACTGGATCAGCGAGCCGGTCACCGCGATGGAGCCCTCGAGGGCGTAGTGCGCCGGCTGGTCGCCCAGCTTGTAGCCCAGCGTGGTGAGCAGCCCGTTCTTCGAGTGGATGATCTCGGTGTCGGTGTTGAAGATGAGGAAGTTGCCGGTGCCGTAGGTGTTCTTGGCCTCGCCCTGGTCGAACGCCGCCTGACCGAAGGTCGCGGCCTGCTGGTCGCCGAGGATGCCGGCGATCGGCGTCTCGCGCAGCAGGCTGCTCGACTCGGCGTGGCCGTAGACCTCGGACGAGCTCTTGATCTCGGGGAGCATCGAACGGGGCACGCCGAAGGCCTCGAGGATGTCGTCGCGCCACTCGAGCGTCTCGAGATCCATGAACAGCGTGCGGCTGGCGTTCGTGACGTCGGTGACGTGCACGCCGCCCTCGGTGCCGCCGGTGAGGTTCCAGAGCACCCAGGTGTCGGTGGTGCCGAAGAGCAGGTCGCCGGCCTCGGCCTTCTCGCGCGCTCCCTCGACGTTCTCGAGGATCCAGACGATCTTGGTGCCCGAGAAGTAGGTCGCCAGCGGCAGGCCGACGATCGGCTTGAAGCGCTCGACGCCGCCGTCCTCGGCCAGACGGTTCACGATCGACTGCGTGCGGGTGTCCTGCCAGACGATCGCGTTGTAGACCGGCTTGCCCGTGTTCTTGTCCCAGACCACCGCGGTCTCGCGCTGGTTGGTGATGCCGATCGCGGCGATGTCGTGACGGGTGAGGTCGGCCTTCGACAGCGCCTGCCCGATGACCTCGCGCACGTTGCGCCAGATCTCGGTCGGGTCGTGCTCGACCCACCCGGCCTTGGGGAAGATCTGCTCGTGCTCGAGCTGGCCGGTCGAGACGATCGACCCCTGCTTGTCGAAGATGATGGCGCGACTCGAGGTCGTGCCCTGGTCGATCGCGAGGACGTAATCAGCCATGGGTTGAGGCTCCTTTGCTTCGGTGGTGGTTCGAGCGGTCGGTTCAGAGGGGCAGCAGCGCGTTGGAGGCGACTCCCGCGAGGGCGCCGCCGAGCAGCGGGCCGACGACCGGCACCCACGCGTAGGACCAGTCGCTCGGGCCCTTGCCCTTGATGGGCAGCAGTGCGTGCGCGATGCGAGGGCCGAGGTCGCGAGCGGGGTTGATGGCGTAGCCGGTCGGTCCACCGAGGGACGCACCGATCGCGATCACGATGAGGGCGACGGGCAGGGCGCCGAGTGCGGCGAGGCCGCCGGCCTCGCCGTTGCGGCCGAAGCCGATGACCACGAAGACGAGCACGAACGTCGCGATCACCTCGGTGAGCACGTTCCAGCCGTAGGCGCGGATGCCGGGGCCGGTCGAGAACACGGCGAGCTTGGCGCCGGCGTCGTCGGTCTCGTCGAAGTGCTTCTTGTACGCGAGGAACACGAGCGTGGCGCCGATCACCGCACCGAGCATCTGCGCGGCGAAGTAGGTGAGGATCGACAGCGCGCTCACCGCGACGCCCGGCACGAACTCGTCGGCGCCGGAGGTCCAGAGACCGACCGTGACCGCGGGGTTGAGGTGCGCGCCGGAGCTGTAGGAGACGATCACACCGGCGTAGACCGCGAGGCCCCAGCCGAAGTTGATCAGCAGCCAGCCGCCGTTGAAGCCCTTCGACTTCGTCAGGAGCACGTTGGCGACCACGCCGCCACCGAGCAGGATCAGGAGGGCCGTGCCCACCGTCTCCGACAGGAAGATCGTTCCCAGATTGTCCACGTTGACACCTTTCTCAGTGCGGCGCCCGCCGTCTTCGGCGGTCGGTTCGGCGCCCCGTAGGGCGCCTGGTCTAGTGCGTCGTGCTCGACACCGCGGCGTCGAGGCCGTGATGATCGTTCAGCAGATCGATCGCCCTGGTGAGCTCCGCATCCGCTCGTGCGTCGTCCCAGCCGAGCAGGGGCGCGGTGACCGCGAGCAGCTCGCGCAGCAGCGGGGTCGTGACCTTGCCCGTGAAGGCGAGGCTCGTGCGCCGCAGGACGAGGTCGTCGAGACGGGCGACCAGCTCGTGCTCGGCCAACCAGGCGATCTCCTCGGCCGAGTACTCCGGGGCCTCGATCAACGGGGTGTCGTCGCCGAGCCCGGCGATGATCTGCTCGGCCCGGGTGCCGTAGCGCTCGAGCAGCTGCTCCGCGCGCTCCCGGCCGACGGGGCCGGCGTGCTCGCCGAGCCAGACGGTGAGGGCGGAGCCGGTGACCGGGAAGTCACGGCCGCCGCCGATCTCGCGGCCCTCGGTGCTCGCGGTGCGCGAGCGACCGAGCAGGCCGAGGATCTCGGTCGAGAGGTGCTCTGCGAGCGCGCGGAACGTGGTCCACTTGCCGCCGACCAGGCTGAGCGCGGGGACGGCCGTGCCGGCCAGGGTGCCGCGCTCGATCGCGTAGTCGCGAGACACCGAGCCCGGGCTGGATGCGTCGTGGCGCGGGAGGGGGCGGACGCCCGCGAAGCGGAAGACGATCTGCGATCGGTCGACGCGGATGTCGGGGAAGACGTGGGAGACGAGCTCGAAGAAGTAGTCGACCTCCTCCTCGGTGCAGCGGATCGGGTCGTGCATGTCGTGCTCGAGATCGGTCGTGCCGATCATGACCTTGCCCTTGAGCGGGTAGATGAGCACGATGCGGCCGTCGTTGTTCTCGAAGAAGATCTCACCGCCACCGGTGGCCGCGAGCAGCTCCGGGTTGTCGACCACGATGTGCGAGCCCTTCGTGCCGCCCATGTAGCGGCTCGGGGTGCCGAGCGCCTCGTTGGTGAGGTCGGTCCACGGACCGGAGGTGTTCACGATCGCCTTCGCGGTGAACGGGAACTCCTCCCCCGTCAGCACGTCGCGGAGCACGACGGAGCCGTCCGCCGAACCGACCGCCTCGACGTAGTTCGCTGCGCGGCCGGCGGTCTGCGCCTCCAGGCCGTCGTGCAGCACGTCGAGCGCCAGGCGCTCCGGGTCGTGCATCGAGGCGTCGTAGTAGGTGGCCGTGTACTTGATGCCGGGGTTCAGCCGGGGCAGGCGGTGCAGCGACGATTTGCGCCCGCGGAACTCGTGCCGCGGCACGGTGCCGCCGCCGCCGCCGGAGAACGCGTCGTAGAAGCTGAGGCCGATCTTGATGAGCGCGGCTCCGCGCTCGGTCGGCTTGCCCGACTTGTGGGTGAGGAACTTGAGCGGCGCGCTCATGACGCCGGAGAAGGTGGAGAAGATCGGCACGGTCGTGTGCAGCGGCTTCACGTAGTGCGGAGCGGTGCGGATGAGGCCGTTGCGCTCCTCGACCGACTCGCGCACCAGGCGGAACTCGCCGTTCTCGAGGTAGCGGATGCCGCCGTGGATCATGTGCGAGCTCGCGGCGCTGGCGCCCGAGACGAAATCGCCCTTGTCGACGATGACGGCGTCGACGCCCTGCAGCGCCAGATCCCAGAAGGTGGCGATGCCGTTGATGCCGGCGCCGATGATGAGGACGTCCGCCTGGGGTCGCTCGCGGAGCGCGCTCACGACAGGTCGCTGGTCGGGGTTCACGGAGGTCTGCTGGCTCATCGTCGGTCCATTCCGGTGCTGCGGTCATCGCGTGCCGTCGGGTCCGCCGCCACTGGCGACCCGCACGACTGGACCAGCGTGCTCCGCATGCGCTCATCGTTGCAAGTAGCGTGGGAAAACGTGCAAGGCTGGTGCGGTGAACCCCGAACCGGATGTCGACGAGCGCACGCGGACCGCCCTGCGGGCAGCGCACCTCTACTACGTGCAGGAGCTCACGATGGAGGCCATCGCGCGCGAACTGCGCTCGTCGCGATCCTCCGTCTCCCGGCTGCTCTCCTACGCCCGGGAGACGGGCCTCGTGCAGATCCAGATCCACTCGCCGCACGAGGGGCGGGAGCGCGTGGAGCGCGAGATCCAGCGCCGCTTCCGGGTGCATCCGAACGTCATCCCCGTACCGGAGGCCATCAACGACGTCGACCGCCTCGACCGGGTGGCGCTCGCGGCGGGCCGCCTGCTCGGGCGGTACGTCGACTCGAACATGAGGATCGGCATCGGCTGGGGCTCGACGATGAGCGCCTTGAGCCGGCACCTCGTGCCCAAATCGGTGCACGCCACCACGATCGTGCAGCTCAACGGCGCCGCCAACAACCTCACCTCGGGCATCGACTACACGAGCGAGATCCTTCGGCGCTTCGGCGCGGCCTTCGGCGCACAGGTGCACCAATTCCCGGTGCCCGCGTTCTTCGACGAGCCGACCACGCGCGACGCGATGTGGAAGGAGCGGAGCGTGCGCCGCGTGCTCGAGATGCAGTCGTCGCTCGACGTCGTGCTCTTCAGCGTGGGCTCCCCCACCGCCGAGGTGCCGAGCCACGTCTACCTGGGCGGCTACCTGGACGCCGGCGACTACGCCTCACTCGCCGAGGACGGCGTCGCCGGCGACGTGGCCACCGTGTTCTACCGGGCCGACGGCACGTCGTCCGGCATCCGGCTCAACGAGCGCGCGAGCGGCCCGACCGTGGCCATGCTGCGACGAGCCCCGCGGCGGCTCTGCATCGTCGCCGGCGAGTCGAAGGTGCCCGCGCTGCGGGGCGCGATCGCCGCCGGGCTCGTGACCGATCTCGTCATCGACGAGACGGCGGCGCGGCGGCTCGTCGCGGACTGAGCGCGCGGTGGGACGCCGCGCATCCGCTCGGACGCCGCGCCGGGATCAGCTCGCGACGACGCCCGCCAGCGTGCGCTTGCCGCGGCGGAGCACCGCGAAGCGGCCGTGCAGCAGCTGCTCGGGCAGCAGCGCGGCCTCGTCCTCGACCTTGACGTTGTCGAGGTAGACCCCGCCCTGGGCGATGGCGCGGCGCGACTCCCCGAGGCTCTTGGTCAGGCCGGCGTCGACCAGCAGCTGGGCGATGCTCGCGCCGGACCCGGCCGTGGCGCGCGGCAGCTCGGCCAGTGCGGCCTCGAGCGTGCGCTCGTCGAGCGCCGAGAGCTCGCCCTGACCGAAGAGGGCCGCCGACGCGTCGATGGCGGCCTGGACCGCATCCGCTCCGTGCAGCAGGCTCGTGACCTCGAGCGCGAGGCGGCGCTGGGCGGCGCGCTTGAAGGGCTCCTCGGCGACCTGGCGCTCGTAGTCCTCGATCTCGGCGCGGCTGAGGAAGGTGAAGACCTTGAGGCGCGCGATCACGTCGGCGTCGTCGGTGTTGAGCCAGAACTGGTAGATCGCGTAGGGGCTCGTGAGCTCTGCGTCGAGCCAGATGGCGTTGCCCTCGCTCTTGCCGAACTTGGTGCCGTCGGAGTTGGTGATCAGCGGCGTGCCGATCGCGTGCACGCTCGTGCCCTCGACGCGCCGGACCAGGTCGGTGCCGCTGGTCAGATTGCCCCACTGGTCGCTGCCGCCGGTCTGCAGCACGCAGCCGTACTGGCGGAACAGCTCGAGGAAGTCCATGCCCTGCAGGATCTGGTAGCTGAACTCCGTGTAGCTGATGCCGGCGTCGGAGTTGAGGCGCGCGCTGACCGCGTCCTTCTTGATCATCGTGCCGACGCGGAAGTGCTTGCCGACCTCGCGGAGGAACTCGATGGCGCTGAGCGGCGCGGTCCAGTCGAGGTTGTTGACCATGCGCGCGGCGCTGTCGCCCTCGAAGCTCAGGAAGCGCTCGATCTGGCCGCGCAGGCGACCGACCCAGTCGGCGACGGTCTCGGGGGTGTTGAGCGTGCGCTCGGCGGTGGGGCGGGGGTCGCCGATGAGCCCCGTGGAGCCGCCGACCAGACCGAGGGGCTTGTGACCCGCGAGCTGCAGGCGGCGCATCGTGAGGATCTGCACGAGGTTGCCCAGGTGCAGACTCGGCGCGGTCGGGTCGAAGCCGCAGTAGAAGGTGATCGGATCGCCGGCGAGCAGCTGCTTGAGCGCTGCCTCGTCGGTGGAGACGTGCACGAGCCCGCGGTACTGCAGCTCGTCCCAGATGTCGTCGAAGGAGGCGTCGTTCTGCTGTTCGGCGATGCGGGGGGAGTTCACGGGACCATCGTAGCCAGCGCCGCAGCAGCGCCCGGATCAAGCCTGGTGGCTTGTTCTGGGATAATCAAGCTTGTACGCTTGATGGATGTTCGTCCTCACGATCGATCAGCGACGCAGTCGCGACGGAGCGGACCGGATCGACGCGCTCCTCGAGCTGCTGCGGCACCGCGGCGGCTCGCGGCTCGCGGCCGCACCGGAGCGCACCGTCGGCGACGAGCTGCAGCTCGGCACCGACGACGCCGGCTGCGCCCTCGACCTCCTGCTCGCCGCGCTGCGCGAGGGTCGCTGGCACGTCGGGCTCGGCATCGGGGCCGTGCAGCGGCCGCTGCCCGCGAGCATCCGCAGCGGCACCGGCAGCGCCTTCATCGCCGCACGGGAGGCGGTCGAGGCGGCCAAGACGTCGCCGCTCGGCCTGGCTGTGCGCACCGCGGCGCCCGGCGGCACCGGCAGCGAGGACGCGCTGACGGGCGAGCACCTGGAGGCGATGCTCGATCTGCTGCTCACGCTCCGCGAGCGACGCAGCGGACCCGGGTGGGAGGTCGCCGACCTGCTCGAGGCCGGTGAGAGCCAGGGGCGCATCGCCGAGCGGCTCGGCATCACGCCCCAGGCGGTGAGCCTGCGCCTGCGCAAGGCCGGGTGGCGTCTCGACGCGGCCGCGCGGCCGGCGCTCACTACACTGCTGAGGATGCTCGACCGCCGCCTCGACCCCCCGGAGGAACGATGACGGACGTCTCGTCCACGCTCGTACTCGATGTGGTCGCCGCCATCGTCTGGCTGCTCTTCGCCGGCTGCCTGGTGGCAGCACTGCTGCTCGGCATGCAGTCGCAGCGCCGCGCCTCGCTCGGGCTCGCCGCGGGCTCGGCCGGCTCGATCGTGCTGGCGGGGATCCTGCTCGTCGTACCCGTCGGTCCGGTCTCGCCCTGGGGCGCCGCCGTGCTCACACTGCTCGGCCTCGCGGTCGCGACCGTGAGCGGAGCCCCCTTCGTGCAGACGGTCTTCCGGCTCGCGACGAAGAGCAGCCGCGAGGGCGACCACGGCGGCATCCTCGTGCGCGCCAAGGCGGCCGCCGACGCCGACTCGCGAGAGGTGCTGCGGGGCGGTATCGCCATCGGCTACCTGGAGCGCTTCGCGATCGCCGCGCTCGTCGTCCTCGGCTACCCCGAGGGCATCGCGATCGTCGTGGCGGTGAAGGGCGTGGGCCGCTTCACCGAGCTCGACGACTCCGAGGCGCGCGAGCGCTTCATCATCGGCACCTTCGCGAGCATGATCTGGGGCGTCGCCCTCGGCCTGCTCGTCCGACTCGCCGTCACCTGATCGGAGAGGACGCCATGACCGGGATGCTCGCCATCGTGCAGGAGCGCTACGGCGTGGACGCCCTGCGGGTCGCCCACGTGCCGCGGCCCGAGCCGCGATCCGGACGTGCACTGGTGCGCGTGCGCGCCGCCGGCATCGACGCCGGCACCCACCACCTCGTCACCGGCACGCCGAAGCTCGTGCGCCTGTTCACCGGCCGCAGCGCACCGCGGCAGCGCGTGCCCGGGCTCGCCTTCGCCGGTGTGGTCGAGACCGCAGCCGGCGGTTTCGTCGCCGGCGATCGGGTCTTCGGCACCGCCGCCGGCGCACTCGCCGAGCTCGCGGTCGCGGACCCCCGCAGGCTCGCTCGCGTGCCCGACGGGCTCGACCTCGAGCGCGCCGCGGCGCTGCCCGTCTCCGCCGTCACCGCGCTCGAGGCCGTGCGCGACGCCGCCCGGGTGCGCGGCGGCCAGCGGGTGCTCGTGCTCGGCGCGGCGGGCGGCGTGGGCTCGTACGCCGTGCAGCTCGCGGCCGGGGTCGGCGCCCGCGTCACCGCCGTCTGCAGCGGCGGCAAGGCGGAGTTCGCCCGCGGCATGGGCGCCGAACGGGTGATCGACTACACCGTGCAGGAGCCGACGGAGCTCGCCGAGCGCTGGGACGTGATCGTCGACACCGCCGGCAACCGCCCCATCCGCGCGCTGCGGCGCGTGCTGGCCGAGGACGGCGCGCTCGTGATCGTCGGCGGTGAGGGCGGCGGGGAGCTGCTGGGCGGGTTGGAGCGCAACCTGCAGGCCGGCTTCGCCGGGATCGGCTCGCGGCAGCGCATCCGCGCGCTCGTCTCGAGGGACCGGGTGGCCGACCTCGAGCACCTCGCCGGGCTGGTGCGCGCGGGACTGCTGCTCGTGCCCATCGAAGCGGTGCGACCGCTCGCGGAGACCGCCGACGCCGTCGCGCACCTGGGCGCCGGTCGGGCGCGCGGCAAGACGGTCATCGCGCTGCACTGAGCCGCGACGGCCGTCAGCGAGCGGATGCGCGGCGCGGCGCGCTGGCCCGGTACGGCGACACCGAGGGCTCGCCCGGCAGGTGGAAGCGCCACGGGTGCTCCGCTCCCCCGCCAGGCAGGGCGACCCCGGTCCTCGGGCTGCGCAGCACGGCGGGCGCGGCTGCGGCGGGGCGCAGCTCGACGCCGTCGCCGAGCATCGTCCCCGAGTCGGCGAGGGACCAGCCCATGACCGCGCCGAGATTGCCGGGGCCGCGCGCCAGGTGCGCATCCGCTCGCACCGCCGGTCGGCGGCGGCGTGCGAGGTCGACGCCCTCGACCACCTCGCCGGCGCGCAGGAGCACGGCCGACGGCTCGCCCTCCGGGCCGAAGACGATGTTGGCGCAGCGGTGGATGCCGTACGAGAGGTAGACGTAGAGCCCGCCGGGCGGGCCGAACATGGGAGCGTTGCGCGTCGTGCGGCCGCGGAAGGCGTGCGAGCCCGGGTCGTCGGCGCCGAGGTAGGCCTCGACCTCGGTGAGCCGCACGGCCACCGAGCCCTCGGCGTCGGTGCGACGGATGACCGCGCCGAGCAGGAGCGGGGCCGCCGACAGGGCATTGCGCCCGTCGAGCAGCCCCGCCGCGGAGTCCATGCTCAGGCCAGTCGCGCGAGCACCGCCTCGAGGCGCGGCGCGACCTCGGCGAGCTGCCGCTGCACGCTCGCGGGCGAGGTGCCGCCGCGGCCGTCGCGCGCGGCGATCGAGCCGGGCACGCTGAGCACGGCTTTGACGGCGGGGGTCAGGCGCGGCGAGACCTCGGCGAGCTGCTCGTCGGAGAGCTGCTCGAGGGTGAGTCCGCGCTCCTCGCAGTAGCTCACGAGCTCGCCCGTGATCTCGTGCGCGTCGCGGAAGGGCACGTGCTCCTT
Organism: Microbacteriaceae bacterium PS02343; assembly: GCA_029959365.1. GTDB lineage: Bacteria > Actinomycetota > Actinomycetes > Actinomycetales > Microbacteriaceae > Arenivirga. Next base: position 13,171 of record JASCOA010000044.1, on the reverse strand, counting down.
GACGAGCCACTCGGCCACGTCGGTCGCCAGCGAGAAGCCCGCGGGGGCGAGGTCGGCCATCCGCTCGGTGTTGAAGGTCAGGGTGGCGATCATGCCGGTGAAGGCCGGCAGCAGCACCTCGAGGGTCTCGACCGAGTCGAAGACCGGCTCCTTGTCCTCCTGCAGATCGCGGTTGTACGCGAGCGGCAGTCCCTTGAGGGTCGCGAGCAGTCCTGCGAGGTTGCCGATGACGCGGCCCGACTTGCCGCGCGCCAGCTCGGCGATGTCGGGGTTCTTCTTCTGCGGCATGATCGACGAGCCCGTCGACCAGGCGTCGTGCAGCTTGACGAAGCCGAACTCGGCCGTCGACCAGAGGATGACCTCCTCGGCGAGCCGTGAGACGTTGACGGCGATCATGCTCGCGATGAAGGCGAACTCCGCGGTGACGTCGCGGCTGGCGGTGCCGTCGATCGAGTTCTCGACCGCTCCCGAGAGCCCGAGCTCGCGGGCGACCAGCTCGGCGTCGAGGCCGAGGGTGCTGCCGGCCAGGGCGCCCGAGCCGTACGGCGAGACCTGCGCGCGCGCCGTCCAGTCGGCGATGCGCTCGAGGTCGCGCACGAGCGGCCAGGCGTGCGCGAGGAGGTGGTGCGCGAGCAGCACCGGCTGCGCGTGCTGCAGATGCGTGCGGCCCGGCATCGGCGCCTCGGGGTGCTCCGCGGCGCGCGCGGCGAGCACGCGGACGAGCTCGGCGACGTCGGCGCCGATCGTGCGCGCGTGGTCGAGCAGGTAGAGGCGGATGAGGGTGGCGATCTGGTCGTTGCGGCTGCGGCCCGCGCGCAGCTTGCCGCCGAGCTCGCCGCCGGCGATCTCGATGAGGCCGCGCTCGAGGGCCGAGTGCACGTCCTCATCCGACTCCGCGGCGACGTACTCGCCCGCGGCGACGCGGCGGCCGAGCTCGTCCAGCGCACCGTGCATGCCGGCGAGCTCGTCGTCGCTCAGGTAGCCGGAGGCCGCGAGGGCCGTGGCGTGCGCCTTCGACCCGGCGAGGTCGTAGGGCGCGAGCTGCCAGTCGAAGTGGGTGGACTTGCTGAGCCGGGCGAGCTCGGGGGCGGGTCCGTCGCTGAAACGGCCTCCCCAGAGGGCGCCGGCTTCGGAGGCGCGGTTGGTACTCATCGGTGGTCGATCCTAGCTTCGGGGGTCGGAGGGGCGCGTCGACGGCACGCGCCCGAGGTCGGCGATGCGGTTGCTGATCCAGGTGAGCGGCCGCTCGAGCGGACCGCGCCCGAGCAGCAGCCACCAGAGCGTGCAGAACGCGACGATCGGCGCGGCGTAGGCGAGGAGCATCAGCGGGCCGCGGTTGAGCAGCCAGAACTCGACGCCGAGCAGCCAGAGCACCACGATGTGCGCCGTGTACGCGGTGAGCGCCAGCGCCCCGGTCGCCGCGACCGGCAGCAGGACGCGCCGCAGCGGTCCGCTCGCCAGCAGGCAGAGCCCGAGCACGGCCAGTGCGAAGCCGCTCGACCCGATCGCCTCGAAGGTCGAGTCGCTGTGCGGCTCGGTGCCGAACAGCTCCAGGGGCGAGGTCAGGACGCCGCCGAGCGAGACGGCCCAGTCGAGATCGACCGTCGCTGCGACGATCGCGCCGGCGCCGTAGCCCACGACAGCGATGCCGGAGCCCGCGGCGAGGAGCAGGAGCTGCACGCGGCGCTCCCCCAGCGCCAGCCGGCCCACGCCGAGGCCGAGCAGGGTGTAGCCGAACCAGACCAGCACGGGGTAGGAGCCGGTGACCAGCAGATCGAGGAACGGCAGGTGATCGAGGCGCGCACCGGAGAGGCCGGCGTGCAGCGCCTTCGTCACCCACGGCATGAGCAGCATCCAGAGCCCGGCCGTCGTGAACAGCGTCGAGGGCCGCGCCCGCAGCACGGGCAGCGCCAGCAGGAACAGCACGGCGTAGTACTCGAGGATCACGGCGACGGGGGTGCCGAGCGCGGTGAGCACCGAGCCCAGGGCGAAGATCGCGACCGCTCGAACGGCGATGCGCATCCGAGCCCGGCCGAGCCGTTCGTGTGGCGACCGCCCTCCCGACAGGATCGCGAGCGAGACGCCGGCGAGCGTGGCGAAGAGGATGGAGGACCGCCCGTCGACGAGCCCGGTCCACGTCTCCGGCCGAGCCCAGTCGAAGGGCTGCGTGATGAGCAGGTGCGCGGCGAGCATGCCGAGCACCGCGAACCCGCGAGCGATGTCGATGCCGACGATGCGGGAGGCGCGGAGGCGCGAGGCCGAGCCCCGCTCCTCCGCGACGGCGGTCATGCCGCGCTCCGCTCCAGCAGCCAGGTGAGCAGGGCCTTCTGCGCGTGGAGGCGGTTCTCCGCCTCGTCCCAGACGACGCTCTGCGGGCCGTCGATGACCTCGGCCGCGACCTCGTAGCCGCGGTAGGCCGGCAGGCAGTGCAGGAAGACCGCGCCCTCGGCGGCGCGGGCCATGAGGGCCGCATCGACGATGTAGTCGGCGAAGACGGCCTGACGAAGCGCCTTCTCGTCCTCCTGGCCCATCGAGACCCAGGTGTCGGTCGTGACGACGTCGGCGCCGTAGGCCGCCGCGCCCGCATCCGTCGTCACCGTGACGGAGCCGCCCGTGCCCGCGGCGATCTCGGCGGCGCGCGCCACGATCGCGGGGTCGGGCTGGTAGCCCTCGGGAGAGCCGATGCGCACGTGCAGACCGGCGGTGGCGCCGGCCAGCAGGTAGGAGTGCGCCATGTTGTTCGCGCCGTCGCCGATGTACGCGAGCGAGAGGCCGGCGAGGGCGCCCTTGTGCTCGCGGATCGTGAGCAGGTCGGCGAGCAGCTGGCAGGGGTGGAAGTCGTCGCTGAGGGCGTTGACCACCGGCACGGTCGTGCCCGCGGCCATCTCCTCGAGGCCCGACTGGGCGAAGGTGCGCCACACGACTGCGGCGACCATCCGCTCGAGCACCCGTGCGGTGTCGCCGATCGACTCCTTGGCGCCCAGCTGGCTCTCGCCGCCTCCGATGATGAGCGGCACGCCGCCCAGGTCGGCGATGCCGGTGGCGAAGGAGACCCGGGTGCGCGTCGAGGTCTTGTCGAAGACCACCGCGACGGTCTGCGGGCCGGCCAGCGGCTTCGCCGAGAAGCGGTCGGCCTTGAGCGCGACGGCCAGGTCGAGCACCTCGGCCTGCTCGGCCGGGCTCAGGTCGTCGTCGCGCAGGAAGTGCCGGGTCATGCGTGGGCCTCCAGAGCCTCGGTGAGCAGGGTGATGAACTCGTCGATCTCCGCGTCGCCGATGTTCAGCGGCGGCGCCAGGCGGATCGTCGACTCGTTGGCGGCGTTGATGATGAGCCCCAGGTGCTGCGCGGTGGCGCGCAGCTCGGTCGCGATCGGCGCGGAGAGCGCGATGCCGAGCAGCAGGCCCCGACCGCGCACCTCCTCGACGAGCGGCGAGCCGATGCCGAGGATGCGCTCGCGCAGCTGCGCACCCCGAGCCCCGGCGTTGGCGACGAGGCCCGCGCGCTCGATCTCGTCGAGCACCGCGAGGGCCGTGCCCGTGGCCAGCGGGTTGCCGCCGAAGGTGCTGCCGTGCATGCCGGCCTGCAGCAGGTCGGCCGCGGACTCGAACGCGACGAGCGCGCCGATCGGCACGCCGCCGCCGAGGCCCTTGGCCACGGTGATCGCGTCCGGCACGATGCCCTCGTGCTGGAAGCCGAACCAGGCGCCCGTGCGGCCGATGCCGGTCTGGATCTCATCGATGATGAGCAGCGCGCCGTGCTCGGTGGCGAGCTCGCGGGCGCGCCGCAGGAAGCCCTCGGGCAGCGGGCGCACGCCGGCCTCGCCCTTGATGGGCTCGAGGATCAGCGCGGCGACGTCGCCGTCGAAGCCGGCCTCGAGCGCCTCGAGGGTCGAGTCGAGGTGGTCGATGCCCTGGATGAGCTCGCCGAACGGCTCGCGCTGAGCCGGCTTGCCCGTGAGCGCCATGGTGCCCGTCGTGCGGCCGTGGAAGCCCGCGTTGAGGGCGAGGATGCGCGACTTGCCGGTGCTGTGCCGGTGAAGCAGCGCCAGCTTGAGCGCGGCCTCGTTCGCCTCGGCGCCGGAGTTGCCGAAGATCACCCGTCCGGCGTCGCCGGCACCGCTGATCGCGAGCAGGCGCTCGGCCAGGCCGAGCTGCTGGGGGGTCGTGAAGTAGTTGGAGACGTGCGAGAGCGTCGCCGCCTGGCGGCTGATCGCCTCGACCCAGACCGGATGCGCGTAGCCGAGCGCGTTCACGGCGATGCCGGCGAGGAAGTCGAGGTAGCGCTTGCCGTCGACGTCCCACACCGCGCAGCCCTCGCCACGCTCGAGCATGGTGAGCGGGGGCGCGAAGGAGCGCATCATGGCGTCGGCGTAGCGCTGCCGCCAGGCCGTCGTGTCGATGGGGGTCGTGGAGCTGGTGGTGCTGATCATGCGGTCACATCCGTGGGTTCGAGAGGTTCGTCGATCGCCGTGGGCACCACTTCGGTGCCGATCCCGCTTCGGGTGAAGATCTCCAGCAGGATCGAGTGGGGTCGTCGGCCGTCGATGATCGCGGCCTTCGCGACGCCGGCGTTCACCGCGTCGAGGCAGGCGGTCATCTTGGGGATCATGCCGGACTCGAGGGTCGGCAGCAGCGCGGTGAGCTGGTCGACGTCGATGTGCGTGACGAGCGAGTCGCGGTTCGGCCAATCGGAGTAGAGGCCGGCGACGTCGGTCAGGATCACGAGCTTCTCGGCGCGGAGGGCCGCGGCCAGGGCCGCGGCCGCGGAGTCCGCGTTGACGTTGAGCGACTGGCCGGGCGCATCCGCATCCGGCGCGATCGAGGAGACGACGGGGATGCGCCCCGCCTCGATGAGGGACAGCACGGCCTCCGGGTCCACCCCGACGACGTCGCCGACGAGACCGAGGTCCACGGGCTCGCCGTCGACCACGACGCCCTTGCGGCGGCCGCGGAAGAGCCCGGCGTCCTCGCCGCTGATCGCCGCGGCGAGCGGCCCGTGCTCGTTGATGAGCGTCACGAGCTGCCGGCTGATCTGGCCGGTGAGCACCATGCGCACGACGTCCATCGCCTCGGGCGTGGTAACCCGGTAGCCGCCGCGGAACTCGCTCTCGATGCCGAGCCGGTCGAGCATCGAGGAGATCTGCGGGCCGCCGCCGTGCACGACGACCGGCTTGAGGCCGGCGAGGCGCAGGTAGACCATGTCCTCGGCGAAGGCGCGCTGCAGCTCCTCGCTGACCATGGCGTTGCCGCCGAACTTGATCACGACGATCGTGTCGCGGAAGGCCTTGAGCCAGGGCAGCGACTCGATGAGGGTCGCCGTCTTGAGCGACGGGTCGACGTCGGCGATGGTCTGCTGGGTGTCGGTCATCGGCTCAGCTCGAGTAGGCGCTGTTCTCATGCACGTAGTCGTGCGTGAGGTCGTTGGTCCACACGGTGGCCTGCGCGGCGCCGGCGTGCAGCTCGATGAGCAGGTGCGTCCTGCGCGGCGTCAGATCGACCTCATCGCGCGGCCGATCGGGCTCGCCCGCGTGGCAGACCCGCACGCCGTTCATGCTCACGTCGACCGCGTAGGGGTCGAACTCGGCCGTGGTGGTGCCGATCGCGGCCAGCACCCGGCCCCAGTTGGGGTCGTTGCCGAAGACGGCCGCCTTGAAGAGGTTGTTGCGGGCGACCGAGCGGCCGACCTCGACGGCCTCGTCCTCGGTCGCGGCACCCGTGACCTCGATGGTGATCTCGTGGCTCGCGCCCTCGGCGTCGGCCTGGAGCTGCGTCGCGAGGTCGGTGCACACCGCGGTGAGCGCCGCCGTGAAGGCCGCCTGCTCGGGCCGGACGCCGGAGGCGCCGCTCGCCAGCAGGGTGACCTGGTCGTTCGTCGACATGCAGCCGTCCGAGTCCAGCCGGTCGAAGGACACCCGGGTCGCTGCGCGCAGGGCGGCGTCGAGCTCGGGGGCGGCCAGGTCGGCATCCGTCGTGATGACGACGAGCATGGTCGCGAGGCCCGGGGCCAGCATGCCGGCGCCCTTCGCCATCGCGCCGATCGTCCATCCGTCCGCCTCGTGCACGGCGGTCTTGGGCACCGTGTCGGTCGTCATGATCGCGCGGGCCGCATCCGCGCCACCGTCGGCGCTCAGGGCGCCGTGCGCGGCGATGACGCCGGCGATCAGCTTCGACCGGTCGAGCTGCTCGCCGATGAGACCGGTCGAGCAGACGAGCACGTCGCCCGCACCGACCGAGAGCGACGCGGCGACCTGCTCGGCCGTGGCGTGCGTGGTCTGGAAGCCCTGGCTGCCGGTGAAGCAGTTGGCGCCGCCCGAGTTGAGCACGATGGCCTCGACCCGCCCGTCCTTGATGACCTGCTCGGACCAGAGGATGGGATTGGCCTTGGCGCGGTTCGAGGTGAAGACGGTGGCGGCGGCCTTGGACGGGCCCTGGTTGACGACCAGGGCGAGGTCGGCGGCGCCGCTCGACTTGAGGCCGGCGGGCACGCCTGCGGCGAGGAAGCCCTGGGGCGCGGTGACGGTCACGGGGCGACTCCGTTCAGCGGGAGGCCGAGGCCCTCGGGCAGACCGAGGGCGACGTTGGTGGATTGGATGGCGGCGCCGGCGGTGCCCTTGACCAGGTTGTCGAGGGCGACGATCGCGACGACGCGGCCGGCCGCCTCGTCGACGGTCACGCCGACCAGCGCCGTGTTCGCGCCGACGGTGTCGGCGGTGCGGGGGAAGAGGCCCTCCGGGAGCAGCTGCACGAAGGCCTCGCCCGCGTAGGCCCGCTCCCAGGCGGCGCGGATCTGCTCGGCGGTGACGCCGGGGCGGAGGCGAGCCGTGCAGGTCGCGAGGATGCCGCGCGCCATCGGTACGAGCACCGGGGTGAAGGACATGCGCACCGCATCGGCCCCCGCGTGGCGCAGGTTCTGCGCGACCTCGGGGATGTGCCGGTGCGTGCCGCCCACCGCGTACGGATGCGCGCTGCCGAGCATCTCGCTGGCGGAGAGGTCGACGCGGGTGCTCTTGCCGGCGCCCGACGGCCCGACCGCGAGCACCGCGACGAGGTCGTCGGTCTCGATGAGCCCGGCCTGCACGCCCGGCGCCAGTGCCAGCGAGACGGCGCTGGCGTTGCAGCCGGGGGCGGCGATGCGCCTGGTTCCGGCGAGCTGCTCGCGGAGGCTCGTACCGGTGCGCGGCAGCTCGGGCACGCCGTAGGTCCAGGAGCCGTGGTGCTCGCCCGGGTAGAAGGCGGCCCAGTCGGCAGGGTCCTCGAGGCGGTGGTCGGCGCCGCAGTCCACGACGAGCGTGCCCTCGGGCAGCGCCGCGGCGATCTCGCCCGAGGCTCCGTGCGGCAGGGCGAGGAAGACGACGTCGTGGCCGGCGAGCACCTCGGGGGTCGTCGGCTGCAGGATCATCCCGCCGTAGGAGCGGAGGTGCGGCTGCACCGCGACGAGCGGCTGGCCGGCGTTGCTGTGCGCGGTGACGGTGCGCACGTCGAGCTCGGGGTGGCCGGCGAGCAGCCGCAGCAGCTCACCGCCCGCGTATCCGCTCGCGCCGGCGATGGCGACGGAGAAAGGCATGCATCCAACTTACTGTTCGAGAGGGGCGGGAGACTTCACCGGCGGCACCTCGCGAACGCTGGAAGCAGCGCTCAGGGACGAGGCGACGCCCAACGACGTCGCTGCACGCGACGCGTGGTGATCTCGATACCCATGGGGAACAGCATAGCCCCCTCGCCGGCGGGGTTCGGGTTCCTGCCGGGAGGGGGCTATCTCATGCTGCTCGAGGCGACCGGGCCGGGTGGGTGACCCGTCGGGTGCATCCGGTGCTCTCGAGTGAGGTGAAGGGTTCGGGCCCTTCGTTCGCGTCGGGGTTCGGGTTCCCTTCGCTGATGAACACTCTGCCGGCGCTGCCTCAAGGCGGCACCGGACGCTTGCTCAAGATTCGCGAAACTTCGCCGCGAACCTCAAGTTCACGTCACTCCCGCTGCGTCGCTCCGTGCCGCTGCGCCGCCAGCGCGGCGCCGGCGTCCTTCGCCGTGCTCGCCTCGGCGGCGGTCAGCGTTCGGTCCTCGGCGCGGAAGCGCAGGGCCAGCGTCAGCGACTTCTCGCCCTCCTCCACGCCCCGACCGCGGTAGTCGTCGACGAGCCGAGCGTGCTCGAGCAGCTCGCCGGCACCCTCCACGACGGTCGCGATGACCTCGGCGGCGGGCAGCTCGACGGGCACGACCAGCGACAGGTCCTGCGTCGCGGCGGTCTGCGTCGAGAGGGGCACCGCCTGGACGACGACCGGTGCGAGCCGCAGCACGGCGTCGAGGTCGACCTCGGCCGCCGCGACCCGCTTGGGCAGGTGCGCGGCCTCGGCCAGCGCGGGCAGCAGTTCGCCGACGACGCCGACGACCTCGCCGCCGAGCAGCAGCTCGGCGGTGCGGCCCGGGTGGAAACCGGTGCGCTGCGCCTGCCGCGTCGTCAGCTCGGCGCCGACCGCGACACCGAGGGCGTCGATGGCCGAGAGCGCGTCGCCCAGCCCGGCGACGAGCGCCTCCTGGCCAGGCTGCTTGGGCGTGATCGCCCCGGTGAGCAGCACGGCGAGGCGGCGCGGCTGCTCGGGGATGCCCGCCGCGATCGCGGCGAACTGCTCGTCGTTCGGCTTGACCGCGCCGGCCGGCAGCGCGTCGATGCCGTCGTCGTCGCCCGGCAGGAAGACGTTGCCGATCTCGAAGAGCGCCAGGTCGGTGGTGCCGCGCGCGAGGTTGCGGTGCGCGGCGCCGATGAGCCCGGGCAGCAGGCTGCGACGCAGCAGCGGCGCCTGGCCGTCGAGCGGGTTCGCGAGCTTGACCGTCGCGGCGTCGCCATCGAAGAGCGCGACCTCGGCCGCGGTCTGGAACGGGAAGCACAGCACCTCGACCAGGCCGGCGGCCGCGAGCGCGTCGGCGCTGCGGCGGCGCAGCAGCTGCTCGCGGGTGAGGCCCCGGCCCGACGGTGCGGTCGGGAGGATGGAGGGGATCCGGTCGTAGCCGTCGATGCGGGCGACCTCCTCCGCCAGGTCGACGGGCACGGCGAGGTCGGGGCGCCAGCTCGGCGGCGTGACCAGCAGGGCGTCGGCGGTCGGCTCGACCGCGCATCCGATCTCCTCGAGGATCGCCTGCACGCGCTCCTGCGCATAGGTGACGCCGACGATGCGGTCGGTGAAGCCGTGCGGGAACACGATGGCCTCGCGCGCCGGCGCCTCGCCGACGACCGCGCCGAGGTCGACGGCGCGTGCGCCACCGTGCTCGACGAGCAGGTCGACGACGCGCTGCGCGGCCGCCTCGGCCACGCGCGGGTCGACGCCGCGCTCGAAGCGCTTGGAGGCCTCGCTCGGCAGCTTGTGGCGGCGGGCCGTGCGCGCGATCGACACCGGGTCGAAGACCGCAGCCTCGATGAGCACGCGGGTGGTCGTCGCCGAGATCTCGGTGCTGGCACCGCCCATGACCCCGGCGAGGCCGATGGGGCCCGAGCCGTCGGTGATGAGCAGGTCTTCGACGTGCAGCGAGCGGGTCTGGCCGTCGAGGGTCTCGAGCGTCTCGCCCTCGGCGGCACGGCGCACCGTGATGCCGCCGGTGAGCGCGTCGAGGTCGTAGCCGTGGATCGGTTGGCCGAGCTCGAGCATGACGTAGTTGGTGACGTCGACCGCGAGCGAGATCGAGCGGATGCCCGCCAGGCTCAGGCGGGCGATGATCGTCGCGGGGGTCGGCCGGCTCGCGTCGAGGCCCTCGACGGCGCGCGCAACGAAACGCACGGCGCCCTCGCGTCCGCGAATCGGGGCCTCGTCCTGCAGCACGACCTCGAAGCCGCTCGCCGCGGCGGCGCGTCCGCGCTCCCCCGGCTCAGCGGCCGGGTCGACGAAGGCGGTTCCCGTGGCGTGCGCGTACTCGCGTGCGAGCCCGCGCACCGAGAAGGCGTAGCCGCGGTCGGGGGTGACGTTGACCTCGACGGCGACGTCGTCGAGGCCGAGCAGTGCGATCGCATCCGTGCCGGGCTCGGGGTCGAGGCCCAGCTCGACGAGCCGCAGGATGCCGGAGTGCTCCTGGCCGAGGCCGAGCTCCTTCGCCGAGGCGATCATGCCGTCGGAGACGTGACCGTAGGTCTTGCGGGCGGCGATCGGGAACGGGCCGGGCAGCACCGCACCGGGCAGGGTCACGACGACCTTGTCACCGGGGTGGAAGTTGCCGGCGCCGCAGACGATGCCGCGCGGCTCCGCCTCGCCGACGTCGACCTGGCACCAGCGGATCGTCTTGCCGTTCGACTGCGGCTCCTCGACGAACTCGAGCACGCGGCCGACGACGATCGGGCCGGTCAGGCCGAAGCCGTGCACGTCCTCCTCCTCGAAGCCGACCGAGACGAAGGCCTCGTGCACCGCCTCGGGGGTCGTGTCGACGGGCACCTCGGCCCACTCGCGGAGCCAACTGAGCGGGACGCGCATCAGACCACCATTCCGAACTGCTCGCTGAAGCGCACATCGCCCTCGACCATGTCGCGCATGTCCTGCACGCCGTTGCGGAACATCAGGGCGCGCTCGACGCCCATGCCGAACGCGAAGCCCTGGTACTCGTCCGGGTCGATGCCCGCGGAGCGCAGCACGTTCGGGTTGACCATGCCGCATCCGCCCCATTCGATCCAGCGCGCGCCGCCCTTGAAGGTCGGGTGCCACAGGTCGAGCTCGGCGCTCGGCTCGGTGAACGGGAAGTAGTTGGGGCGCAGGCGCACCTTCGCCTCGTCGCCGAACAGCACCTTGACGAAGTGGTCGAGGGTGCCGCGCAGGTGGGCCATCGTCAGGCCCTTGTCGATGGCGATGCCCTCGATCTGGTGGAAGGCGGGCAGGTGCGTCGCGTCGAACTCGTCGGAGCGGTAGACCCGCCCGGGCGCGATCACGTAGACCGGCAGCTCGCGGCTCAGCAGCGCGCGCAGCTGCACCGGCGAGGTGTGGGTGCGCATGACGAGGTGGCGGTCGACGGGGTCGACGAAGAAGGTGTCCTGCATGGCCCGCGCCGGGTGGTCCGGCGGGAAGTTGAGGGCGTCGAAGTTGAACCACTCGCTCTCGAGCTCGGGGCCCTCCGCGACCTCCCAGCCCATGCCGACGAAGACGTCGGCGATCTGCTCCTGCACGAGGGAGATCGGATGGCGGGCGCCCACGCGGCGACGGCGCGCCACGGCAGTCACGTCCACCGTCTCCGCGAGCAGCGCGGCCTGCTCCTCGGCGGCGACTATTGCGACCTCGCGCTCGGCGAAGGCCTGGTTGACCCGGCCGCGGGCCTGGCCGACGAGCTTGCCAGCCGCGGCCTTCTGCTCGGGGGCGACCTGGCGCATGGCGCCGTTCAGACGGGCGAGGGGCGAGGACTCGCCGAGGTGGGCCGTGCGGACTGCCTTGAGGGTCGCGGAGTCGCCGGCCGCGGCGATGGCCGCGACGGCCTCCTCGACCGCGGCGCCGACGGCGTCCTCGGTGATGGGATTGGGCTCGGACACGAGGACCGAGTCTACTGGTGCGCGACGACGCGTCAGGTGTTGGTGGCGCCCGTCCCCGCGGAGCCGCCGATGCGCGCACTGCCGAACGAGGGATCGATCGAGTTCGTGCCGCCGCCCGTCGGCGGAGCCGCCTTGCGCGGCTTGCGCGAGCTGCCCTTGGCGAGACGTCGCGCGATCCACGACACCGTGAGGTTGATCGCCAGGTACAGCGCGATCATGATCACGAAGGTCGAGAAGGCGTACTGGTCTCGGCCGAAGAACTCGTACGTGAGCCGGCCGCGGCGCAGGAACTCCTGCATGCCGATGATGTAGCCGAGCGAGGTGTCCTTGAGCAGCACCACGAGCTGGGCGACGATGATCGGGATCATGTTGCGGAAGGCCTGCGGGAACTCGATGAGCAGGCGGGTCTGCAGTCCGCCGAGGCCGATCGAGAGCCCCGCCTCGCGCTGGCCCTTCGGCAGGGAGACGATGCCGGCGCGCAGCGCCTCGCCGATGATCGCACCGTTGTAGAGCGCGAGGGCGAGCACGACCGCGATGAAGGGGTCGAGGCCCACGAGGGCCCAGAAGAAGAACATCATGAGCAGCACGGGCAGGCCGCGCAGCAGCTCGAGCGCGCCGGTGGTGGGGATGCGGATCCAACGGGTCGGAGCGATGCGCAGCAGCGCGAGCACCATGCCCAGCAGGATCGCCCCGACGGCGCCGAGGGCGGCCATCTGCAGCGTGGTGCCCAGCGCGCCGAGCAGGTCCATCCAGACGAGCGGGTCGTTCCAGATGTCCCAGCGCTCAGGGGCGAGCAGCCCCTGCTCGTTGAGGTTGTACAGGTACCAGCCCACGCCCCCGAGGAGCAGCAGGGCGATGACCGCCGAGATGATCCGCGAGGTGCGGCGCCCGACGGGGCCCGGGGTGTCGTAGAGCACGCTGGTCATCGTGCGACCTGCCACTTCTGCTCGAGGCGGTCGGCCAGCTGGCCGAGCGGGATGGTGATCGCGAGGTAGCAGACGGCGACGCCGCCGAAGAGCCACAGCAGCGCGGCCGGGTCGGTGTTGACGAGCCGCTGGATGGTGGTCACCAGCGTCACGACGAAGAAGCCGGTCGCCACCGAGGTGTTCTTGGTCAGCGCGATCGTGACGTTGATGATCGGCGGGATCACCGCGCGCACCGCCTGCGGCAGCACGACGAGGGTGAGCACCTGCGAGAAGCCGAGTCCGATGCTGCGGGCCGCCTCCGCCTGACCGACGGGCACGGCGTTGACACCGGAGCGGACCGCCTCCGCGTAGAACGGGGCGGTGTAGAGAGTGAGCGCGACGATGGCGTTCGCGAAGTAGTCGAAGCCGAGCGTCGGCAGGAACGCGGCCATCGCGAAGAAGATCAGCGTCAGCGGGATGTTGCGGAAGATCTCGGTGTAGACCGATGCGGTGAGCCGGAGACTCGCGACCGGGCTGATGCGGAGGGCCGCGATGACGAGGCCGAGCGGCAACGCGAAGAGCACCGCGAGGGCGAGCATGCCCAGGGTGTTGAGGAACCCCTGGCCCACGAGGGGCAGGTTCTCCAGGAGGACGTTCACGGCGCGCAGCCTCTCTCAGCGTTCATGGGAGGTGGGGGGGGGGCCCCCCCCCCCCCCCCCGGGGGGGGGGGGGGGGGGGGGTAGGGCGGGGCGGGCGGGGGGGCGGGGGGGGGGGGGGCC
>JASCOA010000043.1 GCA_029959365.1 Microbacteriaceae bacterium PS02343 | reverse complement strand
CCCCCCGCGGGGGGGGGGGGGGGGGGGGGGGGGGGGGGTGGGGGCGGCGCGGGGGGCGCGGCCCCCCCCCACGCCGTTGATGAAGCCGGCCGAGTCGTCGGTGCTCAGCACCGTCGCGCTCTCGACCGCCTCGGCGATCGCCACGGAGTCGGGCACCTCGTCGTTGAAGAGGATCTCCCAGACGGCGATGCGCAGGATCGCGCGATCGGTCGCCGGCATGCGGTCGAGGGTCCAGCCGCGAGCGTGGCTCGCGATGGTCTCGTCGATCTCACCGGCGCGCTCGATCACGCCGAGCACGATCTCGCGACCGTAAGCCCAGGACGCCTCGCGCTCAGGCTGGGTGCGGGCGCGGACGGCCTCCTGGTCGAGCACCTCGATGGTCTGGACGCCGCGGACGTCGGCGGCGTAGAGCATGTCGAGGGCGCGCTTGCGCGCCTTGCTGCGTGCGCTCATGCGGTCAGCGGATCAGACGCGGCCGAGGTAGTCACCCGTGCGGGTGTCGACCTTGACCTTCGTGCCGGCCTCGAGGAAGAGGGGCACCTGGATCTCGTAGCCGGTCTCGACGGTGGCGGGCTTGGTGCCGCCGGTCGAGCGGTCGCCCTGCAGGCCGGGCTCGGTGTAGGTGACCTCGAGCACGACGGACGCGGGCAGCTCGACGTAGAGCGGGTTGCCCTCGTTGAGCGCGACGGTGACGTTCTGGTTCTCGAGCATGAAGTTCGACGCGTCGCCGACGACGGCCGCCTCGACCGTGATCTGGTCGTAGTTGTCGAGATCCATGAACACGAAGCCGGTGCCGTCGTTGTACAGGTACTGGTAGTCGCGGCGGTCGACGCTCGCGAACTCGAGCTTGGTGCCGGCGTTGAAGGTGCGGTCGACGGACTTGCCGCTCAGCACGTTCTTCATCTTGGTGCGCACGAAGGCGCCGCCCTTGCCGGGCTTGACGTGCTGGAACTCCACCACGCTCCAGAGCTGTCCGTCGATCTTGACGACGCTGCCGTTCTTGATGTCGTTCGAGGTGGCCATTGCCGAGTCGTTTCCGTTCGATGAGTCCGTGGGGGCGCGACTGCGCCCGGAACAGTGTAGAGGGTGCCTCGGGTCAGGCCCCGGTGACGGCACGGAGCGCGAGCCGGTAGCCCTCGAGGCCGAAGCCCGCGATGACGCCCGTCGCGACGCCCGAGATCGTGCTGGAGTGCCGGAAGGACTCGCGCGCGTGCGGGTTCGAGATGTGCACCTCCACGAGCGGCAGCCCGGCCTTGCTGACGAGCGCCGCCGCGTCGCGCAGGCCGTAGGAGTAGTGCGTGAAGGCGGCCGGGTTGACGATGACCGGGCTGGCGGTGTCGACGGCCTCGTGCATCCAGCCGATGATCTCGCCCTCGTGGTCGGTCTGACGCAGATCGATCTCGACGCCCTCGGGCGCGTCCGCGACGAGCAGCGCGCGCAGCGCCTCCAGGTCCTGGGCGCCGTAGACGTCGGGCTCCCGGCTGCCGAGTCGGCCGAGGTTGGGTCCGTTGAGCACGAGCACGCGGGTCATGCCGGCAACTCTACCGAGCAGCGGATGCGGCCACGGCCGTGTCCGATTCCCGCTAGCCTCGCACTCCCCCACCCCGCAGGATGGAGCCATGGACTTCGCGCAGCGCTACCGGATCGTCGCCTCCCGCGACCGGCGCTTCGACGGCCAGTTCGTCACCGCGGTGACGAGCACCGGCATCTACTGCCGACCGTCCTGCCCGGCGCGCACGCCGAAGGAGTCGAACGTGCGCTTCTACGCCACCTCCGCGGCCGCCCATGAGGCCGGCTTCCGCGCCTGCAAGCGCTGCCTGCCCGAAGCGGTGCCCGGCGGTCCGCGCTGGAATCTGCACGGCGAGACGGCCTCGCGGGCCCTCGCGCTCATCGGCGACGGCGTCGTCGACCGCGAGGGGGTGCCCGGTCTGGCGGGGCGGCTCGGCTACTCGACCCGGCAGCTCGGCCGGCTCCTGCAGACGGAGCTGGGCGCGGGACCGCTCGCCCTGGCCCGAGCGCGGCGGGCGCAGACCGCCCGGACGCTGCTGACGGCCACCGACCTGCCGATCGCGGAGATCGCCCACGCCGCCGGCTTCGGCAGCATCCGGCAGTGCAACGAGACCGTGCGCGAGGTGTTCTCGCTCGCGCCGGGCGAGCTGCGCGCACGGGCGCCGCGCGCTGCCGGCGAGCCGGGAGTGCTGCGCCTGCGGCTGCCGGTGCGCGAGCCTTTCGATGCGGCGGGCCTGCTCGCCTTCCTCGCGGCACGTGCGATCACCGGTGTCGAGGAGGTCGAGGGCACCCGCTACCGTCGCGCGCTGCGGCTGCCGCACGGCGTAGCGCTCGTCGATCTCGACCTGGCGGGCGGCCCGCCGGAGCTGCGGCTCGAGCTGCACGACCTGGCCGACCTCGTGCCGGCGCTCGCCAGGGTGCGCCGGCTGCTCGACGCGGATGCGGATCCGCTCGCCGTCGACGACGTCCTCGGCGCGCACCCGGCGTTGCGCGAGCGCGTGCGCACGGTGCCCGGCATCCGCGTACCGGGCAGTGCCGACGGCACCGAGATGCTCGTGCGCGCGATGGTCGGGCAGCAGATCACCGTCGCCGCGGCGCGCACCCAGCTCGGGCGGGTCGCCGCGCTGGGTCGCGACGACGACAACGGGCGCCTGCAGCCGTTCCCGGACGCGGCGCTGCTCGCCGAGCGCGGCGCCGAGGCGCTGCGCGGGCCGGGCCGGCGCATCCGCTCGATCCTGGACGCCTGCGCCGCGGTGGCAGCCGGGGAGCTCGATCTCGACGGCGACCGGGCCGCCGCCGAGCTGCGCGCCGCGCTGCTCGAGCGGCCCGGCATCGGCCCCTGGACCGCCGACTACCTGCTGCTGCGCCTCAGCGGCGCCCCGGACGTGCTGCTCGACGGCGACGTCGCGCAGCGCGCCGGGGCCGCGGCGCTCGGGCTGCCCTGGCCGCTCGGCGAGGCCGGCGCAGCCTTCGCGCCCTGGCGCTCCTACCTCGGCATGCACCTCTGGCGAGCCGCCGCTCGCACCCCCGCCCCCATGAACGGAGACCGACCGTGACCACCCTGCCCCTGCTCGTGCTCGAGACGCCCGACGGCGCCTTCGGCATCGTGACCGCCGAGGACGGCGCCGTGCTCGCCTCAGGCTGGTCCGACTCCGCCGAGGCGCTGCGCGTCAGGATCCACCCCTCCCTGCGCCCGGACGCACTCGCCGTCACCGCGCAGCACGGGGCGGCGGCGGATGCGGCGCTCGCCTACTACGCCGGCGACCTCGCCGCGATCGACGCCGTGCCGGTGCGCCAGCACGCGGGCGGCGAGTTCCGCGCGCTCGCCTGGGAGGGGCTGCGCCGGATCGCACCCGGCGCGCCGTTGACCTACGCGGGCTTCGCCGGAGCGCTCGGACGCCCGACGGCCGTGCGCGCCGCGGCCGGCGCCTGCGCGAGCAACGCTCCGGCGCTGTTCGTGCCGTGCCACCGCGTGCTGCGCACCGACGGCGGCCTCGGGGGCTTCGCCTGGGGTGTGCCCGTCAAGCGGGCGCTGCTCGAGCGGGAGGCCGCGGCCTGATCAGGCGGAGCAGGCGCCCGTCGCGACCGGCGCGCTCCAGCCGGCGGCACCCGTGAGCACCGCGGAGGCCTCCTCCACCGTGGTGGCGTAGCCGATCCGCTGCTCGTCCGCGCCGCGGGCGAAGATCACGCCGACGACCTCGCCCTGCTCGTTGAGCAGGGGGCCGCCGGAGTTGCCGGGGTACACGTCGGTCGCGAGGGCCGAGACTCCGCGCGGCGAGGACGCTCCGCCGTAGATGTCCGGCACGGGAACCTCGCCGACGGCGACCACCTCGGCGCCCACCGTGCTGAACGGTCCGCCGTAGGGGTAGCCCTGCACGACGGCCTGCTCGCCCACGCCGAGGTCGTCCGCGATCGCGAGCGGAGCGCCCTCGAGGCCGTCGACCGCGATCACCGCGAGGTCGTCGACCGGGTCGAAGTACACGACGCGTCCGGGGAGTGCGGCCTCACCGGGCAGCTCGACGACGGGGTCGTCGACGCCGGCGACGACGTGGGCGTTCGTGACGATCCTGTCCTCGGCGACGACGAACCCCGTGCCGCTGACCGAGCGCCCGCAGGAGTACGCGATGCCCGTGATGCGGGCCACCGACTCCCCCGAGGCCTGCAGCGCGGCGCTGCCCGCGTCGACGGCCGGCACCTCCTGGCCGTCGATCCCGGTGAAGAGCTCGCCGAGCTGCGGCAGCTGGCCGTCGAGGATGGAGGTGCGCACCCGCGCCAGAGCGCCGGCGACGGGGGCGGGCGTGAGGTCGTCGATCGCCCGGACGACGGAGGAGGCGCCGAGCGCGCTCGACACCACGGGCACGCCGAGCGGCACCACCGTCGCGGTGACGAGGGATGCGGCCAGCGCACCGACGACGACTCCGGCGAGCCCCCCGAGCAGCCGTTCGAACCACCGCAGCCCGACCTTGCCGACGACGCCGCCGAGCAGACGACCGATGCCCTCGCCGAGCGAGGAGCCGATGCCGAGCAGCACCACGGCGGCGAGGACCGCCGCCGGGCCGCGCCAGACCGCGGAGGGCACGGCGGCGATGACGAGCGGAACCGCCCAGTAGGCGGCGATCGCGCCGGCGACGAGGCCTGCCCAGAGTCCGAGGCTGCGGAGCAGCCCGCGCCGGAGCCCGGCCACGAGCGCTGAGATCAGGACGGCGACGATGAGCACGTCGGCGACGACTCCGAGCTCGATCACGTGGTCACCTCTCCCTGGTCCGGCACCAGGCTAGAGGTGCGCGGCTGGCGACCTCCTGGACGGCGACCGCACGGCGGCGACCGGGCGGGAGGTGCTCAGCTGCCGACCTCCTGGTAGGCGGCGAAGAGCAGGGAGTCGTCGGGCCCCGTGACCGTCGTCGGCCGGCCGATCGCATCGAGGACGATGAAGCGGAGCATGCCGGCGCGGGCCTTCTTGTCCCGTCGCATGACGGCCAGCAGGCCCTGCCAGCGACCGGCCGGGTAGCTCGTCGGCAGCGAGAGCGACTCGAGGATGCTGCGGTGCCGATCGACGGCGGCGTCGTCGAGCCGGCCCATGAGCCGGGCGAGCTCGGCGGCGAAGACCATGCCGATCGCCACTGCGGCGCCGTGGCGCCACTGGTAGCGCTCTGCGTGCTCGATCGCGTGGCCGAGCGTGTGCCCGTAGTTGAGGATCTCGCGCAGGCCGCCCTCCTTGAAGTCCTCGCTGACGACGCGGGCCTTGAGGGCGATGGCGAGCTCGATCGCGCGGCGGAACTCCGGCGCGGTCGGGTCGGTGGCTTTGTCGACGTCGGCCTCGACGAGGTCGAGGATCTCTGTCTCGGCGATGAAGCCGGCCTTGACGACCTCGGCGTAGCCCGCGAGCAGCTCGTTGCGCGGCAGCGTGTCGAGGAAGGCGAGGTCGACGAGCACGCCCTTCGGCGCGTAGAAGGCGCCGACGAGGTTCTTGCCCTCCGCCGTGTTGATGCCGGTCTTGCCGCCGACGGCCGCGTCCACCATGCCGAGCACGGTGGTCGGCACCTGCAGCAGCGCGACGCCGCGCAGCCAGGTGGCGGCGACGAAGCCGGCGAGGTCGGTCGTGGCGCCGCCACCGAGGCCGATGACCGCATCCGTCCTCGTGAAATCGGTCTGGCCCATCACGCCCCAGCAGAACGCGGCGACCTCGACGCGCTTGGCGGCCTCGGCATCCGGCACCTCGGCCAGCAGCACCTCGTAGTGCTCGCTCAGCTGCTCGCGCAGAGCCTCGGCGCGGGCGCCGAGCGAGGGCGCGTGCACGATGAGCACCTTCGCGACGCCGGTGCCCAGGATGGTCGGGATCCGGTCGAGGATGCCGCGGCCGACGGTGATGTCGTAGCCGTCGGCACCGGTGACGGAGATGGTGGTGACGTCGCTCACGCGAGGTGCTCCCTTGCTCGCACGCGGTCGGCGAGCTCCGCCGCGATGTGGTCGATGGGTCGGCGCGAGGTGTCGACGGTGTGCCTCGCCAGCGCCTCGTAGGTCGGCAGCCGTTGCTCGAGCAGCTCGATCCACGCCTCGATGCCGCGCTCGGCGAGCAGCGGGCGCTTGCCGTCGCCGATGCGGCTCTCGACCGCCTCGGCGGTGGTGGTCAGCAGCACGACGTCGTGGCCGTCGAGGGCCGCCGCGACCGACGGGGTCATCGGCGCGCCGCCGCCCAGGGAGACGACCGCGTGCTGCCCGAGGGCTGCGATGACCGCGGCCGCCTCGAGGGATCGGAAGTGCGGCTCGCCGTGCTCGGCGAACACGTCGGCGACCGGGCCGTGCTCGGCCACGATCACCTTGTCGGTGTCGATGAACGGCACCTCGAGCAGCTTGGCCACCCGTTTGCCGATGCGGGTCTTGCCCGCGGCCATCGGTCCGATGAAGACGACGAGCGCGCCCGCCATCAGTCCTCGTCGCTCAGCGTGTACGGCACCGACTCGGCGCCGGTCGCGAGCGACGCGGGGATCGCGGCCAGGTAGGCCTCGAGGTTGCGGCGGGTCTCGGCGACCGAGTCGCCGCCGAACTTCTCGAGCACCGAGTTCGCGAGCACGAGCGCGACCATGGCCTCGGCGACGACGCCGGAGGCCGGCACCGCGCAGACGTCCGAGCGCTGGTGGTGCGCCTTCGCCTGCTCGCCCGTGGCGACGTCGATGGTCGGCAGCGCGCGCGGAACGGTCGCGATCGGCTTCATGCCCGCGCGCACGCGCAGCACGGTGCCGGTGGACATGCCGCCCTCGGTGCCGCCGGCGCGGTCGGAGGCGCGCACGATCGTGCCGTCCTGCAGGTGCAGCGGGTCGTGCGCCTGCGAGCCCGGGCGGCGGGTGGTCTCGAAGCCGTCGCCGATCTCGACGCCCTTGATGGCCTGGATGCCCATGATCGCGGCCGCCAGCTGCGCGTCGAGGCGACGGTCCCAGTGCACGTGCGAGCCGAGGCCCGGCGGCAGCCCGTAGACGAGCACCTCGACGACGCCGCCGAGGGTGTCGCCGTCCTTCTTCGCCCGGTCGATGCGCTCGACCATCGCCGCGCTCGTCGACGGATCGGAGCAGCGCACCGGGTCCGCGTCGAGCCGGTCGACGTCTTCGGGGCGCGGCAGCGCCGCGTCCTCGGGCGAGCGGACCGTCTCGATCGCGATCGTGTGGCTGACGAGGCGGATGCCGAGCTCGCCGAGGAAGGAGCGCGCCACGGCGCCGAGGCCCACACGGGCCGCGGTCTCGCGGGCGCTCGCGCGCTCGAGGATCGGCCGGGCCTCGTCGAAGCCGTACTTCTGCATGCCGACGAGGTCGGCGTGCCCCGGGCGCGGACGCGTGAGCGGGGCGCCGCGGCCGCGCGACACCTCGGTGAGGTCGACCGGCTCGGCGCTCATGACCTCGGTCCACTTCGGCCACTCGGTGTTGCCGATGCGCAGCGCGATCGGGCCGCCGAGGGTCGAGCCGTGGCGCACGCCGCCGGAGAAGTGCAGTTCGTCCTGCTCGAACTTCATGCGCGAGCCGCGGCCGTGGCCGAGCTTGCGACGGGCCAGGTCCTCGCGGACCTGGTCGAGTGAGACGGGGACGCCCGCGGGCAGTCCCTCGAGGATGGCGATGAGTTCGGGGCCGTGCGACTCACCGGCGGTCAACCAACGGAGCATGATGTTCGATCCTAGTCGTTGCGGAGGGGCCGCCTCCGCGGTGTTCGAGGGCTGGGACGGGTCAGTCGAGGCCGACGGCGGCGCGCATCGCGGCGACCACCTCGGTCTCGCGATCGAGGCGGACGGCGGCGTCGCCGGCGACGAAGATGCGCACCTGCTTGAGCGCCTGCTGCATGAGCATCTCCACGCCCGGGATCACCTGGCCGCCGTCGGCGAGCCACTCGCTCGCCCGCTGCGTGGGCCACGGGTCGTAGGCGACGTCGAAGAGCACGGAACCATGCCGCTGCTCCGGCGTGTACCGGGGGGCGGTCTCGATGCCGTTCGGCAGCGTGCTGATCACGGCCTCGGGGGCGCGGCTCGGCGGCTCGTCGAGGCCGCGCAGCCGCACGGTGATGCCGAGGCGCTCGCCCATCGCGACCGCGTCCGTCGCCCGGGCGGGGTCGCGCACCGCCAGCTCGATGTCGCGCGCACCGAGCACGCCGGCCGCGGCGACCGCGGACTGCGCAGTGGCGCCGGCGCCGAGGATGTCGACGCTGAGCAGCGAGCGCACGCCGTTGCGACGGAAGCCCTCCGTGAGGCCGGCCACGTCGGTGTTCCAGCCGCGCACCTCGCCGCCGTCGACGCGGACGGTGTTGGCGACGCCCGTGATGCCGACGAGGTCGGACCACGAGTCGAGCAGCGGGATGACCTCCCGCTTGAGCGGCATGGTCAGCGAGAGGCCGCGCCAGCCGTCGTCGAGCCCCGCGAGGAACCCCGGGAGGCCCCCCGGTCCGACCTCGGCGACCTCGTAGCCCCAATCGAGGCCGAGCACGTCGTAGGCAGCGGCGTGGAGCGCGGGCGAGAGGGAGTGCCGGATGGGCGAGCCCAGCACCGCGAGACGGGTCGTGCTCATCCGCAGGCGCCGAAGCCGCTGTTGGCGCTGCACCAGTCGCGCAGCTGCTGCACCGCGGCCTCGTGCTCCTCGAGCGTCGTCGTGAACACGGTCTCGCCGGTCTCGAGGTTCACGGTGACGAAGTAGACCCAGTCGCCGGCCGGCGGGTTGAGCACCGCGTCGATCGCGGTGTCGCCGGGCGCGGAGATCGGACCGAGCGGCAGGCCCTCGATCACGTAGGTGTTCCAGGCGTTCTCATCGGTGAGCTGCAGCGCCGACGACCACACGCTGCCCTCATCGCCCGCGACGCCGAACTGCGCCGTCGAGTCCATCTGCAGCGGCATGCCGACCGCGAGGCGGTTCTCGATGACCCGCGCGACGCGTCCGAAGTCCTCGGGAAGGCGCGCTTCGCGCTCGATGATGGAGGCGATCGTGAGCACCCGGTGGCGGTCCTCGGGGGCGATGCCGCGCTGGTCGAGCGCGGAGATCATCCGATTCACCATCGCCGAGATCATGGTGGCCGGCTCGGTGCCCGGGTCGAAGCTGTACGTCGCCGGGAAGAGGTAGCCGTCGAGGCTCGTGAGGTCGGCGGGCAGCGAGAAGTCCGCCGGCACGGCCGCGGCCTGGATGTCCTCCAGCGGCACGCCGGTGTCGGCGGCGAGCTGCTCGTAGATCTGCTCGGCGGTCAGGCCCTCGCGGATGAGCACGCTCGCCGTCACGCGGTTCGCGGGGTCGAGCAGCACGTCGAGCGCCGCCTGCGCGCTCATCTCGCCCTGCAGCGCGTAGCTGCCCGGGAAGAAGGTGGGCTGCGGGTCCTGCGCGAGCAGCAGGTCGTAGAAGGCGTCGTAGCTCGCCACGATCCCCTGCTCCACGAGGTTGTTGGCGATGTCGCTGCCGAGCTCCCCCTCGGCGACCACGAAGTCGATCTCCTCGCCGTTGCCCGAGCCCGTGAAGTCCTCCGTCGTCGACCAGCCGAGCTCCTCGGCGATCCGGTCGCCGTACTGGTTCGCGACCACGATGCCTGCGCCGATCAGCAGCGCGAGCACGAGCGCGATCGAGCCGAGCACCCAGGGCCAGCGACGACGCCGGCGCGGCGCGCTCTCATGACCGCCGGGCTGCTCCGGGCGGCGCGGGCGCGGCGCCCTCGCCGCCAGCGCCTCCTGCTCGCGGAGCTCGCGACGGCTCGACGGCGCGCCGGGCGCTGGCTCGACGGAACGTCCGTCGCCGGGTTCGAACTGGGACACGTCAGGCTCCTTCGGCCGGATGGAGCACGCTGCCGGGGGCGGCGCCCGAGGCGCGCTCCGCGTCGAGGGCGTGCTGCAGGATCACGACGGCCGCGGCCTGGTCGATCACCGAGCGGGACTGCTTGCTGCTGCGACCCGAGGCGCGCAGCGCGGACTGCGCGGAGACGGTCGAGAGCCGCTCGTCCACGAGCCGGACGGGGATGCCGCCGGCGTTCAGGAGCGCGGCGAAGTCCCTCGCGTCCTGCGTCGACGGGGTCTCGGCGCCGGAGAGCGACAGGGGCAGCCCCACGACGAGTTCGAGCGCCTCGCGCTCCGCGGCCTCGGCGAGGATCTCCCCCACGTCCGCGATGCCGGCGCCGGCTCCGCGTGCACGGGCGACCGTGCGCACGGGCGTCGCCAGCATGCCGTGCGGGTCGCTGGCCGCGACCCCGATGCGGGCCCGGCCCACGTCGATGCCGAGACGGACGCCCGTGCGCATGCGGATCAGGCCTTCAGCGCGGCCAGCACGGCCTCGACCGCGGAGGGGATCGCGGACGCGTTCGCGCCGCCGCCCTGCGCGAGGTCGTCCTTGCCGCCGCCGCCGCCGCCGAGCACGCCCGAGGCGGTCTTGACGAGTGCGCCGGCCTTGGCGCCGAGCTCGCGCGCAGCGGGGCTGGTGGCCACCACCACGGCGGGCTTGCCGTTCGCGGTGCCGAGCAGGGCGACGACCGTCGAGGCCGCGCCGAGGCGCTCGCGCACGCTCGTGGCGAGGGTGCGCACCGCATCCGCCGTGCCGACCTCGCCGAGATCGGCCACGACGACGCGGTAGCGGCCGAGATCGACGGCGGCATCGACGAGCGCGGGCACCCGGGCCTGCAGCGCCTGCGACTCGAACTCGGCGATGCGCTTCTCGGCGGCCTTGAGGTTGGCCGAGAGCTCCTGGATGCGGGTGGTCAGCTGCTCGCGCGGCGCCTTGAGATTGCTGCTGAGCTCGGCCACGATCGCACGCTCGGCGGCGAGATCGCGGAACGCCTCGGTGCCGACGAGCGCCTCGACACGGCGGTTGCTCGAACCGACCGAGCTCTCGCTGACCAGGTCGATGATGCCGACCTGACTGGAGCGCGCGACGTGGGTGCCCGCGCAGAGCTCACGCGACCAGGGGCCGCCGATGTCGACCATGCGCACGCTGTCGCCGTACTTCTCGCCGAACAGCGCCATGGCGCCGAGCGACTTGGCCTCGTCGAGCGCCATGACGCGCGTGACGACCTCGAAGTCGTCGCGGATCGCGTTGTTGGCGACCTCCTCGATCTCGCTGCGGGTCTCGGGCGAGAGCGCCTGGTTCCAGTTGAAGTCGAGGCGCAGGTAGCCGCTCTTGTTGTAGGAGCC
Source organism: Microbacteriaceae bacterium PS02343 (assembly GCA_029959365.1). Taxonomy (GTDB): domain Bacteria; phylum Actinomycetota; class Actinomycetes; order Actinomycetales; family Microbacteriaceae; genus Arenivirga. The sequence goes on along the minus strand of JASCOA010000043.1, from coordinate 12,812 downwards.
GGCCTGATGGGCGTCGGAGCCGAGCACCTGGCGCAGGGCGGCGTGCACGAGGTGCGTCGCCGAGTGCGCCTGCGTGGCACCGCGGCGCCAGACGGGGTCGACGATGCTCGTCGCGGCGTCGCCGACGCCCACCTCACCGGTGGTCACGGTGACGCGGTGGCTCGTGAGTCCCTTGACCGGGCGCTGCACGTCGACGATCTCGAGCTCGAAGCCGGCGCCGACAATCACGCCCGCATCCGCCTCCTGGCCACCGGACTCGGCGTAGAGCGCGGTCTCCGACAGGAAGACCTCCGCCTCCTGGCCGGCGACGGCGCGGTCGACGGACACGCCGTCGACGACGATGCCGATCACGGTGCCGGGCGCCTGCAGCTCCTCGTAGCCGAGGAAGACGGTCTCGCCCCGGGCACGGAACTCGCCGTACACCGAGAGGTCCGCGAGGGCCTTCTTGTTCGCCTTGGCGTCGGCCTTCGCGCGGGCCCGCTGCTCGCTCATGAGCCGGTCGAAGGCGGCGCGGTCGACCGTCAGACCCGCCTCCTCGGCGACCTCGAGGGTGAGGTCCACCGGGAAGCCGTAGGTGTCGTGCAGCAGGAAGGCCGTGTCGCCGGCGAGCTGACCGCGGCCCTGCGCCCTGGTGGCCTCGAGCGCGACGTCGAGGATCTCGGTGCCGCCGGAGAGGGTGCGCAGGAACGCCTCCTCCTCGCCGTAGGCGAGTCGCGAGATGCGCGCGAAGTCGGCCTCGACCTCGGGGTAGGACTCCTTCATCGCGTCGCGCGACGCCGGGAGGAGCGTGGCGAAGGTGGTGCCCTGCACGCCGAGCAGGCGCATCGCGCGGACCGACCGGCGCAGCAGGCGGCGGAGGATGTAGCCGCGGCCCTCGTTCGACGGGGCGACCCCGTCGCTCAGCAGCATGAGCGAGCTGCGGATGTGGTCGGCGACCACGCGCATCCGCACGTCGTCCTCGTGCACCGCGCCGTACTCGCGCCCCGAGAGCGCAGCGGCGGCGTCGAGCACCGGGCGCACCTCGTCGATCTCGTACATGTTCTCGACGCCCTGCTTGAGGAAGGCGACGCGCTCGAGACCCATGCCCGTGTCGATGTTCTGCTTGGGCAGCGGACCGACGATGTCGAAGTCGACCTTCGAGCGCACGTTGGTGATCTGGTACTGCATGAAGACCAGGTTCCAGATCTCCACGTAGCGGTCGTCGTCCGTCGCCGGGCCGCCGTCGATGCCGTAGGCCGGACCTCGGTCGAAGAAGATCTCCGAACAGGGGCCGGCAGGACCGGGCTGGCCCGTGTGCCAGTAGTTGGTGTCCTTGCCGAGGTCCTGGATCCGCTCGTCGGGCAGACCGGCGATCCGCTTCCAGAGCTCGCGCGCCTCGTCGTCCTCCTCGTAGACCGTGACCCAGAGGTCGTCGGGCGAGAAGCCGAGGCCGCCGTCCTCCTCCGAGGAGGTCAGCAGCGTCCACGCGTGGGTGATCGCCCCCTCCTTGAAGTAGTCGCCGAAGGAGAAGTTGCCGTTCATCTGGAAGAACGTGCCGTGCCGAGGGGTCTTGCCGACCTCTTCGATGTCGTTGGTGCGGATGCACTTCTGCACGCTCGTCGCGCGCGCGTACGGTGCCGGCACCACGCCGGTGAGGTAGGGGATGAACGGCACCATGCCGGCCACCGTGAAGAGGAGGGAGGGGTCGTCGCTCACGAGCGACGCGGAGGGTACGACGGTGTGCCCGTTCTCCCCGAAGTAGTTGAGCCAGCGGCGGCGGATCTCTGCGGTCTTCATGATGTCCAGGGTCGTTCTCGTGGGAGGACGGCACTGGCCCCTGTCGGGTCCGTGCCGTCCGGGAGGTGGTTGCGGGCTACTTGGCGAGGTCGCCGAGCGCATCCTCGGCGTCCGCGACGGCGTCGCGGATCTCGGCCTCGCGGGCTTTGTAGCCGTCGACGACGGCGTCGCCGAACTCGCGTGCGCGACCGTCGACCTCGGCGAAGAAGCGGGCGCCCTGCTCGGTCTTGCTCAGCTGGTGGGCGGCGATGAAGCCGACGCCCGCACCGACGGCGAGCAGCAGGAGGTTCTTCATGGTCGAGGTCCCTTCAGACGACGGAGAGGCGGAGCACCAAGCCTACCGGGTACGACGAAGGGGGCCCGGCGAACCGGACCCCCTTCGCACCGTGCGGGGTGATTACCGCGCGGCGTAGTACTCGACGACCAGCTGGACCTCGCAGGTCACGGGGATCTCGGCGCGCTTCGGGGCGCGCACGAGGCGGGCCTGCAGCTTGTCGAGCTCGACCTCGAGGTAACCGGGCAGCTTCGGCAGGACCTCGGCGTGACCGCCGGCGGCCGCGACCTGGAACTGCTCGGAGCCCTCGGAGCGGGCCTTGACGTGGATGAGCTGACCCGGCTTCACGCGGAACGACGGGCGGTCCACGATCTTGCCGTCGACCAGGATGTGGCGGTGCACCACGAACTGGCGGGCCTGCGACGTGGTGCGGGCGAAGCCGGCGCGCAGGACGAGGGCGTCGAGACGGGTCTCGAGGATCTCGACCAGGTTCTCACCGGTCAGGCCGGCGGTGCGGCGGGCCTCGGCGAACGCGATGCGCAGCTGCGCCTCGCGGATGCCGTACTGGGCGCGCAGACGCTGCTTCTCCCGCAGGCGCACGGCGTAGTCGCTGTCGGCACGACGCTTGGTGCGACCGTGCTGGCCGGGGCCGTACGGGCGCTTCTCGAGGATGGCGGCCGCCTTCGGCGTCAGGGCGATGCCCAGGGCGCGCGAGAGGCGGGTCTTGCTACGGGTCCGGGAGTTCTGGGCCACGTGTTCCTGCTTTCGTATGAGTGAGACATCTGTCTTCGCGGGATCCGGGCGCACGATGATGAGCGCCCCGATCGGGGTATGAAGAGGGATGCTGTCGATGGCGGCCCGGCTACAGGGCCCGCTCGCTCCGGAACCCGTTCGCGCAGCCGCACGCGTCAGGGAGGAGTCCGACCGCACGACTCTAGCAGCAGCGAAGCCCCGGCACCAGCGCGCGACGCGCCGTTCAGCCCTTGCCGCGGATGATCTCGAGCAGTCGCTTCCAGCGCACCGAGATGTCGCGCTCGTGCCCGTTCTCGGTGGGCAGGTAGTAGCTCGTGCCCTGCAGCTCGTCGGGGAGGTACTGCTGGGTGGCCACGCCGTGCTCCGCATCGTGCGCGTAGACGTAGCCCTTGCCGTGCCCGAGCCGCTTGGCGCCCGGGTAGTGCGCGTCGCGCAGATGCTTGGGCACCCGGCCGAAGCTGCCGGCCTTGACGTCGGCGATGGCGGCGTTGATGCCGTTGTAGGCGGCGTTCGACTTGGGCGCCGTGGCCAGGTACACGGTCGCCTCCGCGAGGGGGATGCGCCCCTCCGGCATGCCGATCAGCTGCACCGCCTGCGCGGCCGCTACCGCGACCTGCAGTGCTTGCGGGTCGGCCATGCCGATGTCCTCGCTCGCGCTGATGATGAGGCGCCGGCCGATGAAGCGCACGTCCTCCCCCGCCTCGAGCATGCGGGCGAGGTAGTGCAGGGCGGCGTCGGCGTCGCTGCCGCGCACGCTCTTGATGAAGGCGCTGATCACGTCGTAGTGCTCGTCGCCCTGCCGGTCGTAGCGCAGCAGCGCGCGGTCGATCGCGGCGGCGACGATCTCCTGGGTGATCACCGGCGGCTCCGGCTCGCCCGAGCCGTCGAGGTCGAGCGCATCCGGGTCGTGCTCCTCCGCCGCCGCCGCGGTCGCCGAGAGCGCCGAGGCCTCGAGCGCGGTCAGCGCGCGCCGTGCGTCGCCCGAGGCGAGTCGGACGATGGCGGCCCGCGCGTCCGCCTCCAGCACGACCCTGCCGCGCAGCCCCCGGTCGTCGCCGACGGCGCGGTCGAGCAGCATGCCGAGGTCCTCGTCGCTGAGCTGCTCGAGGGTGAGCAGCAGCGACCGGCTGAGCAGCGGCGAGATCACGGAGAACGAGGGGTTCTCGGTGGTCGCCGCGACGAGGATGATCCAGCCGTTCTCGACCCCGGGCAGCAGCGCATCCTGCTGCGCCTTCGTGAAGCGGTGGATCTCGTCGAGGAAGAGCACGGTGGAGACGCCGTAGAGATCGCGCTGCGACAGCGCCTCGTCCATCACCTGGCGCACGTCCTTCACGCCGGCGTTGACCGCGGAGAGCTCGACGAACTTGCGGCCGGAGCTGTGCGCGATCGTCTGCGCCAGCGTCGTCTTGCCGGTGCCGGGCGGCCCCCACAGGATCACGGACACCGAACCGGACTCGCCCGTGCGGTCGTTGGCGAGGCTGACGAGGGGCGAGCCGGGCCGCAGCAGGTGCTGCTGGCCGGCGACCTCGTCGAGGCTGCGGGGGCGCATCCGCACGGCGAGCGGCGTGCTGCCGGAGCGGAGACCGGGCTGGGCGGGCATGACGGCAACACTAGACGGCGCCACCGACACGGGGCCTCGACGACGGACGCGACCGGGCCGTCATCGACCGCTCCCCTAAGATGCTGCCCGGCGACCGGGAGCACCCGGTCCGCCCGCGCGAGACGAGGAGTGCAGTGGCTGCGAGCAGGAACCAGGACCGCGAGGCGCGCGACCGGGTGCGGCGGTACGCCGCCCGCCAGGAGGTGCACCGCCGCCAGGGCAGGCGCCGGCTGCGCGACAACGTCTGGGCGATCGTCGGCGTCGTCGTCATCGTCGGTCTCGCCGCGGTCACGCAGATCAGCTACTTCTCGGTCGGCCCGGGCGTTCCTGAGCCGAGCCCCAGCGCCTCCGCGAGCACCGGGGCAGGCACCGCCACCGGCGAGAACATCGGCGACGTCCCGTCCGCGGACCTGGCCGAGGACCGCACCTGGACCGGCAGCATCCAGCTCAGCGGCATCGACCTCGGCATCGAGCTCGACGGCGCGGCGGCCCCGCAGGCCGTCTCCTCGTTCATCTCGCTGGCGCAGTCCGGCTTCTACGACGGGCTCACCTGCCACCGGCTCACGACCGGCGAGGGCTTCGAGGTGCTGCAGTGCGGCGACCCGAGCGGCGACGGCTCCGGCGGCCCCGAGTACAGCTACGGGCCCATCGAGAACGCCCCTGCCGACGACGTCTACCCCGCGGGCACGATCGCGATGGCGCGCGTCGGCGGCGATGCGTACAGCATGGGCAGCCAGTTCTTCATCGTCTACGGCGATACGACCATCCCGGCGGATGCGGCGGGCGGCTACACCGTGCTGGGGACGGTGACCTCGGGTCTCGACCAGGTCGTCTCGCAGATCGCGTCGGCCGGCACCGCCGACGGCAGCAGCGACGGCGCCCCCGCCGCCGAGGCGGTGATCTCGGGAGTGACCGTCCAGTAGCCGAAGGAGGCTGGCGACGGGGTCGATATGCCCGGCCGCCGCCCCGTAGGCTGGAGGAGCTGGTCCGGGCGCGGTGCCCGGGCGGATGAACAAGGTGAGTGCGTTGGCAGAGAACGAGCAGAAGCCCTGGGGCCGTGTCGATGAGACGGGCGCCGTGTACGTGCGCGACGCCGAGGGCGCTGAGCGCCTCGTCGGCGAGTACCCGGACGGCACGCCCGAGGAGGCGCTGGCCTACTTCGAGCGCAAGTACGCCGAGCTCGCCGGCCAGGTGACCCTGCTCGAGCAGCGCGCCAAGGGCGGCGCGGCCGCGAACGACGTCGCCAAGACCGTCGAGCGCCTGCTGCCGACCATCGCCGACGCGAGCGCGGTCGGCGACCTCGCCTCGCTCACCTCCCGGCTCGAGGCCCTCCGCGGCACCGTCGGCGAGCTCACCGAGCAGCAGTCAGCGGCGCAGAAGGAGGCCGTGCAGGCCGCCATCGTCGAGCGCACCGCGATCGTCGAGTCGGCCGAGGCCCTCGCCGTGCAGGACCCCGCCCGCGTGCAGTGGAAGCAGACCTCCGCCAAGCTCGACGAGCTCTTCGCGCTCTGGCAGCGCCACCAGCAGGACGGTCCCCGCCTGCCGAAGGGCGAGGCGAACGAGCTCTGGAAGCGCTTCCGCACCGCCCGATCGACCGTCGAGCAGCACCGCCGCGCCTTCTTCGCCGAGCTGGACGGCGCCCACAAGGAGGCGCGCACCCGCAAGCAGGCCCTCGTCGCCCGCGCCCAGGAGCTCACGAGCCGCGGCGCCGACGGCATCCCCGTCTACCGCCAGCTCCTCGACGACTGGAAGGCGGCCGGCCGCGCCGGCAAGAAGGTCGACGACCAGCTCTGGGCGCAGTTCAAGGAGGCGGGCGACGTGCTCTACGCCGCCAAGAACGAGGAGCTCGCGGTCGAGAACGAGGAGTTCAGCGCGAACCTCGAGCTCAAGGAGGCGCTGCTCGTCGAGGCGACGCCCCTGCTGCAGGAGCAGGACCCGAAGAAGGCCAAGAACGCGCTGCTCGCCGTGCAGCGCAAGTGGGACGCCATCGGCAAGGTCCCGCGCGACAAGGTTCGCTCCGTCGAGGACCGCATCCGCGCCATCGAGAGCCACGTGAAGGGGCTCGAGGAGGAGCACTGGAAGCGCAGCAACCCGGAGCGCAAGGCGCGCAGCGAGGGCTTCGCCGGCCAGCTGCACGACGCCATCGCCCGCCTGGAGCGCGAGCTCGAGGATGCGCAGTCCCGCGGCGACCAGCGCAAGATCCGCGAGGCGGAGGCGGCGCTCGCCACCCAGCGCAGCTGGCTCGGCGCGATCCGCGACTGATCGACGCTGCCGCGTCCTCCACAGGGCGCGGCAGTGCACACATCCGGCCGCTCGCCCGGTCGCGACGACCCGGTCGGCGCATCCTGAGGGCATGTCCCCGCGACTCGACACCGTGCTCGGCACCCCCGATCTCCCGCTGGCGGAGCTCTGCGCCGCCCGACTCGACGGCGAGCTGCTCGCCTGCGACGGCCGCTACCTCACGGTCGATGCGCCCGACACCGCCGAGGTGCGCGCGGCGCTCGCGCACGCGGGGCGCAGCGGACGCGTGATCGTCGAGCGCCGCAGCGCAGCGTGGGTGCACGGCGCGCTGGCCGTGCCGCCTCCGGTCCCCCAGCTCTGCGTCTCGACGTCGGCGCGCACCCGGCGCCCGCTCGCGGGCCTGCGCGAAGTGCGCTTCGACGACGGCGACCTGGTCCTGCTCAGCGGTGTGGCCGTCACGAGCCCGCTGCGCACGGTGCTCGACCTCGTCCGTTCGGCGCAGGACGACGAGCACGCCCAGGATCGCGCCGCGCTGCGCGCCTTGCTCGAGTCGGCCGGCGTCGCCGCCGAGGACGCGGCCGCCCGGCTCGACGAACGGCGCAAGCTGCCCGGGAAGGAGCGGGCCCTCCGGCGCCTCCGCGCGCTGGCTCAGCCGGCGGAGACCCGGTAGACGTCGTAGACGGCGTCGATGCGGCGCACGGCGTTGAGCAGGCGCTCGAGGTGCGTCGTGTCGCCCATCTCGAACACGAAGCGGCTGATCGCCAGCCGGTCCGTCGAGGTCGACACGTTGGCCGAGAGGATGTTCACGTGATGCTCGCTGAGCACGCGGGTCACGTCCGACAGCAGGCCGGAGCGATCGAGCGCCTCGATCTGCAGCTGCACGAGGAAGACGCTCTTCGACGACGGCGCCCATTCGACGTCGATCATCCGCTCGGGCTGATCCAGCAGCGCCGTCACGTTGTTGCAGGCCTTCTGGTGCACGGAGACGCCCTGGCCGCGGGTGATGAAGCCGACGATGTCGTCGCCGGGCACCGGGGTGCAGCACTTCGCGAGCTTGACCAGGATGTCCGGCGCTCCGCGGACGAGCACGCCGGAGTCGCTGTTGCGCAGGGGGCGCGAGCGCCCCTTGCTCGGCAGCGTGAACTCGGCCTCCTCCGATTCGGCCGCGCTCTCCGCGGTGGCGAACGAGACGAGCTTCTCGATGACCGACTGGGTCGAGATGTGCCCTTCGCCCACGGCGGCGTAGAGCGCCGAGGCGTCCTCGTAGCGCATGTTCGCGGCGAGCTCCGAGAGGGGCTCCTGGCCCATCAGCTTCTGCAACGGCAGGTTCTGCTTGCGCATCGCGCGGGCGATCGCGTCCTTGCCGTGCTCGATCGCCTCGTCGCGGCGCTCCTTGGTGAACCACTGGCGGATCTTGTTGCGCGCCCGGGCGCTCTTGACGAACCCCAGCCAGTCCTGGCTCGGCCCGGCCTCGGGGTTCTTCGAGGTGAAGATCTCCACCATCTCGCCCGAGTTGAGCTCGCTCTCCAACGGCACGAGCCGGCCGTTGACCTTCGCACCCATGGTGCGGTGCCCGACCTCGGTGTGCACGGCGTACGCGAAGTCGACGGGCGTCGCACCGGCGGGCAGGCCGACGACCTTGCCCTTGGGCGTGAAGACGTAGACCTCCTTCGCACCGATCTCGAAGCGCAGCGAGTCGAGGAACTCGCCGGGGTCGGCCGTCTCGGACTGCCAGTCGCTGAGGTGCGCGAGCCAGGCCATGTCGGTGTCGCCGTTCGCCGGCTGATCGCCCCGCCCCGTCGCGACGTTCTCCTTGTACTTCCAGTGCGCCGCGACGCCGTACTCGGCCCGCTGATGCATCTCCGTCGTGCGGATCTGGATCTCGACCGGTCGGCCCTGCGGCCCGACCACCGAGGTGTGCAGCGACTGGTAGAGGTTGAACTTCGGCGTCGCGATGTAGTCCTTGAAGCGGCCCGGGATCGGGTTCCACCGCGCATGGATCGAGCCGAGCACCGCGTAGCAGTCGCGCACCGTCGCCACGACGACGCGGATGCCGACGAGGTCGTGGATCTCGTCGAACTCGCGACCGCGCACGATCATCTTCTGGTAGATCGAGTAGTACTGCTTGGGTCGGCCGACGACCTTGCCGCGGATCCGCGCCGAGCGCAGGTCGTCCGTGACGTCCTGGATCACGCTCTGCACGTACTGCTCGCGCTCCGGCGTGCGATTGCGCACCAGGCTCTCGATCTCGACGTAGAGCTTAGGGTAGAGCACCGCGAAGGAGAGGTCCTCGAGCTCGAGCTTGATCGCCTGGATGCCGAGGCGGTTGGCGAGCGGTGCGTAGATCTCGAGGGTCTCGCGCGCCTTCTTGGCCGACTTCTCCGGCGGCACGAAGCCCCAGGTGCGGGCGTTGTGCAGCCGGTCGGCGAGCTTGATGACGAGCACTCGGATGTCCTTGGACATCGCGACGATCATCTTGCGCACCGTCTCGGCCTGCGCGCTGTCGCCGTACTTGACCTTGTCGAGCTTCGTGACGCCGTCGACGAGCATCGCGATCTCCTCGCCGAAGTCGGCGCGCAGCTGCTCGAGCGTGTAGTCGGTGTCCTCGACGGTGTCGTGCAGCAGCGAGGCCGCCACGGTCATCGGCCCGAGGCCCAGCTCCGCGAGGATCTGGGCGACGGCGATCGGATGCGTGATGTACGGCTCGCCGCTCTTGCGCAGCTGGCCGCGGTGCGCCTTCTCGGCGGAGACGTAGGCCCGCTCGATGACGGCGAGATCGGCCTTCGGGTGGTTCGCGCGCACCGTGCGCAGCAGCGCCTCGACCGCGCCGGCGGGCTGCGCCCGCGAGAACAGCCGGGGCAGCCGGGCCCGCAGCGTGGAGAGGCTCGAGTTCTGCAGCTCGGTCACGGCGTCGCCTCCCGGCTTGAGGCGGCGGATGCGCCCCGTCTCCGAGACGCTAGCACCAGCCGGGTCCGCTCCCTGACGCGTTCGCTCGGGGCGCGACCAGATGCTCATACCGCCGGGACTCCGCTCAGACCGTGGCGGCGGCGCGCGACTCGAGGATCCGCGCGGTCTGCCTGGCGACGTCCTCATCCCGCTCGCGGAGCAGGGCGTAGGTGGGCGCGGCGATGAAGATCGTCGAGTAGGTGCCGACCAGCGTGCCCACGAAGAGCGAGAGGGCGATGTCGATGAGCGTCTCGGCGCCGAGCACGAAGGCGCCGACGACGAGGATCGCGGCGACCGGCAGGGCTCCGACGACCGCCGTGTTGATCGAGCGCACCAGGGTCTGATTCACCGCGAGGTTCACCGATTCCCCGAAGGTTCGCGTGCGCTGATCGCCGGTGTCCTCGGTCGTGTTCTCGCGGATCTTGTCGAAGACCACCACGGTGTCGTACAGCGAGTAGCCGAGGATCGTGAGGAAGCCGATCACCGCCGCCGGCGTGATCTCGAAGCCGAGCACGCCGTAGACGCCGATCGTGAGGATCAGGTCGTGGATGAGCGAAGCCATCGCGGCGATCGACATCTTCCAGGTGCGGAAGTAGATCGCCATGAAGACGGTCGCCACCACGAGGAAGATCGCGAGGCCGCGGAGGGCGCTGAGCGTGATGTCCTGGCCCCAGCTCGCGCCGATGAAGGACGAGCTCACGTCGTCGCCCGTCACGCCGTAGGCGTCGGCCAATGCGGCGCTGACCTCACGGCTCTGGTCGGGGCCGAGCTGCTCGGTCTGCACGCGGACGGTGTCCTCGCCGATGATGGCGACGCGGGGTCCGGCATCCGGGGCGATCCCGGTCACCGCGTCCGTGGCGATCGACTGGTCGATGCTGCCCTCGCCGACCGCGACCTGCTGCACGGTGAACTGGCTGCCGCCGGTGAAGTCGATGCCGAGCACGAAGCCGCCGCGCAGCCAGGGCACGGTGGCGGCGATGATGATCGCGACGGCCGCGATGATGTACCAGAGCTTGCGCTTGGCGATCACCGGGACGCTGCGCTCACCGGTGTAGAGCTGGTTGCCCCACTGGGTCAGACCGGCCATCAGGACTCCTTCTCCCCGTCGCCGGCCTGCTCGGCCGCGCGACGCTCCGCGATGGTCTGGCGACGCTGCGCCTCGCCTGCGCTGCGACTCTTCTTGGCACCCGCGACCACAGGGGCGCGGAACTGCGCCCGGCCGCGGTAGACGGCACCCAGCGCCTTCGGGTCGAGACCGCTGAGGCGGTGCCCGCCCCCGAAGAAGCGCGTGCGCGCGAGCAGCTGCATCATCGGGTGCGTGAAGAGGATCACCACGATGACGTCGATCAGGGTGGTGAGGCCGAGCGTGAAGGCGAAGCCCTGCACGTTGCCGACCGCGACGACGAAGAGCACGACGGCGGCGATGACGTTGATCGCATCGGAGGCGAGGATCGTGCGGAAGGCGCGCTTCCAGCCGGCCTCGACCGACGACTCCAGGCCTCGTCCGTCGCGCAGCTCGTCGCGGATGCGCTCGAAGTAGACGATGAAGGAGTCGGCGATCGTACCGATGGAGATGATCAGACCCGCGACGCCGGCGAGCGAGAGGCGGAACCCCTGGCTCCAGCTGAGGATGTTGACCATCAGGTAGGTGACGATGGCGGCCACGATGAGCGAGGCGACCGTGACCATGCCGAGCGTGCGGTACTGGAACAGCGAGTAGCCGATGACCAGGATGGCGCCGACGAGGCCGGCGATGAGGCCGCTGCGCAGCTGGTCGGAACCGAGCGTCGCGGTGATCGTCTCCTGGCTCTGCACCTCGAAGCTCACGGGCAGTGCGCCGTACTTGAGCTGGTCGGCGAGCGCCTGCGCGGTCTCCTGCGTGAAGGAGCCGGAGATCTGCGGACGGCCGTCCGAGATGATCGCGTTCGTCGTCGGGGCCGAGATGACGGCGCCGTCGAGCACGATCGCGAACTGGTTCTGCGGGGTGCCCTGGTCGTAGCTGAAGAGGCGCTGCGTGACCGCGGCGAACGCGTTGGTGCCAGCGCTGTTGAACTGGATGTTGACCGCCCACTGGCCGGTGCTCACACCCTGCTGGTTGGTGACCATGCCGGCGTTCGCGTCGTCGATCTGGTCGCCCGAGACCTCGACCGGGCCGAGGATGTAGCGCTGCGCGTTGTCGTCCGAGCAGGCGACGAGCGGCTCGTCGGTGGGCGCCGTGTTCAGCGAGTGCGCGTCGATCGCGGCGCAGTCCGTGTTCGAGAAGCGATCGAACAGCGACTCGGTGATCCAGTTGAGGTCGCTCGCGTCCGTCGGCTCGACGCTGGGCGTCGTCGCGAGCGCAGGATCGGGCTCGTAGGCCGACGGGGAGGCGGACGCGCCCTCGTCCGGCTCGCCGTCGCCGTCCTCGTCGGTCATGGAGCTGACCGGCGCGGCCTCGGTGTAGAGCACGGGGCGGAAGGAGAGCTGGGCCGAGGCCTGCAGGCGCTCCATGGTCGCCTCGTCCGGCTCGCCCGGGATGGACACGACGACGTTGCGGCCACCCTGGGTCGTGACCTCGGACTCGCTGGTGCCCGATGCGTCCACGCGGTCGCGGATGATCGAGACGGCCTGGTCGAGCTGCTCGCCCGAGATGCCCTGACCGTCCTCGAGCTGCGGCGCGAGGATGATCTGCGTACCGCCCTGGAGGTCGAGCGCGAGCTCGGGCGTCCAGGAACCCTCCTCGGAGGCGACCCCGTAGATGTTCAGGCCGACGAGCCCGATGATGATGACGCCAAGCCAGGCGAGCGAGCGCCACGCCTTCTTGACCGAGGAGGTTCTAGCCACCTGCGAAACCCAGCTTTCTTCAGACGTCGCGGGGCGCAGGCCCCGCGGCCGGGGTGCTTGCTACTCGGCGTCCTTGCGCTTGGCCTCGGCCTGGTCGGCCGCCGGCTTGGCGTCGAAGTCGCTCACCGGCTCGGCGGTGGGCGCCGTGTTCAGCGAGTGCGCGTCGATCGCGGCGCAGTCCGGGTTCGAGAAGCGATCGAACAGCGACTCGGTGATCCAGTTGAGGTCGCTCGCGTCCGTCGGCTCGACGCTGGGCGTCGTCGCGAGCGCAGGATCGGGCTCGTAGGCCGAGGGGGAGGCGGACGCGCCCTCGTCCGGCTCGCCGTCGCCGTCCTCGTCGGTCATGGAGCTGACCGGCGCGGCCTCGGTGTAGAGCACGGGGCGGAAGGAGAGCTGGGC
>JASCOA010000042.1 GCA_029959365.1 Microbacteriaceae bacterium PS02343 | reverse complement strand
CGGGCGCCCCGCCCCCCCCCCCCCCCCCCCCCCCCCCCGGGCGCGGGGCCCCCCCCCCCCGGCCCCCACGGTGCTCGCGACGCCAGGCTCAGCCGAGGTGGGCGTACGCGCGGCGCAGGCGCTCGCGCCACCACGCGTCGCGCTCGGGCGGGGCCGCATTGGCCACGAGCAGCGCCGCGTCGGGCACGACCCGGCGAACTGGGATCGCACCGGCGACGGGCACGAGCGGATGCGCGGTCACGTCCGCCGCCAGCAGCGCGGCCGTGCCGAGACCGCAGGCCGCCGCGCCCTCGTGGGCGAGCCCGAGGGCGGCCGCGAGATGCGCGCCCTGAGCGAGGCCGACGGAGCTCTCGAGCGCGCTCGACACCACGGCCGGCAGCCCCGCCTCGGCGACGATCGCGGCGGCGCGGCGGATGCCGCCGAGCGGCTGCGCCTTGATCACGAGCAGATCGGCGGCGCCGGCGCGGGCGACCGCCAGCGGGTCCTCGGCCTTGCGCACGCTCTCGTCGGCGGCGATGCGAACCCGCCCCTCCAGGCGCGAGCGCACCGCGGCGAGCTCGGGCACGGTGGCGCACGGCTGCTCGGCGTACTCGAGCCCCGCCTCCGCGAGCGCGGTGAGCGCGACGACGGCCTCCTCGACGGTCCAGCCGCCGTTGGCGTCGACGCGGATGCGACCCTCCGGGCCGAGCTCCGCGCGTACGGCGCGCACCCGGGCCACGTCGTCCTCGAGCGTCTGCCCCCGCTCGGCGACCTTCACCTTCGCCGTGCGGCAGCCGGGGAAGCGGGCGAGCAGCGCGGGCACGGCGGATGCGGGGATCGCGGGCACGGTCGCGTTCACCGGCACGGACTCGACCCGGCCGCGGGCGGGGGAGCCGTGCTCCGCATCCGATCGTCCCGGCGCCGCGGGCGCGCGGCCCTCGAGATCGCCGGAGCCCGGCGCCGCGATGCCGCCCCAGCCGAACTCGATCGCGGCGGCGAGCCAGTTCGCCGCCTCGGCGTCGCCGTACTCGACGAAGGGCGAGAACTCGGCCCAGCCGTCGGGGCCCTCGAGCAGCAGCAGCTCGCGCGTCTCGATGCCGCGGAACCGCGTGGCGAGCGGCAGCGCCACGACGTGCGCGCGCTCGAGCAGGGTGTCGACGGAGGGCAGCATCGCTCCAGTCTGCCCCTCGTCTGGGTAGGGTTGGGCGCGACGGCGCGGGCGCCCGCGTCCACGGAGCGCAGGTCGCGGATGCGGCGACGCGGCAGGCAGCGCAAGGAGGCCGATGTGACCACCGAGCAGCGCCCCGGCGAACCGGCGACCGGCTCCGTGCCCGTCGCCGAGGCCCTGCCGACAGGGGAGCAGCCCGAGGCGCCCGTCGCGATCATCGAGCCGGAGGAGCACGAGCCGTCCGGCCCCGCCGCTCTGCACGAGCGGGAGGATCGCCCCGCCGCTCCGCACGAGCCGTCCGGCCCCGCCGCTCCGCACGACCCCGAGCGGCTCAGCGACGAAGCCCTCGAGGCCGAGCTCGACGCGCTGCTCGCCGAGCCCGCGCCGTCCGTGCCGCACCCCGCGCCTCGCGCTCCCCGCGCCGTGCTCGGCATCGGCGCCTTCCTGCTCTCGCTGCTCTTCTCGCTCGGCACCGGCATCGCCCTCGCGCTGTTCTTCGCCGAGTCCCTCGACGCCGCGACGATCGTCGCCTTCACCGCCATCGGCCTCACGACCGCCAGCTTCGCTATCGGACTGCTCGCCGTGATCCTCGGCAAGGGCCGCGGCTGGGGCGCCGCCGCGATGGCGATCAGCCTCATCTCGAACCCCTTCGTGCTCGTCGTCGGTCTGGGCGCCGTGCAGAGCTGGACCGGCTGAGCCGAGCGTAGGCTTGGCACCATGCCGGTCTCAGAGCTCTTCGACGAGACGCAGTGGACCGAGGCGCCCGTCGCCGCGGGCTTCACCGACGTCACGTACCACCTCGACACGACGGGCCGCATCGCCCGCATCGCCCTCGACCGGCCGGAGGTGCGCAACGCCTTCCGCCCGCACACGGTCGACGAGCTGTACACGGCGCTCGACGACGCGCGGCAGAACCCGCGGGTGGGCGTCGTGCTGCTCACCGGCAACGGCCCGAGCCCGAAGGACGGCGGATGGGCGTTCTGCTCGGGCGGGGACCAGCGCATCCGCGGGCGCGGCGGCTACCAGTACGCGGAGGGCGAGAGCGCCGCGACGGTCGACCCGGGCAAGGCCAGCCGACTGCACATCCTCGAGGTGCAGCGCCTCATCCGCTTCATGCCGAAGGTCGTCATCGCGGTCGTGCCCGGCTGGGCGGCCGGCGGGGGCCACTCGCTGCACGTCGTCTGCGATCTCACGGTCGCCAGCCGCGAGCACGGCCTCTTCAAGCAGACGGATGCTGACGTCGGCTCTTTCGACGCCGGCTACGGCAGCGCCTACTTCGCCCGCCAGATCGGCCAGAAGTTCGCCCGCGAGGTCTTCTTCCTCGCCGAGACCTACGACGCGCAGCGCGCCTACGAGATGGGCGCGGTCAACCGGGTCGTGCCGCACGCGGAGCTCGAGTCGACCGCGCTGGAGATGGCGCGCACGATCCTCACGAAGAGCCCCACCGCCATCCGCATGCTGAAGTTCGCCTTCAACGCGGTCGACGACGGCATGGTCGGCCAGCAGGTCTTCGCCGGCGAGGCCACCCGCCTCGCCTACGGCACCGACGAGGCCGTCGAGGGCCGCGACTCGTTCCTCGAGAAGCGCGAACCCGACTGGTCGCCGTTCCCCTGGCAGTACTGAGCGGTACGGAGGCCGACGTGCGCGAACTCGCGATCCTGCCCGACGATCCCGCGGTGGTCCTGCCCGCGCTCCGCGCGGCGCTCGACGGCAGCGGCCCCGCGATCATGGTGCGGCCGGCGGACCCGCCCGCCGACGCGGCCCCGGCGCCCGGTGCGGTGCC
The DNA here is from genome assembly GCA_029959365.1 of Microbacteriaceae bacterium PS02343. GTDB lineage: Bacteria > Actinomycetota > Actinomycetes > Actinomycetales > Microbacteriaceae > Arenivirga. The sequence goes on along the minus strand of JASCOA010000042.1, from coordinate 21,188 downwards.
CGAGGGCGTCGCGGTCGTCGTCGAGACCAGCGGCAGCACGGGCCACCCGAAGCGGGTGCTGCTGACGGCGGATGCGCTGCTCGCCTCGGCCGCCGCATCCGCCTCGGTCATCGGCGAGGGGCGCTGGCTGCTCGCCCTGCCGCTCACCTACATCGCGGGCCTGCAGGTGCTCGTGCGCTCGATCGCCGCAGGCACCGAGCCGGCGCTGCTGCCCGCCGGGCCCTTCGACCCCCGGGTCTTCGCCGCTGCCGCTGACGACGCCCGGTACGTCTCGCTCGTACCGGTGCAGCTGGCCCGCCTGGCGCAGTCCGCGCAGTCCCGGCCCGAGGTCGCGACGGCGCTCGCCGGCTTCGAGCGGATCCTCGTCGGCGGCCAGCGCAGCGACCCGCGCGTGCTCGACCAGGCCGCGGCGATCGGCGCCCGCCTCACCCGCACCTACGGCTCGAGCGAGACCGCCGGCGGCTGCGTCTACGACGGCGAGCCGCTGCCGGGCTACCGCGCCGAGGCGGTCGCCGGCGAGCTGCAGCTCAGCGGGCCGAGCCTCTTCGCCGGCTACCTCGACGACGCCGAGCGGACGGATGCGGCGCTCGTCGAGCGCGACGGCGCCCGCTGGTACCGCACCGGCGATGCCGGCACCGTCGACGACGGCCGGGTCGCCGTGGTCGGCCGGCTCGACGACGTGATCATCTCCGGCGGCGTGAAGGTGGCGCTCGGCGAGGTGGAGCAGGTCGTGCGCGAGGAGTTCCCGGCGCTCGGCGACTCCGTGGTGCTGCGCATCGAGGACGCGGAGTGGGGCGAGGGATCGCTCGTCGTGGCGGATGCGCGCTTCTGCGGACGCCGCCCCTCGCTGTTCGCGGTGCGCGAGGCCGTCACCACCCGGCTCGGCCGCGCCGCCGCGCCGCGCCGCATCCACTGGCTCGAGCAGGATCTGCCGCGCCTGGCCAGCGGCAAGCCCGACCGCGTGGCGATCCGGGTGCTCGCGGGAGGCTGAGCGGGATCGGCCCCACCCCCAGGAGACGCTGAGCCGATGCCGCGCGGGCTCCGCGGCAGGGCGCGCCGTGCGCACCGCGCGCGATGTCGCGAAGCCCGCGGCCACGGGCAGGGCTCGCGGCGCGCATCCGCTCGAACGGTGCGCGCACCACGGTCGGAGCGCGACGCTCCTAAGATCGATCAACGTGGCGGAGAAGCAGAGCAAGAAGCCCCAGGGCAACCCCTCGAAGAGCGGCAACCCCGCGCTGCGCGGACGCGTCGAGCAGGGCGCCCCGCCCCGCCGGCACGCGAACGCCGGCGACTGGATCGCCGGTGCCCGCCTGCGCACGCTGCCGCTCGCGATCGCCCCGATCGCGCTCGGCACCGCCGCGGCGTACGCGGCCAACAGCTTCGTCTGGACCGTGGAGAACCGCGTCATCGCGGCCCTCTGCCTGGTGCTCGCGCTCTTCCTGCAGATCGGCGTGAACTACGCCAACGACTACTCCGACGGCGTGCGCGGCACCGACCAGAACCGCGTCGGCCCCGGCCGCCTCGTCGGCTCGGGCCTCGCGAAGCCGCGCACGGTGCTCACCGTCGCGCTCGTGTTCTTCGCCCTCGCCGCCGTGGCGGGCATCGTCATCACCGTCATGACGCAGCACTGGTGGTTCCTCGCCGTCGGCGCCGCGAGCATCGTCGCCGCCTGGTTCTACACCGGAGGCAAGCGCCCCTACGGCTACATGGCGCTCGGCGAGGTCTTCGTCTTCGTCTTCTTCGGGCTGGTCGCCGTCGCCGGCACGACCTTCGCGCAGGCCGGCACCGTCAACTTCGAGGCCTGGCTGCTCGCCGTGGCCGCGGGCAGCTTCGCCACCGCGGTGCTGCTGGCCAACAATCTGCGCGACATCGAGCAGGACCGCGTCTCGGGCAAGCGCACACTCTCCGTGCTCATCGGCTCGGTGCCGACGCGCGTGCTCTACGGCCTGCTCATGGCGGTGCCCTACGGCGTGCTCGTCGTGCTCGGCTTCTTCTACACGGGCACCGGCTTCGTGTTCTTCACGCTGCTGCTCGCGCTGCCGGCCATCGTCATCACGGCGACGGCGCGCACGGCGAAGGAGCTCATCCTGGTGCTCAGCCTCACGAGCGTCACGGCGCTCGTCTGGGCGATCGGCACCGCGGCGGCCATCGCGCTCTGAGCTGTCCTGTGCGCCGCCGCTAGGGCGGCGTGCGCGCATCCGCTCTCTCGAACGAGCGGTGACGGGCGGTCAGTCCTCCTTGCGGAGCCCCAGCCGGTCGTCCTCGGCGTCGTCGTCGCTGAGCTCGGGCTCCTTGCCGCGACGGGCTGCGAGGCCGGCCGCCATGGTCTCGCGCGGCTTGCGCAGCACGAGCAGGCTGATGCCGAGGCCGGCGAGCGCCGCGACGAGCGCCGAGATCCACACGTCGAACCCTGCGACGAGCAGGACCACGAGGATCAGGGCGAAGATGGCGACGCGCGCGGCGCTGTAGAGGATCCAGGACCGGGCGTTCACCCGCTCAGTGTACGTCGGCTGCACGGGCCGTCCGTCCAGGGGCCGAGCGGTAGAATTGGCCTATGGCCAAACTGCTCCTCATCCTCCCGGTGGTGGTGCTCGGCTTCATGATCTACGCCATCGCCGACCTGGTGCTCATCGACGAGCGCCGCGTCCGCGCCCTGCCCAAGTGGGGCTGGGCCGTGCTCATCGTGCTGCTGCCGCTCATCGGCGCCGTCCTCTGGCTCGTGCTCGGTCGCGAGCGCCTCGCCAACGGTCAGCCGAACCCCCGTCGAGCCCCCGCCGCGCCCGACGACGACCCCGACTTCCTCGCCAAGCTCGGCAAGGACGCCGACCAGGACGAGCGCATCCGCCGGCTCGAGGAGCAGCTCTCGCTGCTCGACGACGACCAGGATGACGCCGGCGAGACCGGCAAGCCCGGCAAGCGGTGACCTCCCCGCACGACCCGCAGGCCTCCCCGGCCTCGGTCGCCGCGCTCGCGCTGCTCGCCCAGCTGCGCGCCCAGGGTCTGCGCGACGTGGTCGTGAGCCCCGGCTCGCGATCGCAGGCGCTCGCCCTCGCGGCGGCCCAGCTGGCGGACGAGGGCCTGCTGCGCCTCAGCGTGCGCATGGACGAGCGGGTGGCCGGCTTCCTCGCCCTCGGCCTCGCGGTCGGCACGCGCCGACCGGTCGCTGTCGTGACGACCTCGGGCACCGCCGTCGCGAACCTGCACCCCGCTGTGCTCGAGGCGCGGCACGCGGGCGTGCCCCTGCTGCTGCTCACCGCGGACCGGCCGGATGAGGCGCGCGGCATCGGCGGCAACCAGACCACCGTGCAGCCCGGCCTGTTCGCGCCCGCCGTGCTCGCGGAGTGGGACGTGCCGGCGCCGACCGCCGACGCGGACCTCGCACCGCTGCGCGACCTGGCCGCAGAGGCCTACGCCACCGCGTCGCGCGGTCCCGGCCCGGTGCAGCTGAACCTCGCGTACCGCGAACCGCTGAGCTCCGCGGGCCTGAGTACCCCGGCCGCCGAGCCGATCGACGTGCCGCAGCCCGAGCCGGACCCCGCCTTCGTGCGCCTCGCGCCCGATGAGGGCACGGTCGTCATCGCGGGAGCGGATGCGGGGCCCCGCGCCGAGCAGCTCGCGCACGAGCTCGCCGCTCCGCTGCTCGCCGAGATCTCGAGCGGCGCCCGCTTCGGCCCCAATCTGGTCGGCGCCTACCGCGAGCTGCTGTCGGATGCGGAGTTCGGCGGCCGTGTGCGCCGCGCGATCGTGCTCGGCCACCCGACGCTCAGCCGCGAGGTGCCGAAGCTGCTCGCCCGCGACGACGTCGACGTGATCGTGGAGCGCGGCCGCGCCGGCGAGGACTTCCGCCCGTCGCCGCACGCGGTCGTCGTCGACGAGGTGCGCGTGCTCGAGACGGCGCCCGAACCGTGGATGCGCTCCTGGCCCGGCCGTTGGGCGCGCGCCAGCCGCGCCCTGCTCGAGCGCGAGGTCGCCGCGCCCGACCTCGCCGCCGCCCGTTCGCTCGACAAGGAGGTGCGCAGCCGCTTCGCCCGCGACGAGCTCGCGATCGCGCGCCGCCCCGTCGACCGCCGCAGCCTGGTCGAGAGCGTCTGGGCGGCGACCTGGCCGCACGACCGGCTCGTGCTGGGCGCCAGCCGCCTCATCCGAGTGGCCGACGGCGCCGTGGCCGGCAAGAAGCTCGTCGTGCACGCCAACCGCGGCCTGGCCGGCATCGACGGCACGATCGCGACCGCGGTCGGCATCGCCACCGCGCAGCAGGCGGATGCGGGCCCCGGCGTCACCCGCGTGCTGCTCGGCGACCTCGCCCTGCTGCACGACGCGGGCGCGCTGCTGCTGCCGCCGGGCGAGCCGCGGCCGCGCATCCAGGTCATCGTGGGCGACGACCGCGGCGGCACGATCTTCGATGGGCTCGAGGTGGCCGCATCCGCTCCCGCCGACGCCTTCGAGCGGGTGCTGCGCACACCGCACGAGGTCGACCTCGCCGCCCTCGCGACCGCCTACGGCTGGAAGCACGTGCGCGTCGCGCACCAGCGCGACCTCGACACGGCGCTCACCGACACCGCCGGCCCGCTGCTCATCGAGGTACCGCTGCCGCGCTGAGCGCGACGGCTGCGAGCACCGCGCGGCTCAGGCGAAGGCGTCGGCGATCGGCCGGAACTTCATGGCCGTCTCGGCCCGCTCCTGCACGGGGTTCGAGCCCGCGACGATGCCGGCGCCGGCATGCGCCGTGATGCGCCCGTCGTCGTCCACCTGCGCGCCGCGCAGCGCGATGGCCCACTCGCCGTCGCCGTGCGCGCCGACCCAGCCGACCGGCCCGGCGTAGCGGCCGCGGTCGCTCGGCTCGAGCTCGGCGATCACGGCGGTCGCCACGTCGGTCGGCGAGCCGGCCACCGCAGCGGTCGGGTGCAGCGCCGCGACGAGGTCGAGCGCGGTGGTGCCGGGCTCGAGCTCCGCCTCGATGTCGCTGGCCAGGTGCCACAGGTTCGGCAGCTTCAGCGCGAAGGGCTGCTCGCTCACCGTGACGGTCGCCGCGCGTGCGCGCAGCGCGGTGAGGGCGCTCTGCACGGCGAAGCGGTGCTCGTCCTGATCCTTGGAGCTGGTCGCGAGCGCGAGGGCCGCGGCCTGGTCCTCGCCCGCATCCGTTCCTCGCGCGCTGCTGCCGGCGAGCACGCGCGTGTGGGCGATGCCGGCGCGCGACTCGACGAGGGTCTCCGGGCTCGCGCCGACGAGGCCGTCGACGGCGTAGGTCCAGCAGTCGGCGTAGCCGAGGGCCAGATCGCAGAGCACCCGGCGCAGGTCGGCGCCGTCGGGCAGCTTGCCCACGATATCGCGCGCGAGCACCACCTTCTCGAGCCCGCCGGCGGTGATGCGGCCGATCGCATCCGCCACCGCCGCCTCGTAGCCCTCGCCGTCGAGGGCGCCGGGCAGCAGGGTGATGCGGTACTCGGCGCCGTACGGGCGCATCCGCGGCACGACGGGCGGCGCGGTGAACGGCTCGGTCGAGATCTCGGTGACGAAGGCGCGGCCCTCGCGCACGCCGACCACGGTCGCGGGCACCTCCAGCACGCTCGGGCGCGCGGAGTCGGGCGAGAAGGCGAAGGCGCCGAAGGCGATGAGCCCGGTGCCCGGCAGCCCGACCGCGTCGTCCACGGTCGCGCTCGCGATGAGCGAGGCCCAGGCGGCGGCGGCCTCGGCGAAGCGGCGGCGGCCGCGGAACTCCCAGCGCAGCGTGCGGCCGAGACCGACGACGCCCTCGCCGCGGCGCTGCACGACGAGCGGATGCGCGGGGTCGGCGAGCCCGATGAGCTGCGGTCGCTGCTGGAGCTCCGTGGTGCGCACGTGCAGCGGGGGGACGGGCAGGGCCTGAGTCACCGGGGGAGTCTACGCCCGCCCCGGCGCCCCGGATCACCCGGCCACGGCTCAGCCGCCCGGGCATAGGATTGACCTCGTGAGCCAGGCCGACATGAGCAAGCGACCCGAGGAGGTCGCCGGCATGTTCGACGGCGTCGCCAAGGGCTACGACCGTACGAACAACGCGCTCTCGGGCGGCAACGCCGTGCTGTGGCGCGTTGCGACGGTCAAGGCCGTCGACCCGAAGCCGAGCGAGCGCGTGCTCGACATCGCCGCCGGCACGGGCACCTCCTCCGCGGCGCTGGCAAAGTCGGGCGCGGCCGTCACGGCCCTCGACTTCTCCGCCGGCATGATCGCGGTCGGTCGCGAGCGGCATCCCGAGATCGAGTTCGTCGAGGCCGACGCCACCGAGCTCCCGTTCGAGGACGAGATCTTCGACGCCGTCACCATCAGCTTCGGCCTGCGCAACATCGTCGACGTGCCCAAGGCGCTCAGCGAGATGTTCCGCGTGCTCAAGCCGGGCGGCCGCCTCGTCATCTGCGAGTTCTCGACCCCGCCGACCCCGCTCGTGCGCGCCGGCTACTGGGCCTACCTCGATCTGGTCATGCCGCTCGTCGCCAAGGTGACCAGCAGCAACACCGGCGCCTACGACTACCTGGGCGAGTCCATCAAGGCGTGGCCCGACCAGCTCGAGCTGAGCGTGCTCATCCGCGGCGCCGGCTTCACGCGGGTCGCCTACCGCAACCTCACCGCGGGCGTCGTGGCGCTGCACCGCGGCCGCAAACCGGCCGCCTCCCTGCGCCGATCCTGAATCGGCAGAATGCTGAGCAGCGGATGAGCGAACCGCGCGAGCGTCGACGACGAACCACCACAGACATGAAGGCAGACCAGTGAACCCGAGCACGCCCCTCGCGCGCCGCAGCACGCTCAGCGGCTCGCTCGGGCTCGGCGAGCGGCTCTTCGCATCCTCCGACGAGCGCCGCTTCGTGCGCGACATCGAGGACGGGCTCGAGCTGGTCGAGGCCGGACTCGTCGAGGAGGTCCGCTTCGCGGACGATCTCGCCGACGTCACGACCCGCTACCTCCTCGAGGCGGGCGGCAAGCGCGTGCGCCCGACCCTCACCCTCCTCGTGGCCCAGCTCGGCACCGGGGTGAACGAGCGCGTGCTGCAGGCGGCCCGCGCCATCGAGCTCACCCACCTCGCCTCGCTCTACCACGACGACGTCATGGACGAGGCGCAGCAGCGACGGGGCGTGCCCACGGCGCAGCACGTCTGGGGCAACTCGGTCGCGATCCTCACCGGCGACCTGCTCTTCGCCCGCGCCTCGAGCCTCATCGCCGGCCTCGGCGAGAAGGCCATGCGCATCCAGGCCAGCACCTTCGAGCGGCTCTGCCTCGGCCAGCTGCACGAGACCATCGGCCCGCGCGACGGCGACGACCCCATCGAGCACTACCTGAGCGTGCTCGCCGACAAGACCGGCTCGCTCATCGCCGCAGCCGCCCAGGTGGGCGTGCTCTTCAGCGACGCGGACGACTCCTACGAGGCCTGCGTCGTGGAGTTCGGCGAGAAGGTGGGCATCGCCTTCCAGCTGGTCGACGACGTCATCGACCTCGCCGAGGCGAAGGCCGGCACCGGCAAGACCGCGGGCACCGACCTGCGCGCCGGCGTCGCCACACTGCCCGTGCTCTACCTCCGCCGCGACGCGGAGACGGATGCGGCCGCCGCCGCGTTCCTGGAGCGCATCGAGGCGGGCATCGCCTCGGGCGACGCCGCCCTGCTCGACGACCTCGTCGCCGAGCTGCGCGCCCACGAGGTGACCGCGCGCACCATGGCGGACGCCCGCCGCTGGGCCGCCGAGGCCGTCGCCGCGCTGGCGCCGCTGCCCGCCGGTCCGGTGAAGAAGGCGCTGACCCGCTTCGCCGACACCATCGTCGAGCGCTCCCGCTGAACCGAGCGCCCCATCCGCTCGGACGGGGCACGACCCTGGAAGGAACACCCGTGACCAAGCTGAGGCTTGCCATAGTCGGTGCCGGCCCCGCCGGCATCTACGCCGCCGACATCCTCATGAAGTCCGAGCGCGCCTTCGACGTGTCGATCGACCTCTTCGACAAGCTGCCTGCCCCCTACGGCCTGGTGCGCTACGGCGTCGCGCCGGACCACCCGCGCATCAAGGGCATCATCAACGCCCTGCGCGAGGTGCTCGACCGCGGCGACATCCGCATCTTCGGCGGCGTCGAGTTCGGCACCGACATCACCATCGACGACCTGCGCGACCACTACCACGCGGTCATCTTCACGACCGGCGCCATCCGCGACGCCGACCTCGACATCCCGGGCATCGAGCTCGACGGCAGCTACGGCGCCGCCGACTTCGTCAACTGGTTCGACGGCCACCCCGACGTGCCGCGCGAGTGGCCGCTCGAGGCCAGGGAGATCGCGGTCATCGGCAACGGCAACGTGGCGCTCGACGTCGCCCGCATGCTGGCCAAGCACGCGGACGACCTGCTGCCCACCGAGATCCCGGACAACGTCTACCAGGGCCTCAAGGCGAGCCCCGTCACCGACGTGCACGTCTTCGGCCGCCGCGGCCCGATGCAGGTGAAGTTCACCCCCCTCGAGCTGCGCGAGCTCGGCGAGCAGCACGACGTCGACATGGTGCTGTACGAGGAGGACTTCGACTACGACGAGGCCTCCCGCAACGCGATCGCCACGAACAAGCAGGTCATGGTGATCGACCGCATCCTGGGCAAGTGGCGCAAGGAGGCGGAGGAGGAGCGCGAGCCCGCCTCCCGCCGCCTGCACCTGCACTTCTACGCCAAGCCGCTCGAGGTCGTCGGCGAGGACGGCAAGGTCGCGGCCTTCCGGTACGAGCGCACCCGCCCGGACGGCCAGGGCGGCGTCGAGGGCACCGGCGAGATCCGCGAGCTGCCGATCCAGTCGATCTACCGCGCCGTCGGCTACTTCGGATCGCCGCTCGAGGGCATCCCCTTCGACGAGCACCGCGGCGTGATCCCCAACGTCGAGGGTCGCGTGCAGCAGGAGGACGAGACCTCGCCCGGCCAGTTCAACGAGCAGCTGCCGGGCGTCTACGCCAGCGGATGGATCAAGCGCGGTCCCGTCGGACTCATCGGCGCCACCAAGAGCGACGCCATGGAGACGGTGCAGCACCTCATCAACGACCAGGCGCACTGGTGGACGCCAGCGCACCCCGAGGAGCAGGCCGTCGTCGAGCTGCTCGAGGCGCGCGGCGTGCGCTACACCGACCTCGAGGGCTGGCACCGCCTCGACGAGCACGAGATCGCGCTCGGCGCCGACCAGGAGCGCGCGCGCGTCAAGGTCGTACCGCGCGACGCGATGATCGACATCTCCCGCGGCGAGGCCTGAGCCGCAGCAGCGCAGCCGACGGCGGTCCCTCCGGGGGCCGCCGTTCGGCGTTCGGCGGGTTCGGACGAGCGGATGCGCCGGTCTAGAAGGGCGTGAGCCGCACGACCACCGCGGGCGACTCCCACTGCAGGGCGAGCTGCACCTGCGCGCCGCGGCCGAGGCGCTCGCGGGCGTCCTCGAGCAGGGCGGTGGCGATGCCGCCGAGCTCGTCGTCGACATCCGGCGCGATCGCGAAGCGCCGGCCCTGGTCGGAGGGCTGCACGAGCAGGCCGCTCTCGCGGGCGCGCTCGACCGCGTCGGGCAGCGCGAGCAGCGCGCGCACCTGGCCGATGCCGGCGATGTCGGCGAGCGAGACGCTCGTGGTCGGCCCTCGCGGGCCGGGCGCCGAGGCCAGGCTCGCCGAGGGGGCCACCTTGCGCAGCCGCTCGTGCAGGGCGCTCGTGTCGCGGTCGATCGGACCGGTCGCGGGCTGCTCCTCGGCCTCGCGCATGCGGGCCAGCAGCTCGGCGCGCTCCTCGATCAGCCGCGCGCTCTCGCGCGCGAGGCGCTCGGCCTCGGCGCCGCGCTCATCCGCCACCCGCTGCCAGTGGTCGCGATCCTGCTCGGTGACGAGGATGCGCTGCTGCCGTACCCGCGCCAGCACCATGGCAGCGGTCGCGGCGATGACCAGCAGCACCCCGCTGGCCACGGCGGCTGCGAGCCACCAGTCCTCGCCCGTCATGGCACGACAGTAACGGGATGCGGGCGGCCCGCGACGGCACGGATCCTCAGCTATTGCACGCTCGCCGTGAGGCGGGCCACGTTGTCGACCACCTGCACCGGGAAGGGGCGCGCCAGCCACTCGTCGAGGGTGAGCTCACGGCACTCCGCGCGGTAGGCGTCCTCGAGCTCGTGCACCCGGCGCGCGAAGTCGGCACCGCGCACGAGCACCGAGATCTCGAGGTTGAGACTGAAGGAGCGCATGTCGAGGTTGCTCGAGCCGATGACGGCGACCTCGTCGTCGATCGTGAAGTGCTTGGCGTGCAGGATCGTCGGCGCCCGGTAGAGCCAGATGCGCACGCCGGCGCGCAGCAGGGCCTCGTAGTAGGAGCGCTGCGCGTGGAAGACGACGGGCTGGTCGCCGATCTCGCTGACGATGAGATCGACGGCGACACCGCGCTGCGCAGCCGTGGTGACGGCGTAGAGCATCGACTCGTCGGGGACGAAGTAAGGGCTGGTCAGCACGATGCGCTGCTGCGCGCTGTAGATGAGCGCGTTGAAGAGGCGCAGGTTGTTCTCGCCGTCGAAGCCCGGACCGCTCGGCACCACCTGGCAGTCGAGCGACTGCGGCTGGTCGACCGAGGTCATCGGCTCGGTCTCGCGCAGCAGCAGCTCGTCGGTCTCGCTGTACCAGTCGGTGACGAAGAGCGCGTTGACGCCCGCCACGATCGGGCCCTCGAAGCGCACCATGAGGTCCTTCCACGCGAGGCCGCGCTTCAGGTTGCCGGGCTTGTCGTAGCTCTTGTCGATCATGTTCTGCGAGCCCGTGTACGCCACGATGCCGTCGATGACGAGCAGCTTGCGGTGGTTGCGCAGGTCGGGGCGCTGGTACTCGCCGCGCCACGGTCGCACGGGAAGCATGAGCTGCACCTGCGCGCCCGTGCGCCGCAGTCGCCGCATGGTCTGCCGGTACTTCGGGTAGCGCCAGGAGGCGATGTGGTCGAGCAGGTAGCGCACGGTCACGCCGCGCTGCACGGCCTCCTCGAGCGCTTGGAAGAAGGGCTCGGTCGTGTCGTCGAGGTGGGTGATGTAGAACTCGGCGTGCACGTAGCGCTTGGCCTCGCGCACCGCCTGCGTCATGGCTTCGAGCGAGGCGTCGTAGTCCGGCAGCAGCTCGGCGCTGTTGCCGCCGACGAGGGGCATGGCGCCCAGCTCGCGGTTGAGCTCGACGGCGCTGGCGAACCAGGCGGGCGGCGGCTCGTCCTCGCGCACCTGCTCGATGCCCTCGGTGGTCTCGAGGATGAAGGCGTTGATGTCGCGCTGCTTCTCGCGCCGCCGCTTGGGCAGCCGGGTGCTGCCGAGTAGGGCGAAGAGCAGGAAGCCCAGCGTGGGGATGAGGAAGATCGCCAGCAGCCAGGCCGTCGCGGTCTGCGGGCGCCGGTTGCGCGGCACGACGATGACGGCGATGACGCGCAGCGTCCAGTCGATGACGAGGAGGGCGACCGTCAGCCCGAAGCTCCAGTCGACCCCGCGCAACCACTCCACCCGGCAGGCCCCTTCAGCGCTCGCGGATCAGCGGAAGTTGATGAACTGCAGCGCGACGTCGAGGTCCTTGCCCTTGAGCAGCGCCATCGTCGCCTGGAGGTCGTCGCGGCTCTTCGAGGTGACTCGCAGCTCGTCGCCCTGGATCTGGCTCTTGACGCTCTTCGGGCCCTCGTCGCGGATGATCTTCGAGATCTTCTTCGCGTCCTCGCTCGAGATGCCCTGCTTGAAGCCGGCCTCGATGCGCGTCTCCTTGCCGGAGGGGTACGGGTCGCCGGCGTCGAGCGAGCGCAGCGAGATGCCGCGCTTGATGAGCTTCGCCTCGAAGACCTCGAGGATCGCCTTGACGCGCTCCTCGGCGTTCGCCTTCATGAGCACCTTCTCGCCGCTGAACTCGATCGAGGCGCCGACGTTCTTGAAGTCGTAGCGCTGCGCGATCTCCTTCTGGGCCTGGCTCAACGCGTTCTGGGTCTCCATGGTGTCGACCTTGGAGACGATGTCGAAGGAGGAATCTGCCATGCCTCCGATCCTATCGGGGCGCTCCCGTGCATCCCAGGTCGCTCCGACGGCGCATCCAGGGGCGAGCGGAGGCGTCGGGCGTGGTCCTCGGCATCCCGCGGATCCTGTACTGTGGTCCGGTGGCCTGGGCGGCATCGTCGACCGGGCCTGTGCAATGGCGGGTTACCCTAGCGGCCAAAGGGATCTGACTGTAAATCAGACGGCTCAGCCTTCGGGGGTTCGAATCCCTCACCCGCCACCAGCACCGAAGCCCCGCCTCGAGCGGGGCTTCGTCGTTTCCGCCACCGAATGGACCCGCCATGCCGCTGCGCAGCCTGCTCCGCACGATCCCCATCGAGCCCTCGCCGGAGGGGGAGAAGGGCGGCCTGGAGCGGCGGATGGGCACGATCCCGCTCATGATGCTCGGCATCGGGGCGACGGTCGGCACGGGCGTCTTCTTCGTGATGCACGAGGCGGTGCCGGTGGCCGGGCCCGCGACCGTGATCGCGTTCCTGCTCGCGGCGCTCGCCGCCGGGCTCTCGGCCCTCTGCTACGCCGAGATGGCCTCGGCCGTGCCGGCGAGCGGCTCGACCTACACCTACGCCTACGCGACCCTCGGCGAGCTCGCCGCGGTCGTGGTGGCCGCCTGCCTGCTGCTCGAGTACGGCGTCTCGACCGCCGCGGTGGCGGTCGGCTGGAGCGGCTACCTCAACCTGCTGCTCGAGAACACGGTCGGCATCGCCTTCCCCGCGGCGCTTTCGGCGAACCCGTGGGATGCGGCGCCCGGCATCCTGAACCTGCCCGCCGTGATCCTGGTCGTGCTGTGCGCGCTGCTGCTCATGCGCGGCGTCACCGAGTCGGCGCGGGTGAACGTGGCGATGGTCGTCATCAAGCTCGCGGTGCTGCTGCTGTTCGCCGCCGTCGCGCTCACCGCGTTCGAGGCCGACAACTTCGCCGACTTCGCGCCGGCCGGCGCCGCGGGGGTCACCGCCGCGGCCGGCACCATCTTCTTCACCTTCATCGGGCTCGACGCGGTCTCGACCGCCGGCGGCGAGGCGAAGGACCCGCGGCGAAGCCTGCCGCGCGCCATCCTCGGCGCGCTCGCGGTGGTGACGGCGCTCTACATCCTCGTCGCGGTCGCCGCGATCGGCAGCCAGCCGTGGCAGGCCTTCAGCGACCCCGAGCAGCAGAGCGTGGGCCTCGCGGTGATCATCGAGCACGTGACCGGAGCGGCGTGGCCGGGCACGCTGCTGGCGCTCGGCGCGGTCATCTCGATCTTCTCGGTCACCCTCGTGGTCATGTACGGGCAGACCCGCGTGCTCTACACGATGGGCCGCGACGGCCTGGTGCCGAAGTTCTTCGCCAAGGTGCACCCGCGCACGAAGACCCCCGTGAACACGACGATCGTGGTCGCGATCGCGGTCGGGCTGCTCGCCGCCTTCGTGCCGCTCGACGGGCTCTGGGACCTCGTCTCGATCGGCACCCTGGTGGCCTTCATCGTGGTCGCCGTCGCGGTGCTCGTGCTGCGCCGCAAGCGCCCCGATCTGCCTCGCGGCTTCCGCGTGCCCTTCGGGCCGGTCATCCCGATCCTCTCGATCGCCACCTGCCTCGTCGTGCTCTCGGGCCTCGGCCTCGTCACCTTCGCGTGGTTCGGCGCCTGGGTCGGCGTCGCGCTGCTCTACTACGCGATCTGGGGCCGGAGGTCGGCGGCGAGGGCGCGCGCCCGCGACTGAGCCTGCGAGCGGGCCGGATGCGCCGGGCCGGGCCGGGCTGCGTCGCCGACCGGCGGATCGTCCCGGTCGCGGGCATGGCCCGCATCCGCTCGCCCCGCTAGCGTCGTGGCCGTGCCCTCGACCACGCCGGCCTCCGGAGCCCAGTACCCGCTGCGCGCCGGCGGCTACCAGGCGGTGATCGCGGGCGTCGGCGCGAGCCTGCGGGTGCTGCGCGACGGCGAGGGCGACCTCGTGGTGCCGTTCGACGCCGACGAGCCGCGCCCGGCCATGCGCGGCGCGCTGCTGGCACCCTGGCCGAACCGCACGGCCGACGGCCGCTACCGCTTCGGCGGGGTCGAGCACCGGCTGCCCGTCAACGAGCCGGCGACCGGCAACGCCTCGCACGGCCTCGCAGCCGACCTCGTCTTCGAGGCGGTCGAGCACGACGCCGCATCGGTGCTGCTGCGCGCGACGATCCCCGCGCAGCCCGGCTACCCCTGGCGGGTGCGCCTCGACGTGCGCTTCGCGCTCGGCCCGGGCGGCCTCGAGCAGCGCGTCACCGCGGTGAACGAGAGCGACGCGGTCGCGCCGTTCGGTGTGGGCGGTCACCCCTACCTGCTCGCGGGGCCGCACGCGACCGGGGCGATCGATGCCTGGTCGCTCGAGCTGCGGGCCGAGCGCGTGCTGCTGATCGACGACGAGCGGATGCTGCCGACCGGGCTCGTCGCCGTGCGCGAGCACGCCGAGCGCTTCGACTTCCACTACCCGCGGGTGCTCGGCGGCACCGAGCTCAACCACGCGTTCACGGAGCTCGAGCGCGACGACGCCGGATGGGCCCGCGCCCGGCTGACCGCGCCGGGCGGGCTCGGCGTCGAGATCGCCTGGGACGCCGCGAGCCCCTGGGCGCAGCTCTACACCGTCGATCTGCCGGGCACCGCCGAGCACCGGCACGCGCTCGCGATCGAGCCGATGAGCTGCCCGCCCGACGCGCTCAACTCGGGTCGCGACCTGGTCGTGCTGCCGCCCGGCGCCTCATTCGAGACGGCGTGGGTCATCCGCCGGCTCGGGCGCTGACCCGGCTGGCAGGATGGGCGCGTCCAACCGACCGGAGGAGGAACCGTGACCGAGCTGCCGCTGCCGTTCCGGCTCGACGACCTGCTGCTGATCGGAGTGCCCGTGCTCGTGGCGCTCGCGATCCTCATCGCGATCGTCGTCGCCCGTCGGCCTCGCCCGTCGCGCTGGTCGCGCCTGCCCCGCCGGTACACCCGGCACGTGGAGCAGCGGATGGCGCAGCGCCGCATCGCGCGCACCGACATCGAGCGGGCGCTCGCCTCGCCGAGCCGGATCACCCGCGACCGGCGCGAGCGCAGCGTGCGCATCGACGCCCGGGTCGGCGGCCGCCCGCTCAAGGTGTGGGTCGCCGAGCCGTGGCCGCCGCGCGACGAGATCGTGCTGAAGTCCGCCGCCTGGGGCGACGTCGACGGCTGACGCGCCATCGGCGGCTGGCAGGATGGGCGGCGCCGTGCATCCGATCGAAGGAGACCCCGTGAGCGACGACACCGCATCGACCGACCTGGCCGACCTGCTCGAGCTGGCGACGGCCGTGGCCGTGGAAGCGGGCGAGCTCGCGCTCGAGCGGCGCCGGGCCGGCGTGACCGTCGCGGCGACGAAGTCGAGCATCGAGGACATCGTGACCGAGGCCGACCGCGAGGCGGAGGCGCTCATCCGCTCGCGCATCGACGCGGCGCGGCCCGACGACGGCTTCCTCGGCGAGGAGGGCAACGTGGCCGAGAGCCGCACCGGCCTCACCTGGGTGGTCGACCCGATCGACGGCACCGTCAACTACTTCTACGACCGGCCCGCGTGGTCGGTGAGCGTGGCGCTCGTCGAGGGCGACCCGTGGAACGGCGGCCGGGCGGTGGTCGGCGCCGTGTTCAACCCCGTCAGCGGCGAGCTGTTCCGCGCCTCCCGCGGCGGCGGCGCCTGGCTGGGCGAGCGGCGCCTGCGGGTGAACGAGGGCGTCGCGCTGGAGCTCGCGCTCGTCGCGACCGGCTACGCCTACAAGGCCGAGACGCGCATCCGCCAGGCCTCGATCGTGGAGGGCGTGATCGGCAAGGTGCGCGACGCGCGACGCATCGGCAGCGCGGCCCTCGAGCTCTGCGACGTGGCCGCCGGCCGCACCGACGTCTACTACGAGAACGAGCTGAGCCCGTGGGACTACGCGGCCGGCGCGCTCATCGTCGAGGAGGCCGGCGGGCGCTTCGACATCCACCCCAGCGCGGGCATGGCGTTCATGGTCGCCGGCGAGGCGGCGCTCGGTGAGCAGCTGCGCGGCCTGCTGATCGAGCTGGGCCAGTAGCTCAGCCCGCGAGCAGGAGGCCGTCCTCCAGCCGCAGCACGCGGTCGGCGGCGGCGAGCAGCTCGGGCTCGTGGCTGACCGCGAGCACGGCGATGCCGCGGCGGGCCTCCTCGCGCAGCACGTCGAGCACGGCGGCGCGCTGCTCGGCGTCGAGGCCGGTGGTCGGCTCGTCGAGCAGCAGCAGCTCGGCGCCGCGGGCGAGCCCCTGGGCCAGCAGCACGCGCTGGCGCTGCCCGCCGGAGAGCTCGGCGAAGGGCCGCGCCGCGAGCTCGAGCATGTCGACACGGGCGAGCGCGTCGTCCACGAGCATCCGCTCGACGGCCCGGCGGTGGCGCAGCGGGGTGCGCAGCGCCCACGCGCCGATCGCGGCCACGTCGCGCACGGTGACGGGCAGGCGCTCGGGCGCCGCGCTGCGCTGCGGCACGTAGGCGTGCGCTGCGACGAGGCGCCGCGCGGTGCCGCTGCTCGGCGCCAGCACGCCGGCCAGCGCCTCGAGCAGCGTCGACTTGCCGGCGCCATTCGGGCCGGCGATCACGGTGATCGCGCCGCGCGGCACGTCGAGGTCGACGCCGCGCAGCACCTCGCGCTCGCCCAGCTCGACGCGCAGCGCGCGCAGCTCGGCGGCGTTCGAGGGGGCGCCGACCGCATCCGCTCGCTCGGCGGAGGGCAGGACGGATGAGGGGGAGCGCACACCGCAAACCTAGCAGTTGATAATCGTTATCAGTTAACGCTACGGTCGCTCCTCGTGACCTGGCTCCTCGATCCGCTCTCCCTCGACTTCGTGCTGCGCGCCCTCATCGGCGGCGCGATCGTCGCGGCGATCTGCGGCGTCGTGGGCACCTGGGTGGTCATCCGCGGCATGGCCTTCCTCGGCGAGGCGCTCGCCCACGGCATGCTGCCCGGCGTCGCCCTCGCCACCCTGCTCGGCGCCCCCGTGCTGCTCGGCGCCGCGGTGAGCGCCGCCGCCATGAGCTTCGGCATCGGCATCGTGCAGCGCCGCGCCAAGCTCTCGTACGACACCAGCATCGGCATGCTCTTCGTGGGCATGCTCGCGCTCGGCGTGATCGTCATCTCCCACTCGGCGAGCTTCGCCACCGATGCGACCGCGATCCTCTTCGGCGACATCCTCGCCATCTCGGCCGCGGACCTCGTGCAGCTCGCCGTCGCCCTCGCGGTCACCGTGGCGGTCGCAGCGCTCTGCCATCGCGCGCTCGTCGCCGAGGCCTTCGACCCGCGGGTCGCGGGCGTGCTCGGCCTGCGCCCGCGCCTCGCCCGGGTCGCGCTCGTCGGGCTCGTGACCATCGCCGTCGTCGCCTCGTACCAGGCGGTCGGATCGCTGCTCGTCGTCGGCCTGCTGCTCGCGCCGGCCGTCGCGGCCGGGCACTGGACCCGCCGCATCCCGGCGACGATGGCGCTCGCCGCCCTCATCGGCGCCGTCGCGGTGCTCGCCGGGCTGCTCGTCTCCTGGCACGCCGGCACCGCGGCGGGCGCGTCCATCGCGGCCGTCGCCATCCTCACCGCCGGCGTCTCGGGGGTGCTGCGCGCCGCCGTGCGCGCGGCCCGCCGATCTGCTGCACCCGCCGACCAGGGGGTGCTCGCCCCCGTCTGACCCGCATCCTCCGCCGAGTTCCGGCGATCCGCTGGCTTGCGAGCTTCGCAGCAGCGTTCCTCCGGAACTCGATGAGCTGCACATCCGATCCGCCCCTGGAAGGCACCATGCTCCACCGCAAGACCCTGCTCATCCCGGCCGTCGCCGTGCTCGCCCTCACGGGCTGCGCCGGCGGCGCGGCCCCCGCCGAGACCCCCGTGCCGACGTCCGCCGGCCACGGCGCCGTCGAGGGCGCCGCCGAGGTCGGCGAGCCGCAGCTGCACCTCACGACGATCGACCCCGAGGGCTCGGTGTCGCAGCTCGACCTGCTCGACGAGTCGGTCGTCGACGTGGGCGCGATCGACGCGGCGAGCGCGATGACCACCGACGGCCGCTACCTGTTCGCGAGCGGATCGGAGGGGATCGCGATCGTCGACAGCGGCATGTGGACCTGGGACCACGTGGACCACTTCCACTACTACCGCGGCACCCCGAGCATCGTCGGCACCGTGCCGGGGGAGGGGGAAGCGGTCGTCGCGACCACGAACCTCTCGACCACCGGATCGACCGGGCTCTTCTTCGCGGACAGCGGCGAGGCGGTGCTGCTCGACACCGAGGCGCTGTCGAAGGGCGAGCTCGTCGAGCGCTTCCGGCTCGAGCTCGAGCCGCAGGCTGGCGTGCTGGCGCCCATCGGCTCGCACGCGCTGCTCGCCGCCGACGGCGTCGTGCAGGCGCTCTCCGCCGAGGGCGAGCCGAGCGGGCCCGCCGCGGACTGCGTCGACCCCGCCGGCACGATCACGACCCGCGTCGGCGCGGTGATCGGCTGCGCCGACGGCGCGCTGCTCGCCACCGCGGACGGCGACGAGGTCGCGCTAGAGACGATCGCCTACCCGGCCGGCTCCGCGCCGCGCGCCATGAGCTTCGCCAACCGCGAGGGCCGCCCCACCGTCGCCGCCCTGGCCGGCGACCAGGGAATCTGGTTGCTCGACACCCGCGAGCGCACGTGGACCCTGCTGCCCGCCCCCGCCCCTCTCGTCCAGGTCACCGCGGTCGACGACGACGCCGAGCACGTGCTCGCACTCGCCGCCGACGGCCGGGTGCTCGTGCTCGACGGCAGCGGTGCGCAGCTCGCGGCGACCGAGCCGCTCGTGGACGCCTCCCAGCCCGGCGCGACCCTCGTCGCCGACCAGCAACGGGCCTACCTCAGCGCGCCCGCCGAGGGGCTGCTCATCGAGATCGACTTCGCCGACGGCGCCCGCATCGCGCGCACCTTCGAGACGGCGACCGAGCCCGCCTTCACGGCGCTGACGGGGCGGTGACCGGCATGCGCATCCGCTCGCTCCTCGCCGTCGGCGTCGCCGGCGTGCTCGCCCTCTCCGGCTGCAGCGCCGTCGCCGGCGACGATCGGCCGCTCGTGGTCGTGACCACCAACATCCTCGGCGACGTCGTCGGCGAGCTCGTCGGCGACCGTGCCGAGGTGCTCACGCTCATGAAGCCGAACGCCGACCCGCACTCCTTCGAGATCTCGGCGCAGGAGGCCGCGCGCCTCCGCTCCGCGGATCTGCTCGTCTCGAACGGCCTCGGCCTCGAGGAGGGGCTGCAGCAGCACCTCGACTCGGCCGAGGGGGTCGAGCAGTTCGTCGCGGGCGACGCCATCGAGGTGCTCGACTACGCCGAGGGCGACGCCGCCGGCCAGCCCGACTCGCACTTCTGGACCGATCCCGAGCGGATGCTCGACGTCGTCGACGGCCTGCAGCCCGTGCTGCAGGGGCTCGGCGTGCTCGACGCCGACGCGGCCACCGCCTACCGCGGCGAGATCGAGCGGCTCGACGCCGACATGGCCGCCGCGTTCGCCGCCATCCCCGCCGAGCGCCGGGCGCTCGTCACCAACCACCACGTCTTCGGCTACCTCTCCGAGCGCTTCGGCTTCGACGTGATCGGCGCGATCATCCCCGGCGGCACGACCCTCGCCGCGCCCAGCGCCTCCGATCTCGCCTCGCTCGTCGGGGCCGTCGAGCAGGCCGGCGTGCCCGCGATCTTCGCCGAGTCGTCGTCGCCCGACCGGCTCGCCCGGGCCCTCGCCAGCGAGGCCGACCTGCACGTCGAGGTGATCGAGCTGTTCACCGAATCGCTGACGGATGCGCAGGGCGGCGCACCCGACTACCTGACCATGATGCGCGTCAACACCGAGCGCATCACCACCGGGCTCTCGTCCTGAGACCCCGACCACCTAGAAAGAGAAGGACAGCAATGCGCGCACAGCACCTGCGCCGAGCCGGGCTCCTCGCCCTCGCGGCGGGCACGGTCATCGGCCTCGCGGCCTGCAGCAGCACCGCCACCGGCGACGGCGGCACCGACGACGCGGCGGCCACGGAGGCCGGCTCCCGCGTCGCCGTCTCGGTGCCGAACGGCATCGTCGTGCTCGACGGCGAGACCCTCGAGGTCGTCGACGAGTTCGACACCGAGGAGTTCACCCGCCTCAACCCGGCCGGCGACGGCCGCGGTGTGATGGTCACCATGAGCGAGGGCTTCCAGGTGCTCGACACCGCCGCCGGCACCACCGGCGCGGCCGAGCTCACCGACCTCGTCTTCGAGGCCGATACCGCCGGTCACGTCGTGCGGCACGGCGGCAAGACCGTGCTCTACGCCGACGGCACGAGCGACAGCACGATCTTCGACACCGAGGACCTCTTCGCGAACGAGGGCGAGCTGCCCGAGACCGAGACGATCCCGGGGGTCGAGGCGCACCACGGCGTCTCGGTCGTGCTCGAGGACGGCACCTTCCTCACCACCCGCGGCAACGCGGACGGCCGCAGCAGCATCGAGGTGCTCGACGCCTCCGGTGCGTCGATCGCCACGAGCGACCAGTGCCCCGGCGTGCACGGCGAGGGCACCGCGGCCGACGAGGCCGTGGTCTTCGGCTGCGAGAACGGCGCGCTGCTCGTCAAGGACGGCGAGATCACCAAGCTCGAGGCGCCCGACCAGCCGTACGGCCGCATGGGCAACGCCTACGTCAGCGAGACCAGCCCGCTGGTCGTCGGCGACTACAAGCACGACCGCGACGCCGAGGGCTACCTGCTGCACGAGGTCGTCGTGATCGACACGGAGGCCGAGACCTACGAGGTCACCGCGCTGCCCGAGGGCGTCGAGTACACCTTCCGCGACATCGCGCGCGGCCCCGACGACCTGGCCTACATCCTCGCCAGCGACGGCTCGATCCACGTCTTCGACCCCGCCACGGCGGAGATCGTCGACGAGTTCCCCGTGGTCGAGGCCTGGGAGGGCCCGGCCGAGTGGCAGGACGCCCACCCGGCGATCGTCATCGACGGCGACATCGCCTACGTGACCGAGCCGGCCGCGAACACGGTGCACGCCGTCGACCTCAGCACCGGCGAGATCGTGGCGAGCGTCGAGCTCGACGCGGCCCCGAACGAGATCGCGGTCGCCTCGGGCCGCTGATCGACCGCATCCGCTCGTCCAGCTGACGGGCGAGCGGATGCGCGGAGGGGGCCGCGCCGGACCGCCCGCCCCCCCCCCGCCGGTCGGCCGGATTTT
>JASCOA010000041.1 GCA_029959365.1 Microbacteriaceae bacterium PS02343 | reverse complement strand
CGCCTCGACAGCGCCGCCGCGAGCCGACTGAGCGCGATGGAGGGGCGGAGCCGCTCCGCCCGGCCCCTCCGTCGCGCCACCGGTTAAACCAGAAGAGGGGGGCGGGCGGGCGGCCCGCGGGGGGTTGTGTGGGGACCCCGGGGGGGCCCGGCGCGGGGGGGGGGGGGGGCCCCGGGCCGCCCGGGGCGGCCGGGGGGGGCGGGAGGCGCCCGACGGCGACGACGCCGGCGGGCCAGGTGATGGTCGCGATGCCGTCGGCGAGCAGGACCGCCGGGCTCGTCGCGTCGGGTCGCTCGACGCCGCTCAGCTCGACGAGCACGGCGCTCCACGCGCCCTCGGCCGCCACCCGTTCGACGACGGGCACGGCGGCGTCCGGGCCGAGCGGGCTCGCGTCGGCGCGCCGCACCACGGACCCCCGTGCCGGTGCGTCGGAGCCGTCGACCGTCACCGAGCGGATGCGGCTGCGCACGGCTCCCGCGCGCGCGCCGGCCTCGGAGCCCTCCGACGCCGCCTCGACGCGGTCGGCCGCCACCGCCCAGCCGCCGACGCGCATCCGCAGGCCGGGCACGACGAGGCGGTCGGCGCGGATGAGCCGCAGCTCCCACGCGCCGCGCACGAAGGAGACGACGGTGAGCCGGCCGGCGATCTCCACCGCGCCGTCGAGGCCCGAGCCGTGCCGGTGGCTCGTGGGGTGCGGTGCGATCCAGTGGGCGGGCCAGGAGGAGGCGGCCACGCCCATCCGCTCGTCGCCCTCGCCGTCGATGCGCGCCTCGAGCAGGGTCATCGCGGTGCGGTGGGTGGCGCGGCCGGCGTCGTCGACGAGGGCGACGGACTGCTCGAGCGGCTGCTCCCAGGCGTCGGCGTCGGCGAGCGGCGAGACCGCCGTGGCGTAGCCGAGGCGCGCGTAGAGCGGCGAATCGGTGGTGAGCGCACCGTCGAGCGCGTGGTCGGTGCCGTGGTTGACGATGCGGGCGATGCCGTCGTCGGCGGTGGTGGCGATGATCCACCCGGCCGGGCGCACGACGCGCAGCGTGTCGGCGACCTCGACCGGCAGCGGCTCGGCGGGCGCCGACCACACCGGGTGGTCGGCCGGCAGCAGCAGCCCGAGGAAGCCCTTGACCGCCCAGTAGGGCGAGCCGGGCCCAGAGTAGGACTGGGCGAGGGGGCGCCACTCGTGGTGCCAGCCGAGGGTGAGCAGGCCCTGCTCGTCGGGGGCGCCGCGCTCCGCGAAGTGGGCGACGATCCGCTCGGCGAGGGAGCGCAGTCGGCCGGCGGGCACGGAGGGCACCTCGGCGACGGCGCCGATCCAGAACGGCGCGGCGGCCGCGAAGCGGTAGATGAGGCTGCGGCCCTGCAGCAGCGGCGACCCGTCGGCGCCGACGAGGTGCTCGGCGTCCTGCAGGTAGCGGTCGAGTGCGGCGACATCGGCTGCGAGGCGGTCGGCGCCGAGCTCGTCGGCGCCGCGCATGCGCGACCACAGCACGGGGTAGACGTGCAGCGCCCAGCCGACGTAGTGGTCGTAGGAGCGCTCGACGCCGTCCGAGATCCACCCGTCCCCTCGGGCGAGCTCGTCGTGCAGCGCGAGGTCGTCCGCGAGGTCCTGCGCCGACCATGGGCCGCCGACCGAGCGGAGGAAGGTCTGCACGACCACGCGGAACCACAGCCAGTTGGTGCGCGGGTAGCTGCCGTCGCCGACGACCGGGGCGAGGTAGTCGACGACGCGCTGCTGCGTCAGCGCGTCGAGGCGATCCCAGATCCACGGGCGGGTCATGTCGAGCACGAGCGCGATCGACGCGGCCTCGACCTTGGCCTGCGCGTGCTCGTCCATGCGCACCCAGCGGTCCTCGGCGTCCGGGTCGACGCCGGCGGCGATGCCGCGCCGGTAGAAGTCGGCGAGCTCGTCGAGGCCGGCGTCGTGCGCGGCTCCGGGGTCCTCGCCGGCGAGGCGGAAGCCCGCGAGCAGCAGCGTCCGGGCGAAGCCCTCCAGGCCGTCGACGTCGCGGCCGTAGCCGCCCACGGCGCCGGGCGGGGTGATCCGTGCGCCGCCGGAGGACGCCCAGCCGCGCGCCGCGTCGAGCAGACGGTCCGCGGCAGCGGTCCAGTCCTCGCGGCTCCAGCCGGTCGTCGTCTGCGCGTGATCGCTCACGGATCTCCCTTGATCGAGGCCCTCGGCGAGGAGGACTGGGAGGGACGTTAGCAATCACAATCGTTCAGAACAAGGGATTGTTGCGAATCTTTATGATCGTTTATGATCACTTCATGACGACCACAGCGCAGTTGGACGACGAGCGGACCCCGTCCGAGGCGGAGGCGCGCTTCACCGGGCCCCTCGCCGGGCAGCTCGCCGAACTGGGCCCCGGGCGCTCGGTGCGCGAGGTGCTGGCGAGCCGTCTCGCAGCCGCCGACTCGTCGCTGCCGCTGCCGTCGGAGCCCTCAGCCTGGGCCTCCGCGGATCGCGTCGCACTCGACGCCCTGGTGGCCGCCGCCGACGCCGAGCGCGACGAACCGTGGCCGCAACCGCTGGCCTCGCTGGCCGCCCGCGTGCACGAGGACGGCGACCGCGATCGCTGGGAGCAGCGCGCCTTCGCGCGCCAGCGCCGGCTGAGCCGCGCGGTCGCCGCAGCGCTCGCCACCGCCGACGACGGTCGGCTCGCCGATGTGCTCGACGGCGTGCTGCAGCTGTGCGAGCAGAGCTCGTGGTGCTGGCCGGCGCACGACGACGTCAGGCGGGTGCTCGGCGAGGTGCTCGGCGACGTGGACCGTCCCTTCCTCGATCTGGGCGCCGGCGAGGCCGTCGGCCAGCTCGCGGTGCTCGACCACGTGCTCGGGGATCGGCTCGAGGCCCGCTACCCCGGAGTGCGGCGGCGCATCCGGCACGAGGCCCGACGGCGGGTGATCGACCCCTTCGTGCAGCGCCGCGACTGGCACTGGATCGGCCTCGACGGCGACGTGCACAACTGGAACCCCTGGATCCACGGCAACGTGCTGCTCGCCGCGCTGCGTCTGCTCGACGACCCGGACGATGCGGCGCTGCGCGTGCAGGTGGTCGACCTGGCGGTCGAGGGCCTCGACCGCTACCTGGTCGCGCTGCCCGACGACGGCGCCATCGACGAGGGCTACGCCTACTGGTGGAACGGCGCCTGCCGGGCGCTCGAAGCGGTCGAGCTGCTCGACCACGCCATCGGCGGTGCGCTGCGACCCGGCGCCGTCGACGCGCTCCGCGAGACCGTCGCGTTCCCGCACCGCATGCACCTCGGCGGTCCCTGGTTCCTCAACCTCGCCGACGGCCAGGCCCGTCCCCCGGCCGCTCAGCCCTGGCACGCCCTGCACCGCGCGGCGCGGGCGGTCGGCGACGAGCGCGCCGAGGCCTTCGCCGCCGCACACCGCGGAGTCGGCGCCCCGGCGGCCTCGGAGCACGAGGGCCTGCCCCGCCTGCTGCGCGGTCTCGCCGACACCGCTTGGGTGACGGCGGCGCCCGCATCCGCCCCGCTGCCGGCGGAGGTGCGACTCCACTCCACCGAGACCCTGCTGGCACGGCAGCGCGAGGGCTCCGACGAGGGACTCGCGCTCGCGGTCAAGGGCGGCCACAACGGCGAGCACCACAACCACAACGACGTCGGCTCGTTCGTGGTCGCCTCCGACGGCGTGCCCGCGATCGTGGACGCCGGGCGGCCCACCTACACGCTGCAGACCTTCGACCCCGAGCGCTACTCGATCTGGACGATGCGCAGCGGCTGGCACAACGTGCCCGTCCTCGCCGGCGCCGAGCAGTCCGCCGGAGCGTCCTTCGCGGCGCGCGACGTGCGGCCCCTGACGATCGACGACGGATGCGGCCTGAGCCTGGACCTCGTCGGCGCGTATCCTGACTCCGGCTTCCTCGAATGGCGGCGCAGCGCGGTGCTGGATCGACCGGCCGCGCGGGTGGTGATCGAGGATTCCTGGACGACGGAGGGCGGCGCAGGTGCGGCAGCGGGCACGAGCGTGCGCATGGTGATCGCCGGCGGCATCGCCCTCGGCGAGGGCACCGCGCGGATCGACCCGCTCGACGGCGCGACGCCGCTCGTGCTGCGCTGGGAGCCGCCGGTCCCGGCGACCGTCGTCGTGCGCGAGCTCGACGACCCGATGCTCGGCGACGTTTGGGGCGAGCGATTGCATCGGCTCGACCTCGACGTGGCCGGCGAGTCGAGCCTGCGCGTGATCGTCGAGCAGCGCTCCGGCGCCGAGGAGGACGCACGATGACCGACCAGCTACCGCTCGCACCCGAGCGACGCGCGCACGTGCTCGCCGCCCTCGAGCGCGACGGGGCCGTGCGCGTCTCGCAGCTGCTCGAGGAGCTCGGCGCGGCGCCCGTGACCCTGCGCCGCGACCTGGCGCAGCTCGAGCGCGAGGGGCTGCTCGTGCGGGTGCACGGCGGTGCCGTCGCGCCGAAGCGCGGGGCCGGCGCGCCGACGGCGACCGGCACCGAGTCGGGCACGATCGCGGTGCTCGTGCCGTCGCTCAACTACTACTGGCCCGGCGTGCTGCGCGGGGCCGAGGCCGCGGCCAAGCGCCACGGGTACGCCGTGCTGCTGCGCGGCGCCTCCTACGAGCTGCAGGACGAGCGCCCGGTGCTGGAGCGCCTCGTGCGGGACGAGCGGGTCCGCGGCCTCATCGTGGCGCCCAACACCGACACCCCGCACGCGCAGGACGTCGTGCAGTGGCTGGCCGAGGCCGGCGTCCCCAGCGTGCTCGTCGAGCGCGACGCGATGCTGCTGCCCGAGGGCGCGCCCGTCGAGTCCGTCACCACCGACCACGCCCTCGGCGCGGTGCTGGCCGCCCGGCATCTGGCCGGGCTCGGGCACCGCAAGGTCGGGCTGATCATCTCGCGCAACTCCCCCACCTCGCGCAAGATCACCGCCGGTTGGAGCGCTGCCTGCGCCGAGCTGGGGCTCACCCCGGCCGATCACTTCGAGTCGGTGCTGCCGCCGCGCACGAGCCCGGAGTTCTCCGCCGTGATCGAGCAGACCCTCGACACCGCCGTGCGCACCGGCGTGACCGCGCTGCTCGTGCACTCCGACCCCGAGGCGATGGCCTTCGTCGATCTCGCGATCGACCGCGGCATCCGCGTGCCGGAGGACCTCTCCGTCATCGCCTACGACGACGAGGTCGCCGAGCTCTTCACCCCGGCCCTCACCGCCGTGAGCCCGCCCCGAGCCGATGTCGGCGCCGCCGCGGTCGAGCTGCTGGCCCGTCGGCTCGACGACCCGAACCGGCCGGTGCACCGCGTGGTGCTGAGCCCGAGCCTCAACGTGCGCGCCTCGACAGCGCCGCCGCGAGCCGACTGAGCGCGATGGAGGGGCGGAGCCGATCCGCCCGGCCCCTCCGTCGCGCCACCGGTTAAACCAGAAGAGCGGCTCGCTCTCGCGAACCGCTCTTCTTACTGTCTCAACACAGTGTGCGCCCGAAGGGACTCGAACCCCTAACCTTCTGATCCGTAGTCAGATGCTCTATCCGTTGAGCTACGGGCGCAGGCAACTTGAACAACATACATGACGCTCAAGTCTTCCGCCAAATCCGGCGGCCGCGGAGACGAGGGGATTTGAACCCCTGGTCCCCTTGCGGGGACTCCACCTTAGCAGGGTGGTGCACTCGACCGGACTATGCGACGTCTCCAAGTACCGCACCAGCATAACGGCATCCGAGGGTCGTCTCGACCACGGGGCCGGTTCCGGCGTCACTGCAGGCGGTCGCGCAGCCCCACGAGGTTGGCGAGCGGCACCCAGTAGCTCTGCGCCGGGGTGTCGAAGACGATGCCCTTGACGCCTGCGGCGGTGAAGGAGGCGGCCCACTCGACGGCGCGCGGCAGCGGCACGGAGAGCTGGCGCGCCGCCTCCTGCTCGGTGAGGTTGGCGTTGCGGGCGCCGATCGCGGCGCGCTCCGGGCTCGTGAAGGCGAACAGCATCGAGCCCGAGCGCAGCTGCGCCACGTACGGCGAGGGCGAGGCCTCGGGCCCGCGCGCGATGAAGTACCAGCGGTCGAGGCGCAGCACGGCGCCCCACAGCGAAGCGATGGCGGCCGGATCGGCCGAGTCGGCGCGCAGGCGCTCCGCGAGGCGGTCGATGCCGGCGAGACGGGCGGGCGTGGGAGCGGATGCGGTCATGCGGGAGCCTTCGGAACGGAGCGGATGCGGTCTGCCGACCGAGGCTATCCGGCCCGGGTGAACGGCGTGATCAGTTGGCGACCGAGCAGGTCTGGGTGGCGGCGCTCTGGCCGACCAGGCCCTCGATGACGGTGCTGTCGGTCTCGGCCGGGGCCGGGGTGCCGCCGGCGTCCGCCGACTCGGTGGGGGCGGGGGCCTCGGGGGCCTCGGGCGTCTCGCCCTCGGGCGTGCCCGGGTCGACGACCTCGGCGCCGACGCCCACGCTGTCCTCCGGCAGGGCGAAGGGGATGTCGTTGGCCAGTCGGTCCATGAGCTCGTCGGCCTCGGAGACGATCGGCTGCAGCTTGCCCGCGTAGACGCCGCTCGAGCCGAAGGTCGACGGGTAGCGCACGAAGTTGATGTTGTTGAGGTCCATGCCGCGCAGGGTCTGCGCGATCGAGACCATCGTGTTGATCTGCACCAGGCCCGACGACAGCGTCATGTTCTGGGTGGCCGCCGAGGCGAGACCGAAGAGCTTGCCGGGGTCGTTCAGCGTGCCGTCGCCGGTGATCGTGCGCACGAGCGACGAGAGGAAGGCCTGCTGCGAGCTGATCCGGCCGAGGTCCGAGCCGTCGCCGACACCGTGGCGGGTGCGCAGGAACTCGAGCGCCGCGGCGCCCGAGAGGGTGTGCTCGCCCTCGGAGAGGTAGGTCTCGGTGTAGCGGTCCGAGATGTCGCCGCCGGTGATGCAGACGGGCACGCCGCCCACCGCATCCGACATGCCGATGACGCCGGTGAAGGTGATCATGGCGGCGAAGGGGATCTCGAGGCCGGTGAGCTCCTCGACGGTGAGCACGGTGCAGGGCAGGCCGCCGTAGCCCAGGGTCTCGTTGATGGGTCGCCCGGCCATGGCCGAGTAGCTGCCCTCGCCGCTCTCGCGGGGGCAGGACGGCACGGGCACGACGAGGTCGCGCGGGATGCTGACCACCGTCATGTTCGTGTGATCGGCCGAGATGTGCACGAGCATGTTGACGTCGTTGAGGTTGCCGGTCTCGATGCCGCCGCCGATGTCGCCCTGGCCCTCGCGGGTGTCGGTGCCGACGAGGAGCAGGTTGACGCCGCCCTCGAAGTCGCCGATCTGGGGCAGCGGGCCGGTCTCGTCACCGACGAGGGTGACCTGCTCGATGTCGGTGACGAGCTTCGTGCCGGCGTAGACCACGACGGCGGTGGTGCTCACAGCGAGCACGGCGACCACGGCGGTGAGCAGCTTGACGACGCCGACCCAGGTGCGGGGCGAGCGGAGCCGGCCGTGGCGGGCGATGCCGGGGCGGGATGCGGCGCTGCGCTGGCGGGTGGCTGTCTCGGTCATCGTGCGGTGCGTCCTCTCCGGCGTCGGGGTCCGCCGTGCGGGCGTCAGTGGTCTCGGTTCAGCGGAGGGCGTGGGATTCGAACCCACGGGACATCACTGCCCACTGGTTTTCAAGACCAGGTCCATCGGCCGCTCGGACAGCCCTCCCGGATGGCGCGGACCGCCCGGGGGCCGTTCGCTGGGGAAGAGTGTACGCGAGCAGCGCTCGTCACCGGCCCGGACGGGCTCAGCGCCAGGCCGCGAAGACCTCGGCCACGCCGTCCTCGTACTCGGTGCCGGTCTGCTCGCTGGCCACGGCCGCTACCTCGGCGGGGGCGTTGCCCATGGCCACGCCGCGGCCGTGCTCGGCCGCCCAGGCCAGCATCTCGATGTCGTTGCGCCCGTCGCCGATCGCCATGCAGCGCTCGCGGGGGATGCCGAGGTCGGCGCGCACCTGCTCGAGGGCGCTCGCTTTGTTGACGCCCTCGGGGGCGATGTCGAGCCAGGCGGTCCAGCCGACGTTGTAGGCCACCTGGTGCAGTCCGAGGCCCTCGACGACGTGCAGGAACTCCTCCTCGTCGTGGTCGGGCGAGTAGACGACGAGGCGGGTGGCCTGCACCCCGTAGAGCTCGTCGAACTCGACCTGGCGGCTGTCCTCGCCGAGGCTGCCGGCCGGGAAGTCGCCCGTGTAGAGCGCGGAGCCGTGCTCGTCCTCGATCGCGAAGTGCGCCTGCTCGAGCACGGTGCGGGTCGCGTCGAGCGCGCCGGTCGGGTCGAAGGTCTCGACGCGGTGACGGGCCCAGCCCATCGGCGCATCCGCATCCCGCTTGAGCGTGATCGCGCCGTTCGCGCTCACCACGTGCTGCGAGACGAGCCCGAGCCGGTCGAGGACCGGCAGGGTCATGCCGACGCCGCGGCCGGTGGCGAGCATGACCTCGTGACCGGCGTCGCGCATCCGCCCCACCTGCTCGATGACGGCGTCGGTGATCGTGCCGTCGCCCTGCAGGATCGTGCCGTCGATGTCGAGGGCGATGAGCCAGCGCTGATCGGCGGCGATCCGGCTCATCGGACCGGCTCGATGACCTCGAGGCCGCCGAGGTAGGGGCGCAGCGCCTCCGGCACCCGCACCGAGCCGTCCTCCTGCTGGTGGGTCTCGAGGATGGCGACGATCCACCGCGTGGTCGCGAGCGTGCCGTTGAGGGTGGCGACCGGCGTCGTCTTCCCGGACTCCCCGCGGTGGCGGATGTCGAGGCGGCGGGCCTGGTAGGTGGTGCAGTTCGAGGTGCTCGTGAGCTCGCGGTAGGCGCCCTGCGTGGGCACCCAGGCCTCGATGTCGTACTTGCGGGCGGCGCTCGAGCCGAGGTCGCCGGCCGCCACGTCGATGACGCGGTAGTGCAGCTCGCAGGCCTGCAGCATCTGCTCCTGCCAGCCGACGAGGCGCAGGTGCTCGGCCTCGGCGTCCTCCGGCTTGACGTAGGTGAACATCTCCAGCTTGTTGAACTGGTGCACGCGCAGGATGCCCCGGTTGTCCTTGCCGTGGCTGCCGGCCTCGCGGCGGTAGCAGGTGCTCCAGCCGGCGTAGCGCAGCGGGCCCTGCTCCAGGTCGAGGATCTCGTCGGAGTGGAAGCCGGCGAGCGCGACCTCGCTGGTGCCGGTGAGGTAGAGGTCGTCGGCCGGCAGGTAGTAGATCTCGTCGGCGTGCTTGCCGAGGAAGCCCGTGCCGGCCATGACCTCGGGGCGCACGAGCGTGGGGGTGATCAGCGGGGTGAAGCCCTCGCGCAGCGCCAGGTCGAGCGCCATGTTCATGAGCGCGAGCTCGAGGCGCGCGCCGATGCCGGTGAGGAAGTAGAAGCGCGAGCCGCTGACCTTGACGCCGCGGGCCAGGTCGAAGGCCTTGATCGACTCGGCGATCTCCACGTGGTCCTTCGGCTCGAAGCCGTACTCGCGCTTGTCGCCGACGTGGCGCAGCACCTCGAAGGACTCCTCGCCGCCGGCGGGCACGCCGTCGATGATGGGGTTGCCGATCGCGCCGACGATCTCGGCGAAGGCGGTCTCGGCCTCGCCGGCCGCGGCCTGCGCGGCCTTGACCCGTGCGGCGAGCTCCTGCGCCTGCGCGACGAGGGCCTGCTTCTCCTCCTTGGGCGCCTTGGCGACCGTCTTGCCGAAGGCGTTCTGCTCGGCGCGCAGCGTCTCGAAGGCGGTGATCGCGGAGCGCCGCTCCTGATCGGCGGCGAGCGCCTGGTCGACCAGCTCCACGGAGTCCTGACGGGCCTCCTGCGAGCGGCGGAGTCGGTCGGGGTCGTCGCGGAGCAGCTGCGGGTCGATCACCCGCTCAGCCTACCGTCGCGCATCCAGCCGCCGCAGGCCCCGGGTCCACTAGGTTCGCCTTATGCCGCAGCCTGCAGAGACCCGTCGGGCGGGCATCGTGTTCAACCCGATCAAGGTCGATCTCGAGAAGCTGCGGGCCGCCGTCGCCGAAGCCGAGGCCGAGCACGGCTGGGGCGAGAGCCGCTGGTACGAGACCAGCGTCGAGGACGCCGGCCAGGGCCCCGCCCGCCAGGCGATCGCCGACGGCGCCGAGCTCGTCATCGCGGCGGGCGGCGACGGCACCGTGCGCGCCGTGGCCGAGGGCGTACGGGGCTCGGATGCGGCGCTCGGCCTGGTGCCCGCCGGCACCGGCAACCTGCTGGCCCGCAACCTCGACTTCAAGCCGGGCAACCCGGAGCACGCGGTGTCGATCGCCTTCGGCGGCCGCGAGCGCAGCATCGACGCGGGCATCGCGCAGATCGAGCACCCGGACGGCAGCCGCACCGAGCACCTGTACACCGTCATGGCCGGCTTCGGCCTCGACGCCAAGATGATCGCCAAGACCGACGAGAAGCTCAAGAAGCGCGTCGGCTGGCTCGCCTACATCGACGGCGGCGTGCGCGCCCTCGCCGAGCTGCACCCGGTGCGCATGCAGTACAGCATCGACGGGCGCGCCTCGAAGAGCATGCGCGTGCACACCGTGCTGCTCGGCAACTGCGGCCTGCTGCCCGGCGGCATCCTGCTCATGCCGGACGCGCGCCCGGACGACGGGATCCTCGACATCGTCGCGCTGCGGCCGGAGGGTCCGTTCGGCTGGATCCGGGTGTGGAACAAGCTCGTCTTCGAGAACGGCGTGCTGCGCAAGAGCGCCGCGGGCCGCGCGATCATCGACCTCAACAAGGACGTGCGCTCGGTGACGAGCCTGCGCGGCCGGGGCATCACGCTGCGCGTCGAGGAGGAGCAGGAGTTCCAGCTCGACGGCGACGAGATGGGCATGGCCGTGGCCGTGAAGTCGTGGATCGACCCGGACGCGCTGCGCGTGATGGTGCCGGCGGGGTCTTAGCCGCTGCGGTTCCGGTGGCTGCGGGTCAGTCGGGCACCGGCACACCGTTGTAGCGGTTGCTGATCTTCAGCCAGTCGGCGACGACGGATGGCGAGATCACGACATCGGCGACGAAGACGCCCTCGGCGCCCCCCTCGATCCATGCGCGCACCGCATCGAGGTCCGCGAGCGACTCGATCCGCGCGCCCTGGGCGCCCATCGCGCGGCTCAGCGCGGCGAAGTCGACCAGCGCGAACCGCATCGCCGACTCGTCGAGCCCGCGCACGCCGTACTGGTGCACCTCCATGCTGAACGCCGCGTCGTTCATCACGACGATGAGCGCCGATGACAGCTGCCGCACGACCGTGTCGAGCTCGCTCAGCTCCATGAGGAGCCCGCCGTCGCCTGTGACCAGCACCGGCAGGCGGTCGTCGCGGACCTCGGCGACGCCGAGGAGGGAGCCCATGCCGAGACCGATGCAGTGCAGCGCGAGCCCGGGCAGGAGCATGGCCTGCGGGTCGGGGGCGCGCAGGTGGCGCGGCGCCCAGCCCATGTAGTGGCCGTTGTCCTGCGTGATCGAACGCGCCTCGGGGAGGATGGCGTCGAGTTCGACCATCACGGCACGTGGGTCGAGCAGCCCGTCGGCCGCTCGCTCCGGGAACGTCTCGCCAGCGTGCTCGGGCAGCTGCGCGGCAGCCCGCCACCCCTCGCGCCGTTCCGCGGGCAGGGCGGCGAGCACCGCCTGCGCGAAGGCCAGCGCGTCGGCGCGATGGAACTCGTCGACGCGCGGGTTCGTCGCCGCGGCCAGCGTGTCGATCTGGATCACGTGAGCGCCGGCCGCGAGCAGCTCGTTGTAGCGCATCTGCCACAGGTTGAGGCTCGCACCGACGACCAGCACGACATCGGCCTCGCCGATCAGCGCGGCGGCGTCCTCGGTCGAGAAGCCGCCGGCGATGCCGATGTCCCACGGCGATTCGAACAACCCGTGCGCCATGAGCGAGGTGGCGAACAGCGCGCCGACCCGGTCGCCGACCTGCCGCAGCGCACCGCCGGCGCCGGCCAGCACCGCGCCGTAGCCGCCCAGCACGAGCGGGCGCTCGGCGGCGATCAGACGCTCGGCGAGCACGGCCACGGCGGTGGCCTCCGCCAGGGGCGACTCGGCGAGCTCGTGCGATCGCAGCACGGCGCTCGACGGCAATGGCGGCACCTCGACGGCTGCGGTCAGCGGCGCATCGACGAGGTCGTAGGGGATGGCGACGATGACGGGCACCCGATCGCGGCGGGCGATCTCGTAGGCCAGCTCGGTCTGCGCGGCGGCATCACCGGAACCGACGACGAGGGTCCGCACGAAGAGCGCGGCGGCCGCGCCCACCTGGTCGATGTCGATGGCGCGAGGGCCCGAACCGGGCGCGTCGCCCACGACCACGACCGCCGGGATGCGGGCCAGGCGCGCCTCGGCGAGTGAGGTGAGCAGATTCGTGAACCCGGCCCCGTAGGTCGCGGTGGCCGCCGCGATCGCACCGCCGGCGAGCGCGAAGCTGTGCGCGGCGATGACCGTGGCGGTCTCGTGCCGCACCGTCACGACGCGATGACCGCGTCCGGTGAGCCGGGCCATGAAGTGCGCGTTGCCGTTCCCCATGAGGCCGAAGACGACCGGGCTGTGCCGGGCGACGACGTCGGCGACGGCCTCCGCGACCGTGGTGGCGGGGGCGCTGGCTCGATCAGTCATGCCACCCATGCAATCCCCTCGCGGCGCACCCGGTCGTCGCCCCTGCTCCCCCGCCGTCTGAGATCGCAGACAGTCGGCGGTCGGCGGCTCAGGCCCTCTGCGGCACCGCTAGATCGTCGCGGATCAGTTCAGCCGCGCGCTCGGCGAGGGCCATGATGACGCCCACCGGGTTGAGCGCGGTGATCGTCGGGAACGCCGAGGCGTCGACGACGCGCAGGCCCGCGACGCCGCGCACCCGCAGGCGCGGATCGAGCACGGCCATCGGGTCGCCGTCGGCGCCCATCCGAGCCGTGCAGGAGACGTGGTAGACGGTCTGGTGCGTGGCGCGCAGGGCGGCCGAGAGCTCCTCGTCCGTCTGCGCGTCGGGGCCGGGGAAGACCTCGCGGACGATCTGCGAGGCGAACGGCTCCTGCTGCGCGACGAGGCGGGCGCGGCGGGCGCCCTCCACGAGCATCCGCTCGTCCCGTCCCTCGGGGTCGGTGAAGGAGTTGTAGTCGATCGACGGAGCGGCGCCCGGGTCGGCGGAGGTGATCCAGACCCGCCCGCGGCTGCGCGGCTTGGCGACGTTGGGTACGAGCGACACGTTGTCGTCGGGCAGCACGAATCCCTCGCGCTCCGCGTGCACGCCCCAGGTCTCGAGGGGGATGTGCGTGGAGACGTCGGGCACCGTGCTGTCCTCGTCCACCGTGAACGCGTAGCCGGCGTCCCAGCCGGTGGCGCTGATCGGCGGACGATCGCTGCGGGCCTCCCAGATCAGCAGGCCCTCGGCGTGGTCCTGCAGGTTCTCGCCGACACCGGGCAGGTCGACGAGCACGTCGACGCCGGCCGCCTCGAGCACAGCGCGCGGTCCGATGCCCGAGCGCTGCAGCAGCGCGGGGCCGTCGATGGCGCCGCAGCTGATGATCACCTCGCGCCGGGCCCGCAGCTCGCGCGGCCCCTCCGCGGTGCGCACGATGGCGCCGACCGCGCGGCCGTCCTCGACGATCAGCCGCTCGACGAGCGCGCCGAGGGTGATGTGCAGGTTCTCGCGCCGCTCGGCACCGTGGAGGCGCAGGTACGAGTGCGAGGCGGAGGAACGCTGGTTCGTGGCGGGGTCGTAGCCGATCTCGAAGTAGCCGGCGCCCTCGGTGAACTCCGTGTCGTTCCAGGTCTCGCGCACGGGCAGGTCGAGGGCCTCCGCGGCCGCGTCGATCACGCCCTGCAGGTAGGGATTGCGGTCCTGCGCCGGGATCGGGGTCACGGGCGCGAGCACGCGGTCGTAGGCGGCGCTCACCGTCTCGTAGTCCCAGCCCGCCGCGCCGAGCGCGACCCACTCGTCCATGTCGCCGCGGAACGGCCGCCAGGTGATCATGGTGTTCGCCGTCGAGCAGCCGCCGAGGATGCGCAGCCGCGACTGGCGGATGAAGGAGTTGCCACGGGCGTTCGGGGCGCTGCGGTAGTCGAGGTCGTACTCGCCCTCGAGCATCTCGGCCCAGCGGCGGATCGAGTTCGCGCGCGGCTCGTCCGCGTCCGACGGACCGGCCTCGACGAGGCCGACGCTGAGGGCCGGGTCCTCGCTGAGCCGTGAGGCCACGATGATGCCGGCGGTGCCGCCGCCGAGCACGAGCACGTCGACGAGCTCGGGGGTGTCGTAGCTCATCGCTCAGCCTGCCGCGGGCCCGGCGAACCAGGTGGTCTTGAGGGCGGTGAACTTGTCGAGGGCGTGCAGGGAGAGGTCCCGGCCGAAGCCGGATTGCCCGACGCCGCCGAAGGGCACGGTCACGTCGAGGGCGTCGACCGTGTTCACCGAGACGGTGCCGGCGCGCAGGGCCGAGGCCACCCGGCGAGCGCGGGAGAGGCTGTCGGTGAAGACGGATGCGGCGAGGCCGTACTCGCTGGCGTTCGCGCGGGCGACCGCCTCCGACTCCTCGCGGAAGGTCGAGACGGCCAGCAGCGGGCCGAAGACCTCCTCGCGCTCGATGACGGCGGTCGTTGGCACGTCGCGGAACGCGGTCGGCTCGACGTAGTAGCCACCGCTGGCTTCGTGCAGCCGCCGGCCGCCGAAGGCGAGGCCGGATTCGGCGCGGCCGGCCTCGATGTAGCCGAGCACCCGCTCGAGCTGCTTGGCGGTGATGATCGGGCCCATGGTCGAGGCGGGGTCGAGCGGGTCGCCCACGCGCAGGTCGGCGGCTCGCACCCGGATGCGCTCGAGAAGGTCGTCGGCGATCGACTCCTCGACGAGCAGACGCGAGTTGGCCGAGCAGACCTGGCCCGAGCAGCCGAAGATGCCGAAGACCGCCTTGTCGGCGACGTGGTCGAGGTCGGCGGCGTCGGCGAAGACGAGGTTGGCGCTCTTGCCGCCGGCCTCGATCCAGACCTGCTTCATGTTCGACTCGCCCGCGTAGCGCAGGAAGAGCTTGCCGACGGCGGTCGAACCGGTGAAGGCGATGGCGTCGACGTCAGGGTGGCGCCCGAGCGCCTGACCGGCCTCCTCCCCGAGGCCCGGCACGACGTTGAGCACGCCGTCGGGCAGCCCGGCCTCGACGGCGAGCTCGGCGAGGCGCAGCGCAGAGAGCGGCGACTCCTCGGCCGGCTTCAGCACGACGCTGTTACCGGCGGCGAGCGCGGGGGCCAGCTTCCAGATCGCCATCTCGAGCGGGTAGTTCCACGGCACCACGGCTCCGACCACGCCGAGCGGCTCGCGGGTGATGATCGCGAGGTCACCGGGGGCGGTGGGCGCGACCTCGCCGTACTGCTTGTCGACGGCTTCGGCGTACCACTGCAGGATCGCCGCGGAACCGGGCACGTCGACGGTCGAGGTGTCGCCGATGAGCTTGCCGCCGTCGAGGGTGTCGAGCAGAGCGAGCTCGTCGGCGTTCGAGCGGATGAG
Source organism: Microbacteriaceae bacterium PS02343 (assembly GCA_029959365.1). Classification (GTDB taxonomy): domain Bacteria; phylum Actinomycetota; class Actinomycetes; order Actinomycetales; family Microbacteriaceae; genus Arenivirga. Next base: position 8,900 of record JASCOA010000041.1, on the reverse strand, counting down.
GTCGGCGAGCCGCAGCAGTACCGCCTTGCGGTGCGCGGGGGCGCTGCGCGACCATGCGCCGGAGGCGAAGGCGCGCCGTGCCGCTGCGACCGCGCGGTCGACGTCGACGGCACCGCCGCGGGCGACGGACGCGAGGACGAGCCCGTTCGCCGGGTTCACGGTGTCGAAGGATGCGCCGTCGGCAGCATCGGCGAAGGAGCCGTCGATGAAGACCTGGTGGCGGGGCTCGATGGCGCGGGCGAGCCGCTGCCAGTCGTCACGAGTGCGCATGGAGGTGCTCCTGGGTGGTCGTGGCCTCGAGGGCGTCGAGGGCGGTCTGGGCGAGCAGCACGGCGCCGTCGCGCACGGCGAGATCGGCCGCGGGCGGCGCGGCGGCCGCCGCGAAGGCCGGCTGATGGTTGACGGCGGGCAGCGAGGCGATGCCGAGGTAGGGGTGCAGGGCGCGCACGCGCTGCGAGACGTTGCCCATGTCGGTCGACGCGGTCGCCATGCCTCGCGGGCCGACCTCGTCGAGGTCCATGTCGCGCCCGACGGCCGCACCGTTCGCGGCGAAGAGCACGGCGAGGGCGTCGTCGTTGCGGAACTCGGCGTAGCGCGGGCTCGTCTCGACGAGCTCCCACTCGACGCCGGCGGCGAGCGCGCCGGCCTCGAAGCAGGCGCGGACGCGGGGGAAGACCTCGTCGAGCTCGGCGAGCGAGTCGGCGCGCACGTACCAGGAGCCCTCGGCGAGGTCGGGGATGGCGTTCGGCGCCGTGCCGGCGGCGGTGACGACGCCGTGCACGCGCACGGAGGTCGGCAGCTGCTGGCGCAGCAGCCCGATCGCGACCTGCGCGACGGTGAAGGCGTCGGCGGCGTTGCGGCCGAGGTGCGGGAAGGCGCCGGCGTGAGCGGTGGCGCCGCGGTAGCGCACGTCGAAGTGGGCGACCGCGCGGGGCCGCGCGTACACGGAGTCGGCCGGGCCGGGGTGGATCATCATGGCGAGCTCGAGCCCGTCGAAGCAGCCGGACTCGAGCATCGGGATCTTGCCACCGCCGCCCTCCTCGGCCGGCGTACCGAGCACCCGCACCGCGACGCCGGCGTCGGCGAGCGCCGCGGCGGCCCCCACGGCGGCGGCGGCGATGACGTTGTGCCCGCAGGCGTGACCGAGACCGACGAGCGCGTCGTACTCGGCGACGATGCCGATGACGGGCGCGTCGTCGACGATGCCGCGCTCGGCGACGAAGGCGGTCTCGAGCCCCGCGGCGCCGCGCTCGACGGCGAAGCCGCGCGCCTCGAGCACCTCGGCGAGCAGCGCCGCCGAAGCGTGCTCCCGCCAGGCGGTCTCGGGCGCCGCGTGCAGGCGGTGACTGATCGCGAGCAGCGCGTCGAGCCCCGCGTCGACGTGCTCCGCGATGCGCAGCTTGCGCTCGGCGGTGGTCATTCGTCGCCCGGCACGCCGTAGGACGGCGCCGCCTCGGGGTCGAGCGCCCGCATCCGGTAGTCGCGCTTCTGCGGCAGCCACACGCCGAGCAGCCGGTCGAGCTCGGCGACGGGGTCGTCGGCGTCGTCGACGCGCAGGTCGGTGACCCGCCAGCTCACATCCTCGACCACGGCGAGACCCGCCGAGCGCACGGGTCCGGCCTCGCCGCCCGCGTCGAGCGCGCCGCGCAGCGCGTCGAGCAGGCGCTCCTCGAAGGTCGCGGCCTCGCTCGCGGCGTACGCGGCGAGCATCGCCGCGGGCACGCCCTCGTGGGCGAGCAGGTTGCCCGCCGCGGCGGCAGCCTCGCCCTGGGCGGCGGCGTGCAGGCCGAGCGCGCGGGCACCCGAGTGCACGGCGGTGCGGCCCCCGCCGTCTACGACGATCAGCTGGCGGTGCTCGGGGAATGCCTCGTCCTCGAGTACGGCGGTGATGGACGCGGTGGCGTCGGCCCCGTTCTCGAGCGCGTCGAGCAGCGCCGAGCCGAGGGCCGGGTTGGTCACGTTCTGCGAGGCGACCGCGCCGACGCCGGCCCGCAGGTGCAGGCAGCGCGCGGCGACAGCCGGGCTCGACGAGCTCACGATCATGCCGAACGCGCCGGTCGCGGCGTCGCGGGCGAGCAGCGAGATGGTCACTCGACCGGCTCGCTGATCACAGCGGTCGCGTCGATCTCGACGAGCCATTCCGGCCGAGCGAGGGCGTCGACGACGAGGCCGGTCGAGACCGGGTGCACGCCCTTGAGCCAGGTGCCCATCACGCGGTACACCGGCTCCCGGTAGCGGATGTCGGTGAGGTAGACCACGACCTTGACGATATCCGCGAGGCTGCTGCCCGACTCCCGCAGCAGCAGGTCGATGTTCGCCATCGCCTTCTCCGCCTGGGCCTCGACGTCGCCGATGCCGACGCTCTCGCGGGTGTCGAGATCCTGCCCGATCTGGCCGCGCAGGTACACGACGCCGCCGGCCACGACGGCCTGGCAGAGGTCGTTGTCGAGGCTCTGCTCGGGGTAGGTCTCCTTCGTGTTGAACGGGCGGATGCGGGTATGCGTGGTCATCAGGCTGCTCCGGACGCGGTGAGGGCGGGTGAGGTGGCATCGTGCGCGGCGTAGCTGCGCTGGATGCCGATCTGGTCGGCGACGAAGCGGGCGTCGTGCCAGACGCCCCAGACGAAGGAGGATCCGCGGCGCGACTGCCAGGGCAGGCCGAGGAAGTAGACGCCGGGCTCGGCGGAGACGCCGCGCTGGTGCACGGGCCGGCCGCGCTCGTCGAACGCGTCGGGGTCGATCTCCAGCCAGGAGTAGTCGGCGGCGTAGCCCGTCGCCCAGAGCACGGTCGTGACGCCTGCGGCGGCGAGGTCGAGCTCGGCGAGCGGCTCGGTCACGCACGCGGGCTCGGGGCCGAGCAGGTGCGCGGCCGGCTCCTCGGGCAGGTCGAGGCCGTTGCGCTCGATGTAGGCGTCGGCCTCGGCCAGCAGCCCGAGGTAGTTGGCATCGCCGCGGGCGATATTGGCCGCCACATCGGTGCCGAAGGCGAGGCGGCCGTCGCGGTAGGCGCCGGTGCGGCCGACGAGCACGATGCCCGAGTCGGCGAGCTCGCGGAAGTCGATGGTGCGGCCTCCGTGCGCGCCGCTCACGGCGATGGTCACGTGCTCGGCGCCGGCCGGCGGCGTCGCCATGTCCCACTTGCCGAGCACGCCGAGCCACCACACGAAGTCGCGACCGCGGTACTGGCGGGGCGGACGGTCGTGCGGACCGACCGAGAGGTAGACCTCACGGCCTGCGCGACGCAGCTCGTCGGCGATCTGCACGCCGGAGGAGCCGGCGCCGACGACCAGCACGGCGCCCTCGGGCAACTGCTCCGGGTTGCGGTAGGCGCTCGAGTGGAGCTGGTGCACACCGGCCTCGGCCGGCACGTTGGTCGGGATCACCGGGGTCTGGAACGGGCCGGTGGCGACGACGACGAAGCGGGCCTCGATCTCGCCGTCGTCGGTGGTCACCAGGAATCCGGGTCGCCCCTCGAGACGGCGCACCGTGCGGACCTCGACGCCGGTGCGCACGGGCGCGCCGAGCTGCTCGACGTAGGCCTCGAAGTAGTCGGCCATCTGGTCCTTGGTGGCGAAGCCGTCGGGGTCGACGCCCTCGATCTCGAGGCCGGGGAAGCGGTCGTGCCAGGCGGGCCCGTTGGCCACGAGCGAGTCCCATCGCCCGGTGCGCCAGCGCTCCGCGATGCGATCGCGCTCGAGCACGACGTGGGGCACGCCGGCATCGAGCAGATGCTCGCTCATCGCTACTCCGGCCTGGCCGGCGCCGATCACGACGACCTCGAACTGTTGGGGTGACATGGGGCTCCACTTCGACGCTGCGGTGCACGACGCCGGGGCCCTTCGGACGAGGCCCCTTGCCGGACCCGCCGCGGCGGCTCGTCCGGCGCCGTGCGGACTCATCCTCAGCCGCTCGCGGGAGCCCCGGCAAATAGCGAGTCGGCATCCGCTTCATCGGATAATCGGATGCAACGACGCCGACATATCGGCGTAACACATCGGAAACGTCGCCTGAGGCATTCTGGTGGTCACGGAGAGGGGGCGACATGCCCGGACGTCCCGAGTTCACGCTCACCCAGCTCAGCTACTTCGCCCGCGCCGCCGAGCTCGGCTCGATGACCGACGCCGCCGCCGAGCTCTTCGTCGCGCAGTCGGCCATCTCGACCGCGGTGCAGCACCTCGAGCGCACCCTCGAGACGCAGCTCTTCATCCGCCACCGGGTCAAGGGGCTGCAACTGACGGCGGCGGGCGACGAGCTGCTCACCCGGGCGAGGGAGGTGCTCGGCGCCGTGCACGACACGCTCGACGCCTTCCGCCCGGACGCGCTGACGGGCCCCCTGCACGCCGCCTGCTTCCCGACGCTGGCCCCCTTCTACCTGCCGCAGATCATCCACGACCTCGCCCGCACCCACCCCGGCATCGAGGCCCGGGTGCGGGAGGGCACGGCCGACGAGGTCGCCCGGGCGCTCGCCAACCGCGCGATCGACATCGCGATCACCTACGACCTCGGGCTCGGCGACGGCGTCAGCAAGGAGCTGCTCGCCACCGCCCCGGTCTCCGTGGCCGTCGCCGAGGACGATCCGCTCGCCGAGCGGGACGCGCTGACGCTCGACGAGCTCGCATCGCGCCCGATGATCCTGCTCGACATGCCGGTGAGCCGCGATTACTTCGTGGGGCTGTTCGCCGAGCGCGGGCTCAGCCCGCACATCCGCTACCGCTTCGCCAGCTTCGAGTCGGTGCGGGCGATGGTGGCTCGTGGCCACGGCTTCGCGCTGCTGAACCAGCGGCCGGCGGTAGGCCGCAGCTACGACGGCGGACGTCTCGTGACCCGCCCGCTGCTCGACGACGTGCCCGGGCTCGACATCGTGCTGGCCACACGCGCAGGCGAGCCGCTCAGCCGCAAGGCCGAGGCCTTCGCCGAGCGGGCGCGCTCCGCGGTGCAGGCCCTCGCCGGCGGGCCGGCGCCCGAGCCCCGTGCGCTCTGAGCCGGGCAACCGGCCGACGATGACGACCGGGGCCCAGCGCCTCGGGGACGGGAGCCGCAACGTGCAACGAGTCGATCAACGGAGGATCCGCACGGTCAACGCCTCGCTGACGCTGCGCGCGCTCTACGACGGAGGCACCCTGACGATCGATGAGGTGCGCCGGGCCACCGGGATCTCCCGGCGCACGACCGAGGTCATCCTCGACGACCTCATGGCCCGCGAGTGGCTCGTCGACGTCGAGCCGGAGCGACGGGACGCCAGGCCCCGCGGCCGGCCGGCTCGGCGCTACGCCTTCAACTTCGCCGCCGGGGCCATGGTCGCGGTGCGGCTGGACAGCGAGGACATCACGGTGACGATCGCCGATCTCGCGGCCGCGCCGCTCGTCGAGCACCGCGTGACGACGGCGCCGGGACTGTCGCGGCGCGAGCGGATCGACACGCTCCGTGCGGCCATCGTCGACGCCCTCGATGCGAGCGGCCGCAGCGCCGACGGCGTGCTCGCCGCGACCGTGTCGACGCTCGGCGTCGTGCGCGACGACGGCACCGTCGACCTGCCCATGACCATCCCCGAGTGGTCGCGATTCTCGATCGCCGACGAGCTCGAGCCGATCCTCCCCTGCGCGGTGCGCGTCGAGAACGACGCGAAGCTCGCGGCGCTCGGCGAGCGCAAGGCCGGGGTCGCCCGCGAGGTGGACCACTTCGTGCGTCTGCGCGCCGACCGGGGGCGCATCGGGCTCGGCATCGTGATCGGCGGCGAGCTGTACCGCGGACACGACGGCGTCGCCGGCGAGATCCACTGGGCGGAGCGCTTCGGCCTCGCGGCGCTCGATCAGCACGTGCTGAGCGGCTTCGGCAGCGATGACCCGGAGCGCCACGCCGAGGCGGCAGCGCTCGTCTCGGCGGTGCGAGCCGGCGACCCCGCGGCCCGGGAGTCGGCCGAACGATTGGCCGAGGCGCTCGCTCCGGGTATCGCCATCCTCGCCTGGGCCCTCGCCCCGGAGCTGATCATCGTGGACGGGGCCTTCGCCGAGCTGCCCGAGGTCTTCCTGCCGGCCTTCGACCGCGAGCTCGCCCAGGCCGGCATCGCGTCGGCCAGTCGCTTCATCGGTTCTGCGCTCGGCTCGCCGGCGGCGATCACGCACGGCGCGCTGAGCCTGTGCCTCGACGAGGTGCACGCGCTGGTCTTCTCCGGCAGCGAGCTGGACGCAGCGCCGTCGGTCTGATCGACGGGTGCCGCCCATTTATGGCGAGCCCTTCGCAGAATTAATCCGACCGTAATGATCCGCCTGAATCGATGCATCGGATTCTCCGATGCCCGCGATCACGGGGATCGGCCGCGAGACGGGAGCGAATCGATGACGGGTGCATGACCGCTGCGTTTCGGGCAGGTTTCACCACGCGGGCGCTGCGAACCCCCGCCCACCGACGGCCGCTGGGCCGGCTCGAAGCCGCTCATATGCTCCATCTCGCCCGGTCCCGATCGATTGAGATGACATGCACCAGCACACCCCCGAGTACGGCGTCGACCTCTTCGCCTTCTGGCACGAGGACGTCTTCGGCCTCGAGAGCATCGAGGCCGTCGTCCGCCAGGGCGTCGAGTCTCCGCGCGCCCTCTGGGACGTGCTGCTCGACCGGGTCGCCGCCTCCGGAGTCACCGCCATCGAACTGACCTTCGCGCCCTTCGATTGGCGCACCGGGGCCGCCGCCTACGGCTCGGTGCAGGCCTTCCTCGCCGAGCTCGCCGGACGCGGCATCGCCGTGTGCGGCGGATACCTTCCCTCCCTCGAGCGCCCCGAGGCCCTCGCGCCCGAGCGCCGCGGCGCCCTGCTCGACGAGGTGCGCGCCTACGCCGACTTCCTCGCCGGGGCCGGCGCGACCGCGCTCGTCGGCAGCGCTCCCCTGCGCAGCACCCGCGGCAGCGAGCACGCCGTGCCCGTCGACCTGCGCACCGTGCAGCGCCTCTCGGAGCCGTTCCACGAGGTCGGCCGCGTCGCCCGGGCCGCGGGCCTCGCCTTCGGCCTGCACACCGAGTCGCACTCCGCGATGTGGCTCGAGCGCGACATCGACCTCTTCATGCTCGCCACCGATCCCTTCTACGTGGGTCTCTGCCCCGACGCCGCGCACATCACCCTCGGGGGCGGCGACGCCGTGGCGGTGGCCCGCCGCCACCAGGACCGACTCGTCTCGTCCCACTGGAAGGACGCCACCGGCACGATCTCCTGGGACCTCCCGCTCGACGAGAGCGTGCATGTCGCCCACCGCGCCTTCTGCGGCGTACCGGGTACCGGAATCGTCGACTGGGCCGCCTGGGCCGAGGTCATGACGGCCTCGGGGCTGACCGCCCCCGTGCTGCTGGAGGTCGACGCGATCGCCACGCCCGTGCAGGAGATCCGGGCGGCCATCGCCCATCTGACCCCCATCCTCCAGGCCGGCAGCGCCGCCGCCTGACCACCGTCCCCACCGAAGCGCACCACCTCACCCCCTACCCCGAGCACGAGGAGCACGCACCATGACGCACCGTCCCGCAGCCCGACGCACGATGACCGCCCTGGCGGTCCTCGGCGCGGCAGCGCTCACCCTCACCGCCTGCGTCGACGCGGAGGTGGCCGGCTCGGCCGCCGGCGCGTCCGACCTGCCCGCCGATCTCGTCCAAGCGGCGATCGAGAAGGCCACCGCCATCGCCGACGGCCAGGAGCTCGAGGGCACGACCGTGTCGCTCGTGGGCACCTGGGGCGGTACGGAGCGCGAGCGCTTCCTCTCGACCCTGGCCCCCTTCGAGGAGGCCACCGGCGTGACGATCGACTTCACCGGCAACGAGGACTACGAGACCCTGCAGCAGACCTCGCTCGCCGCCGGCACCCCCATCGACGTCGTCGCCGCCGGCAATCTCGGCACCGTGCACGAGTACGCCGGCACCGACGCGGTCGACCTCGACGAGCTCATCGGCGAGGACGTCATCGCCGAGAACTACGCCCAGGGCTTCATCGACTCCACGACGGTCGACGGCGGCAACTACGGCATCTGGACCATGGTCGACAACTACATGGTCTGGTACGACCCCTCCGTCTACGAGGGCCCGGCGACGGACGACCTCAGCTGGGACGAGCTCACGGCTTACACCGACAGCCTCTCCGGCAGCGGCACCGCCGCCTGGTGCATGGGGCTGAGCGCCGGCGCGAACACCGGCTGGCCGGGCGCGTACTTCGTGTTCAACCTCATGCTCAAGGAGTTCGGCCCCGAGGTGCTCACCGGCCTCGGCGACGGCAGCAAGGCCTGGGATTCAGAGGAGGTGCGCGCCGCGTTCGCCCGCTTCGGCGAGGTCGTCGCCTCCGACCAGACCGTGCTGGGCGGCCCCGACGCGGTGCTGACCACCGACCCCGGTGCCGTGGGCGCCGGTCTCTATACCGACCCGCAGCAGTGCGCGCTCGAGCACTGGGGCACCTTCACCGCCTCGATCATCCTCGGCAGCGACCCGTCGCTCGAGGCCGGCACCGACCTCGACTACATGGAAATGCCGTCGATCGATCCCGAGTTCGCCGGCGCGAACGGTTACGGCGGCACGGTCTTCACCGCGTTCGACGACCGCCCGGAGGTCGCCGCGTTCATGGAGTACATGGCCTCGGCGGAGTCGTCGAACCTGATCGCTGCGACCGGCAACTGGATCGGCGCGAACGCCAACGTCTCGCCCGAGGCCTTCCCGAACGAGATCCTCGCCTCGGTCTCGAGCGATCTGCTCAACGGCTCCGACCAGCTCGTGCCGTTCCCGATCGCCTCGACGCCCAGCGCCGTGACGGCGGCGTTCTACACCACGGTCGCGGAGTTCGTGCAGGACCCGGCCACGCTCGACGCCAACCTCGCGGCCGTCGACGCCGCGGTCGCGGCGAACTGATCGACGGGCGGCCCGGCGCCACCGCGCCGGGC
>JASCOA010000040.1 GCA_029959365.1 Microbacteriaceae bacterium PS02343 | reverse complement strand
CGGGGGTGGGCCGACCCCGCGCCCCACGGCGCCCTATCCCCCGGGGGCGCGGGGCGGGCCCCCGCGCCCCCCCCCCGCGAGGGCGGGTCAGTCGGTGAGCTCGATGAGGTTGTAGACCTCGTCGTTCACCGGGCTGACCGGGTAGCTCGCGACGCGCTCGCTGAACGCCAGCGAGGGCGCCGGGTGCGCGAGCGGCACGCCGGGGATGAACGTGGCGAGCTGCTCGTTGATCGCCTCGTACTGCGACACCGCATCCGCCGGATCGGCTGCTGCGCGGGCCTCGGAGAGCGCCGCGAAGAGCTCCGGGTTGTCGAAGCCCCACTCGAAGGAGTCGGTGCCGAAGAAGACGCCGAGGAAGTTGTCGGTGTCGTTGTAGTCGCCGGTCCAGCCGAGCAGGTGGATGCCGTGGTCGGTGCCGCCCTGCATGCGGTCGAGGTACTCGCCCCACTCGTTCGCCTGCGGGTTCACGGTGATGCCGACCTCCTCGAGCATGCCGCTGATGGCCGTGAACGTGGTCTCGGGGTTCGGCATGTACGGCCGCGAGATGTTCGTCGGGTAGTTGAACATGAGCTCGTAGCCCTCGGGGATCCCGGCCTCGTCGAGCAGCTCGCGCGCCCGCTCCGGGTCGTAGTCGTAGGTCGTGACCTCGTCGTTGTACCCGGCCACGACGGGCGGGATGAACTGGCTGGCCACCTCGGTGCCCTCCGGCAGCGTCTGCGCCACGAGCGCCTCGCGGTCGATCGCGAGCGTGAGCGCCTCGCGCACGCGCGGGTCGGCCAGCTCGGGGTTGCTGTCGCTGCGCTGGTTGAACGCGAGGTAGAGGATCGTGAACGGATCGCGGCTGTCGATCGTGAAGCCGGCCTCGTCGAGCACGCCGACGTCGGAGGGCGAGACGAGGTCGTAGCCGTCGATCGAGCCGGCCTCGAGCGCCTGACGGCTCGCGGTCGGGTCGCCGGAGACCTGGAAGGTGATGTCGGTCACATCGCCCTGCTCACCCCAGTAGTCCTCGTACGCGGTCAGCGACACCGAGGCGCCGCGGTCCCACGAGTCGAAGACGAACGGACCGGTGCCGGTCGGGTGCTCCTCCGCGTACGCGGTCATGGTCGGCGCCTCGAGCGTGCCGCCCAGGTTGTCGGCGTCGTACTCCTCGAGCGCGGTCGGGCTCTGCATCGCGAAGGCGGGCAGCGAGAGCGAGGGGATGAACCCGGCGAAGGGGCTCGTCAGCGTGATGGTGGCCTCGAGGTCGCCGCTCGCCTCGCAGGTGACGCCGAGTCCGACGTCGCGGAAGAGGTTGCCGTAGTAGTACGACGCGGCCGGCGACGCGGCCGGGCCCTCGAAGTCGCGCCAGCGGTCGAAGTTGAAGCACACGGCGGCGGCGTCGAAGTCCGTGCCGTCGTGGAAGGTGACGCCCTCCTTGAGGTCGAAGACGTACTCGAGACCGTCGTCGGAGATCGTCCAGTCCTCGGCGAGCAGCGGCTCGGGGTCAGCGGTGCCGGCCTCGACGCCGACGAGGCCCTCGAAGATCTGCCGGGAGACGCGGAACGACTCGCCGTCGCTGGCGAAGGCCGGGTCGAGGCTGACGGGCTCGCCGGAGACTCCGAAGATGAACCGGCCGGCATCGCTGGCGCCCCCGCCCTCGGCGTCGCGCTCGCTCTGCACGCATCCGGTCAGGGCCAGGGCCCCCGTGGTCAGGACGGCTGCGGCGATGAGCCCCCGTCGTCGTGCGCTGTGTCGCATCGTTCCTCCATCGGAGGGGAGCCTTGAAAACGGAGCCACGTCGCTCCCCGAACCGGGGCCCCTCGGCGACGACGCTAGGTGTCGCACGTTTCGAGGTCGTTTCAACCCTCGAACGGGGGTGCAACATCGCGGGCCGTCCCCCATGAGAGTGGCACGCGCATCCGCCCGGTGTCCATTCGGAGCCTGCCTACACTGGAGGGATGCGAGTACTGGCGGCGATGAGCGGAGGCGTGGACAGCGCCGTGGCCGCGGCCCGCGCCGTCGAGGCCGGTCACGACGTGGTCGGCGTGCACCTGGCGCTGAGCCGCATGCCCGGCACGCTGCGCACCGGCAGCCGCGGCTGCTGCACCATCGAGGACTCGATGGACGCGCAGCGGGCGGCGAACACGATCGGCATCCCGTACTACGTGTGGGACTTCAGCGAGCGATTCAAGCTCGACGTCGTCGACGACTTCGTGGCCGAGTACACCGCCGGCCGCACCCCGAACCCCTGCATGCGCTGCAACGAGCGCATCAAGTTCGCCGCGCTGCTCGAGAAGGCCGTCGATCTCGGCTTCGACGCCGTCGCGACGGGCCACTACGCCAACGTCGTGACGGATGCGCACGGCAACCGCGAGCTGCACCGCGCCTCCGCCTGGGCCAAGGACCAGTCGTACGTGCTCGGCGTGCTGACGAGCGAGCAGCTGGCGCACGCCATGTTCCCCCTCGGCGACACCCCGTCGAAGGACCTGGTGCGCGCGGAGGCGGAGCGCCGCGGCCTCGGCGTCGCGGCCAAGCCCGACTCGCACGACATCTGCTTCATCCCCGACGGCGACACCCGCGGCTGGCTCGCCGACCGGCTCGGCGCCGAGGACGGCCCGATCCTCGACCGCGCCGGCGCGCAGCTCGGCACCCACGCGGGCGCGCACGCCTTCACGGTCGGGCAGCGCAAGGGCCTGAACATCGGCTACCCCAGCGACGACGGCCGCCCGCGCTTCGTGCTCGAGGTGCGCCCCAAGACGAACACCGTCGTGGTCGGTCCGAAGGAGGACCTCGAGGTCTCGCTGCTCGCCGGCCGCAAGGTCAGCTGGGCGGGCCTCGACCCGGTCGCCTCCGGCTTCGCCGCCGGTCTGGCGGAGGGCGAGACCGCCGAGTTCGCCTGCGAGGTGCAGATCCGCGCCCACGCCGACCCCGTGCCGGCCCGCGCCCGCATGGCGCTGGTCGACGCCGCCGACTACGCGGACGGAGCGGATGCGATCAGCGCCTCCCGTGCCGACCAGACCGACGCGCGCCTCGAGCTGCGCATCGTGCCGGACGCTCCGCTCGGCGCCGTCGCCCCCGGCCAGACCGCGGTGCTCTACGTGGGCACCCGGGTGCTCGGCCAGTGCACGATCGACCGCACCGTGAGCGCGGTGCCGGCGGGCGCATCCGCCTCCTGAGCGGGGCCCGCGCGCCCGCGCCGGTGTCGGCGGCCGCTTCTAGAATCGGTCCGTGACCGAGGAACTCAGCCTGGAGCAGGCGCGCGACGAGGCCGAGGGTCTGACGACCCGCATCCTGGAGCTGCGCGCCGCGTACTACGACCGCGACGCCCAGGTGGCGAGCGACGAGGAGTACGACGCGCTCGTGCTGCGGCTCGAGGAGCTCGAGCGGCTCTTCCCCGAGCTGCAGAGCCAGGACAGCCCGACGCAGACGGTCGGCGGCGGCGTCTCGGAGCTGTTCGACCCGGTCGTGCACGCCGAGGCGATGCTGAGCCTCGACAACGTCTTCAGCGAGGAGGAGTTCCTCGACTGGGCGACCAAGGTCGAGCGCGATTCCGGCCGCAAGGTCGCCTTCCTCTGCGAGCTCAAGATCGACGGGCTGGCCATCAACCTGCGCTACGAGCGCGGGCTGCTCGTCAGCGCGGCCACGCGCGGCAACGGCCAGGTCGGCGACGACGTGACCGCCAACATCCGCTACGTGCCCGGCATCCTCGAGCGGCTCGAGGGGGAGGGGCATCCCGAGATCGTCGAGATCCGCGGCGAGATCTTCCTCGCGAAGGCCGCGTTCGAGCGCCTCAACGAGGGGCTCGCCGGCTTCCGCGAGCGCTACGTGGCCCGCGCCGAGGAGCGCGCCGCGGCGAAGGGCCGGCCCTTCGACCGCGAGAAGTCGGAGGATGCGGCCAAGCGCCGCTTCCCGGCGCTCGCCAACCCGCGCAACGCCGCGAGCGGCGGCCTGCGCCAGCAGATCGAGAAGAAGGACGACGAGCTCGACCGCGAGGCGGGCCTCGCCCGGCTCGAGTCGCTCTCGCTGTACGTGCACGGCATCGGCGCCTGGCCCGACCCGCCCGTCGCTGCGCAGTCCGAGGTGTACGGCCTGATCAGCGGATGGGGGCTGCCGACCAGCCCCTACTTCCGCGTGGAACCGGATGCGGGTGCGGCTGCGGAGTTCATCCGCACCTACGGCGGCGAGCAGCGGCACAGCGTCGAGCACGAGATCGACGGCGTGGTCGTCAAGGTCGACGAGCTCGCGCTGCACGAGGAGCTCGGCGCCACGAGCCGCGCCCCGCGCTGGGCGACCGCCTACAAGTACCCGCCCGAGCAGGTGAACACGAAGCTGCTCGACATCGTCGTGAGCGTGGGCCGCACCGGCCGCGCCACCCCCTTCGCCATCATGGAGAAGGTGCGCGTCGCCGGCAGCGAGGTGCGCCAGGCGACGCTGCACAACCAGGACGTGGTGAAGGTCAAGGGCGTGCTCATCGGCGACACCGTCGTGCTGCGCAAGGCCGGCGACGTGATCCCCGAGGTGCTCGGCCCGGTGGCCGAATTGCGCGACGGCAGCGAGCGCGAGTTCGTCATGCCGACGGACTGCCCCGAGTGCGGCACGCCGCTGCGCCCCATGAAGGAGGGCGACATCGATCTGCGCTGCCCGAACGCGCAGAGCTGCCCCGCCCAGGTGCGCGGCCGCGTCGAGCACATCGGCAGCCGCGGCGGGCTCGACATCGAGGGGCTCGGCGAGGTCGGCGCCGCGGCGCTCACGCAGCCCGAGGTGCCCGAGGTGCCGCCGTTGATGACCGAGGCGCGGCTCTTCGAGCTGACGGCGGAGGAGCTGCTCGAGATCGAGGTCATCGTGCGCGACGCGGAGACCGGGCTCGAGAAGGAGGACGAGGACGGCGTCGTGCGTCGCCGGATGCCCTTCCAGAAGGTGCGGCTCGAGTACGCGCCCGAGGCCGTCGACCTCACGGCGGCGGAGCGCCGCAAGCAGGGCTTCAGGAAGGACTTCCGCGTCGTCGAGCCGAGCGCCCAGCTGGTCAAGCTGCTCGCCGAGCTCGAGAAGGCCAAGACCAAGGACCTCTGGCGCCAGCTCGTCTCCCTGAACATCCGGCACGTCGGCCCGGTCGCCTCGCGGGCCCTGGCCCAGTACTTCGGCTCGCTCGAGGCGATCCGCGCCGCCACGCGCGACGAGCTCGCCGCGGTCGACGGTGTGGGCGGCATCATCGCCGACGCGCTCATCGAGTGGTTCGCCGTCGACTGGCACCAGGAGATCGTCGAGCGGTGGACAGCCGCGGGCGTGCGGTTCGCCATCCCCGGCCACCCCGGCCCGGGCGCAGCGGCGGCCGCGGGCGGCGTGCTCGCCGGCCTCACGGTCGTGGCCACCGGCTCGCTGGAGGGCTACACCCGAGAGGGCGCGCAGGAGGCGATCATCGCGGCCGGCGGCAAGGCCGCATCGAGCGTGAGCAAGAAGACCGACTTCGTCGCCTGGGGCCCCGGCGCGGGCTCGAAGCTCGCCAAGGCGGAGGCGCTCGGCCTGCGGCTCATCGAGGCGGCGGAGTTCCGCATCCTCGTGGAGCAGGGGCCGGATGCGCTGCCGCCCCTGCCGGAGCCGGAGCCGGAGCCCGACGGCGAGCCGGCGGAGGAGGCCTAGGCGGAGCCCCGTCGCCTCGCCGCGCGCGCGGCCCGCACCGCCGAGGCGACCCCGAGACCGGTGAAGGTCAGCACCGCGCCGAGCACCAGCAGCAGCGGGGTCGACCAGACGCCCGTGACGTCGTGGGTGAAGCCCAGCACCGCCGGTGCCGTCGCGGCGACCGCGTAGCCGATGCCCTGCACGATGCCGCTGAGCGCGGCGGCGTGCTTGTCGGAGACCGCGAAACTGACGATCACCACGAACACCGTCGTGAAGCCGCCGCCCTGCGCCGCGCCGCCGAGCACGCCCCAGAGGGTCCAGAGCTCCGGCGCCAGCATGAGGCCCAGCGGCACCGTCGACCAGAGCGCGCCGAGCACGACGAAGGTGCCGAGCGGGCGGATGCGGGCCAGCAGCAGCGGGGTCAGCAGCGATCCGATGACGGCCGCGAGCTGGAACAGCGAGGCGCTCGCGCCCGCCGAGACGGTGTCGAGCCCGGTCTCGTCGCGCAGGATCGTGGGCACCCAGGCGGTCGTGGCGTAGTAGGCGAAGGCCTGCCCCGAGAAGGCGATGCCCACCATGATGACGGTGAGGCTGCCCCAGGTGCGGGCGCGCACGGGCGGTTGCGCGCTCGGATCGCGGGCGGGGCGGGCGGCCGGCGCGAGTGCGCGTCGCGGGCCGACGTAGAGCAGCCACGCGAGCAGCGCGGCGACCGCGAGCAGCGCCCAGGCGAGCACCGCGAGCTGCCAGCCGAACGCCTCGGCCAGCGGGGCGGTGCCGAGCGAGGTGATGGCCGAGCCCACGTTGAGCGCCGAGGTGTAGACGCCGGTCGTCAGGCTGACGCGCTCGGGCGGCACGTCGCGGCGGATCACGACGGGCACCACGACGTTGCCGATGGTGATGGCGGCGCCGATGATCACGGTGCCGGTGATCGCCCAGCCGACGCCGTCGACCGAGCGCACGGCGGTGCCGATGCCGACGCCGACGAGCGTGATGGTCACGGCCGCGTCGATGCCCGCTCGACGGATCACGAGCAGGGCGAGCGGCACCAGCAGCGAGAAGCACAGGATCGGCAGGCTGGTCAGCAGCCCGGCTGTGCCCGCGTCGATGCCGAGCTCCGACTGCACCTCGTCGACGACCGGTGCGATCGCGACGACCGGCCCGCGCAGGTTGAGCGAGACGATCGCGACGACCAGGATCACGATCCACGGCGACGCCGAGCGGATGCGGGCGGCGGTCAAGGGATCGAGGTCGCGGTGGGGGAGGGCATCCCCGCCATTCTGCTCCCTCCGAGCAGCGGCGCGGGACGCCCTCCCGTCGCGCTCATCCCTTCGCCGAGAGCACCCGCTCCGTCTCGCGACCGGCCGCGTTCTTCCGGCCCGCTCGCGAGCCGGCGAGCTTGGCGGCGATGTGCTCGCCCACGGTGATCGGCTCGTACAGCGGCGCCTCGCCCTCGGGGACGGTCGTCGGGATCGCGCTGATCAGCGCATCCGAGTTGCCGTCGTGGAAGAAGGCCGCGCTGCGTCGGCGCTCGATGGTGCCGTCGACGACGGGCGGCTTCACGCGGTGCAGGGTGCTCATCCAGTGCTCGTTGGTCCATCGGGCTGTCACGTCGCCGAGGTTGACGAGCAGCGCGCCGTCGGCGGGGGAGACGTCGTTCCAGCCGCCGTCGGCGTCGAGCACCTGCAGGCCGCGCACCTGGTCGGCCCAGAGGATGGTGACGATGCCGTAGTCGGTGTGCTCGCCCATGCCGGTGAGGTCGCCGTCGAGCCTGACGCTCGTGCCCTCGGGGAGGGCGTAGTTGTTCATGCGCAGCACGTCGAGCGAGTGGTCGGTGTACGGCTCGAAGAAGTCGGGCGCCAGGCCGAGGGCGTCGGCGAAGATGCGCGTCATCGTGCGGGCGACCCGACCGGCCTCGCCGAAGTAGGCCTCGACCTTGCCCTGGAACGCGGGGGCGTGCTCCGCGGCGGGCCAGACGTTCTCGGCGTAGTGCACGGGGTCGACGGCGATGCCGGGGAAGTCGCTCTGCGCGAGTCCCACGTTGAACGCCTCGAAGAAGTCGTTCATGCGGCTGGCCGACTCCACGCCGAGCGAGAGCGAGAGCGACTCGGTCTTCGGTGGGGCGTAGCCGCGGTTGACGCCCGAGGGCGTGCGGTACGACTTCTTGGTCTCGAGGTCGAGGCCGAAGAACTCGTCGAGCGCCTCGGCGAGCCCCTCGGTCACGTCGGCGGGGATGCCGTGGCCGAGGATCTGGATGAAGCCGACGGTGCGGCAGGCCTCGTCGATGGCGGCGGCCACGGCCGCGCGCTGCTCCGGCGCGCCCTCCTGCACGTAGGCGGAGATGTCGACGGCGGGTACGGAAAAGGACATGTGAACTCCTCGAGGATGCGGATGCGGTCGAGGGAGTATTTCTGTTGGCTCGGCAGCGCTCGGCGCCGGCGAGGTTTCTGCGGAACTCACCTGTGCGCGCCAGCGTACGGGCACCCTGTTACGGGCGGATGTCGGCGGGCTAGGAAGCGCTGAACGTCGCGACCAGCCCGAACTCGCTGTTCTGCGCCGTGAGCACGCCGTCGGCGATCTGCGCCTCGAAGCCGAAGCCGAGCAGGGTGAAGAGCACGTCGTCCTGGCCGGCGGTCTCCGCCGAGCAGTCGGGGGCCTCGGCCGGGAAGCCGTCGAACTCCACCAGGCCGTCGGTCACGGCGTAGTCGAGCGCGATGTCGCGGCAGCCGGTGCTGCCGCTGGTGCGGCCGTCCGGGCCGAGGGTCAGCGAGGGCTGCGCGCCGTCCGCGCCCGGCGCGATGGGCACGTCGGCGCCCTGCGCGGTGACCGACTGCAGGCTCCAGGTGGTGCCGACCAGCGCATCCGCTGCCGCGCCCGTGCCCGCCGGGGCCGGGTCGAAGCGCAGCTCGCCGTCGTCGCCGGCGAGCACGAGCTGGCCGTTGTCGCGGCTGGCGGTCTTCGCGGTGCCGAGCAGGTCGAGGTAGGCGGTCTCGAGGGTCATCAGCGTGTCGTCGCACTCGAGCTCGTCGGGGATGAGGCTGAGCACCTGCAGATTCGCGGTGTCGCCGGCGATGGCCGCGCCGTATGCGTTGCAGGGCGCGGCGCCGCTGAAGCCCTCGGCGTCGGCGGAGAGCGTGACCGAGGTGCCGGTGAAGTTGAGCTGCCCGCCGCCCTGGGTGGCCGCGGCGAGGGTCCAGTCGCCGGTCACCACGTCGCCGAGCGGGGCGCCGGTCGCGGCGCAGCCGCTGAGCACGAGCGCGGCGCCGGCGAGCAGTGCGAGTGCGCTCGAGCGGAGGCGGGGCGCGGGCATGGCGGACCTCTCTCGAAGCGGGGGTTGCCACCACCTTAAGCGATCGGATGGCATGCAGCGCCCGGCGCTCACAGAAGAATTACGGAATTACGGAATACCGTGAAGGCATGAGCCACGACGAGCGGATGAGCGCCCTCGAGCGCAGGATCGCAGCCCTCGAGCAGCGTCCCGCCCGAGCGCCGCAGGCCGTGCCCGAGGAGGACGTCTTCTGGGCCCTCGAGGGCCTGCGCGAGCGGGCGCCCGCTCCCGGTGCCGTGCTCTTCACCGGCTCGGTCGTGACCCCGGCCGGCGCCGCCGAGTGGCAGCAGGGTCACGGGGTCGACGACCTGCTCGACGAGGAGTGGGGGGAGCGGGCCGCCGCGCTCGCCGCCCTCGCGCATCCGCTGCGCCTGCGCCTGCTGCAGGCGATCGTCGGCGGCACCGCCACCGCCGCCGAGCTCGGCGCCCTCGAGGGCGTCGGCACCAGCGGGCAGGTCTACCACCACCTCGGGCAGCTCGTCGCCGGCGGCTGGCTCGTCGCCCAGGGCCGCGGCCGCTACGCCGTGCCCGCGGGCCGGCTGGTGCCGCTGCTCGTGACCATCGCCGCGGCCCGCGGCATCTAGAGAACGGGAGCGATCATGACGAAGAGACTGCGCATCATCGCCGGCATCGCCGCCGCCGCGGTGCTGGCCGCCGGGGTGCTCGCGATGCCCCGACCGCCGCAGACCCCGAGCGAGTCGAGCGGCGACCCCGAGCTCGGCGCCCGGCTCGTCGAGCTGGCCGAGGGCGGCATCCGCCCGCGCCTCAGCGCGGTCGTCGTCGACGACGTGAGCGGCGAGCCGCGAACGGTGTCGGCGCATCTCGGCGCCGACGACGCGACCGAGTACGAGATCGGCTCGGTGAGCAAGACCTTCACCGGCGCGCTGCTCGCCGTCGCGATCGAGCGCGGCGAGGTCGAGGAGGGCACCCGGCTCGGCGACCTGCTCGAGGTCGGCGCCGCGGGCGACGCGACGCTGCTCGAGCTGGCCACCCACACGAGCGGGCTGCCGCGCCTGCCCGCCGACCCCGGCTTCGTGATCGGCTCGCTGCTGAGCCAGTACACGGGGGCCGACCCCTACGCCGGCAGCACCCCCGAGTCGGTGGCCGCCCAGGCGCGCGGCGTCGATCTCGGCGGGCGCGGCGACTACGAGTACTCGAACCTCGGCACCGCGCTGCTCGGCCACGCCCTGGGCGAGGCCGCGGGCAGCGACTACGCCACGCTGCTGCAGGAGCGCATCCTGGATCCGCTCGGTCTCGACGCCACCCGTTACCCGGCCGGGGACGCCGGCCCGGATGCGCCGCTCGGCGTCACCGCGGCGGGTCGCGAGGTCGACGCCTGGGCCTCCGACGGCTACGGGCCGACCGGCTCCATCCGCTCGACCCCGGCCGATCTCGCGGCCTACGCGGTCGCGACCGCTCGCGGCGAGGCGCCGGGCTCGTCGGCGACCGAGCCCCGAGCGGATGCGGGCGACGGCCAGCGCATCGGCTACGGCTGGCACACCGACGACGACGGCGTGCTCTGGCACAACGGCGGCACCGGCGGCTTCTCGAGCATGGTCGCCTACGACACCGAGGCAGACCGTCTGGCGGTCGTGCTCGGCGCATCGACCGAATCGGTCGACGCGATGGCCCGACAGCTCCTGGAGGAGGACCGATGATCACGACCCTGCTGCCCGCGCTGGTGTTCGGCGCGATCGCCCTGTTCTGGACGGGCGGCTTCGCGCGCGCCGCGGCCGGTCGCACGAAGGGCGCTCCGACCCGGCTCGCGCTCGCGGTGCTGGCCGCCTGGGCGCTGCTCGGCCTCGTCGTCTCGCACCGGCTGATCCCGTGGGCGATCGTGCCCTCGTGGCTCTGGCTCGTGCCGGTCGCGCTGACCGCGGCCGGAGTCGCGGCATCGGTGCTGCGCTGGCGCGCGCTGCCGGCGCTGCCCGATCGCCGCGGCCACCGCATCGGCCAGGGCGTGCAGGGCGGCGTCGTGGTCGCGCTGGCGGCGGCGCTCGCGCTCGTCTGATCCCGGGGTCGCCCGGGGCCGTAGACTCGTCGGCGTTCCCCCGACCCCTCGACCGTGGAGTGGCATGTCCGAATTCAGCACGGAGCAGGTGCGGCACCTCGCCGGCCTCGCCCGCATCGCCCTGACCGAGGACGAGCTCGGCCGCCTCGCCGGTGAGCTCGGCGCGATCGTCGACAACGTCGCCATCGTGCAGCGGGCCGCCGGTCCCGACGTGGTCGCCACCAGCCACCCGATCCCGCTCGTCAACGTGTACCGCGACGACGTGCCCACCGAGACCCTCACCGCCGAGCAGGCCGTCTCCGGCGCGCCCGAGCACGACGGCTCGCGGTTCAAGGTCAGCGCGATCCTGGGGGAGGAGCAGTGATGAGCGATCTGACCCGTCTCACCGCCGCCGAGCTCTCCGCCGGCCTCACCGCCGGCGAATTCACCTCGGTCGACGCCACGCAGGCCCACCTCGACCGCATCGCCGCCGTCGACGGCGACGTGCACGCCTACCTGCACGTCAACGCCGCGGCGCTCGCCGAGGCCGAGGCCGTCGACGCCCGCCGCGCCGCCGGCGAGCAGCTGCCCGAGCTCGCGGGCGTGCCCGTGGCTATCAAGGACGTGCTCTGCACGATCGGCATGCCCTCGACCGCCGGCTCGAAGATGCTCGAGGGCTGGGTGCCCCCGTACGACGCGACCGTCGTCGAGCGGATGAAGGCGGCCGGCCTCATCGCCCTCGGCAAGACCAACATGGACGAGTTCGCGATGGGCTCCTCCACCGAGCACTCCGCGTTCGGCCCGACCCGCAACCCGTGGAACCTCGAGCGCATCCCGGGCGGTTCCGGCGGCGGCTCGGCCGCGGCCGTCGCGGCCTTCGAGGCGCCCTTCGCCCTCGGCTCGGACACCGGCGGCTCGATCCGCCAGCCCGCCGCGGTCACCGGCTCGGTCGGCGTCAAGCCCACCTACGGCGGCGTCTCGCGCTACGGCGCCATCGCCCTGGCGAGCTCGCTCGACCAGGTCGGCCCGGTCAGCCGCACCGTGCTCGACTCGGCGCTGCTGCACGACGTCATCGGCGGGCACGACCCCAAGGACTCGACCTCGTTGAAGGACGCCTGGCCGTCCTTCGCCGAGGCCGCTCGTGCCGGCAAGCGCGACGGCTCGCTCAAGGGCCTGCGCGTCGGCGTCGTCAAGCAGATCGCGGGCGGCGAGGGCTTCCAGGCCGGCGTCACGCAGCGCTTCGGCGAGTCGCTCGAACTGCTCGCCGACGCGGGCGCCGAGATCGTCGAGGTCAGCGCGCCGAACTTCGAGTACGCGGTCGCCGCGTACTACCTGATCCTGCCGGCCGAGGCCTCCAGCAACCTGGCCAAGTTCGACAGCGTGCGCTTCGGCCTGCGCGTCACCCCCGAGGGCGGCGGCACGGTCGAGCAGGTCATGGCGGCCACCCGCGAGGCGGGCCTCGGCGACGAGGTCAAGCGCCGCATCATCCTGGGCACCTACGCGCTCAGCGCCGGCTACTACGACGCCTACTACGGCAGCGCGCAGAAGGTGCGCACGCTCATCCAGCAGGACTTCTCCAACGCCTTCGAGCAGGCCGACGTGCTCGTCTCGCCGGCCGCGCCGACCACGGCGTTCAAGCTCGGCGAGAAGCTCGACGACCCGCTGGCGATGTACCTCAACGACATCACCACCATCCCCGCGAACCTCGCCGGCGTGCCCGGCATCGGCCTGCCGATGGGCCTCGCGCCCGAGGACGGCCTGCCGGTCGGCATCCAGTTCATGGCGCCGGCCCGTGAGGACGCGCGCCTCTACACGGTGGGCGCCGCGCTCGAGCAGCTGCTCGAGGAGCGCTGGGGCGGCCCGCTGCTGTCGCAGGCGCCGGACCTCGCCGCATCGTCGATGCTCGCCGTCTCGGACGGTGCGATCTGAGCGCCGTGGCACCGGGATCGGACTTCGCCAGCTGGTTCTCGGACGCGCACGTGCTGCCCGACTTCACGATCGAGCAGGTCGAGTGGACGGATGCGCGGGCCGTCGCCCTGCGCGCCGTCATGGACGCCGAGATGGCCGTGCGCTACCCGCGCTTCGACGAGGAGGTCGCCGTCTCGGCGGCCCGTGACGAGGCGCTCGCCGTGCACGACGACGAGTTCGTCACCGTGCTGCTGGCGCTCGACCCCGACGGCACCCCGATCGGGCACCTCGCCCTGCGCCCGCTGCGCGACGAGTGGGAGGCCAAGCGCCTCATCGTCTCGCCGTCGGCGCGCGGCCGCGGCGTCGCGACGGCGCTGCTCGCCGGCATCGCCGCGGCGGCCCGCGACCACGGCGCACCGCGGCTCATCCTGCAGACCGGGTGGAACCAGCCCGAGTCCGTGGCGCTCTACCGCAAGCTCGGCTTCGACGAGATCCCGGTCTACGAGCCCTACGCGGCGACCATGCCGCAGTCGCACTGCTTCGCGCTGCCGCTCTGAGCCGCTCGAACGCACGCCCGGTCCGCCCGGGCGGGCGTTCCGCGTTCCCGAGCGGGTGATGCATCCGCTCGGAGCAGTCATGCAGGCGAGCGGATGCGGGCGCGGGGCCGGGAGGTGCAGACTCGAGCCATGACCTCCGCACGTCGCCGCACCGTCGGCCGCATCCTGCTCGGTTCGGTGCTCGTGTTCGCCGGCGCCAGCCACCTCACCTTCGCCCGCAAGGCCTTCCGCGCCCAGGTGCCCGACTGGGTGCCGCTGGACGTCGACACAACCGTGGTCGCCTCGGGCGTCGCCGAGATCGGCCTGGGCGCAGCGCTGCTGGCGGCCCCGCGCAGCCAGCGCCGCCGGGCCGGCAACCTCGCCGCGCTGTTCTTCACGGCGATCTTCCCCGGCAACCTGTCGCAGTTCGCCGAGCGCCGCAGCGCCTTCGGCCTCGACACCGACATGAAGCGCTTCGTGCGCCTGTTCGGTCAGCCCCTGCTCATCGCCCTCGCGCTCTGGAGCACGCGCCAGCCCCGCCCCTGATCGCCCGGGCGCCGCGACGCCGGTAGGATCGACCCGTGGCACGCGCAGCAGAACTCATGGACTTCGACAAGGCACTCGAGCTGTACGAGCCGGTGATCGGCCTCGAGGTGCACGTCGAGCTGAGCACCGAGACGAAGATGTTCTCGAGCGCTCCGAACCCCGCGGCGAAGGGCAATCACAGCGCCGCGCCGAACACGCAGATCACCCCGGTCTGCCTGGGGCTGCCCGGCAGTCTGCCGGTCGTGAACGAGAAGGCCGTGCGCTACTCGATCAGCCTGGGCCTCGCGCTCGGCTGCGAGATCGCGCCGACCTCGCGCTTCGCGCGGAAGAACTACTTCTACCCCGACCTGGCGAAGAACTACCAGATCAGCCAGTACGACGAGCCGATCGCCTTCGAGGGCTCGCTCGACGTGGAGCTCGAGGACGGCACCGTCATCACCGTGCCGATCGAGCGCGCGCACATGGAGGAGGACGCGGGCAAGCTCACGCACGTCGGCGGCGCCACCGGTCGCATCCAGGGCGCCGAGTACTCGCTCGTCGACTACAACCGGGCCGGCGTGCCGCTGGTGGAGATCGTCACCAAGCCGATCTTCGGCGGCGAGCACCGCGCGCCCGAGATCGCGAAGGCCTACGTGGCGACGATCCGCGACATCGTGCGCGCCCTCGGCATCAGCGAGGCCCGCATGGAGCGCGGCAACCTGCGCTGCGACGCCAACGTCTCGCTGCGCCCGCGCGGCCAGGAGAAGCTGGGCACCCGCACCGAGACCAAGAACGTCAACTCCCTCCGCTCGATCGAGCGCGCGGTGCGCTACGAGATCCAGCGCCAGGCCGTGATCCTGGCGGGCGGCGGCTCGATCACCCAGGAGACCCGCCACTGGCACGAGGACACCGGCGTCACGAGCGCCGGACGCCCGAAGTCCGACGCGGACGACTACCGCTACTTCCCCGAGCCCGACCTGCTGCCCGTCGAGCCGAGCCTCGAGCTCATCGAGGAGCTGCGCGCCGCGCTGCCCGAGCCGCCGGCCGCGCTGCGCCGCCGGCTCAAGGCCGACTGGGGCTTCGGCGACCAGGAGTTCCAGGACGTCGTCAACTCGGGCCTGCTCGTCGAGGTCGAGGAGACCATCGCCGCCGGCGCCTCGGCGACCGCCGCCCGCAAGTGGTGGATGGGCGAGCTCAGCCGCATCGCCAACGCGCAGCAGGTCGAGCCGGCCTCGCTCGCGACCCCGCAGCAGATCGCCGAGATCGTGGTGCTCGTCGAGTCCGGCGAGCTGACCGACCGCCTGGCCCGCCAGGTGCTCGAGGGCGTCATCGCCGGCGAGGGCACCCCGGCCGAGATCGTGGAGGCCCGCGGTCTCAAGGTCGTCTCGGACGACGGCGCGCTCATCGCCGCCATCGACGAGGCGCTCGCCTCCCAGCCCGACGTGCTCGCCAAGATCCGCGACGGCAAGGTGCAGGCCGCCGGCGCCGTCATCGGCGCGGTCATGAAGGCCATGAAGGGCCAGGCCGACGCCGCCCGCGTGCGCGAGCTCGTGCTCGAGCGCGCCCAGGCGTAATCAGATCAATCGACTATGGGTGGAGTCGAACAGGAGGGATCCTCCGCGAATAGAGCCCTGCCAGCTAAGTTCGGCGAGTCCAGGCTTATCCGTGACTTTTCCCAAGTCACCCACCTGAGTCAGACCCGAGGTCACGGTCAGGACAATGCCGATTTTCGAACTCTCGGCGGGGTTCTCGGTTTCCGTGAATACACTCACGGAATATATCCTTACCCCGCTCGTCTGCTCAAACAGATTCCGAGACACTTGCTGCGATCCGGCTTCATACTCGACAGCGATGTTGTCGTGGACCCATTCTGCGGATCAGGCACCGTGCTTGCAGAAGCGCAGCTGTCGGGTCGTAGCTCGATCGGATTTGATAGCAACCCAATTGCTGCGTTAATCGCGGCTGTCAAGGTCACACCCATTGACGCTGACTTAGCGGTCGCCACCGCTGACCGTGTCCTAAAGCGAGCGTCCTCCCTACGTCGGTTGGATCTGCCTGCAGATTTTCTTGCACGTTGGTATGAGGAACCGGCGTTGCGCGCGTTGTCAATGCTCTCTCGATCTGTGGCTCAACTGGAATCGAGCCCGGAAGCAGACGTCTCACGCCTCGCTCTAGCCCTCACCTCGAGAAAAGTTAGTTTGGTCAATCCTCGAATACCTGTACCCGTCCTAGACCGGACACGCGGTGGCCTATATGAGTCGCATAAGGAGATCTACGGAGTTTTTGCGAATCTTGCGCAGCACCTTGTCGAGGTTCTTCGAAAAATTTCTCCCGATGCGCCTAGCGCAAAAGCCATTGTCGGAGATTCCAGATCTCCGGAGATTGTAGAACATCTTCGTAACGACGACAGGAAGGTGATATTAACAAGTCCTCCGTACGGAGCGGCCCAAAAGTATGTGCGAAGCACGAGCTTGGAGCTAGGCTGGTTGCGAATGGCAAGTTCATCCGGAACTGCTGAGCTAGAGCGAGTCAGCATCGGAAGAGAGCACATCAATAAGGCCGAAGTGCTGTCGGTCGTGCAGGATGACTCCGCTCCGGACTTGAACGAAGGCATGCGACGTGTGGTTGAGGAAGCGGCAAAAAGCAACCCGCGCCGCGCCGCAATATATGCACTTTACTTGAAAGACATGAAGGCCGTCTGGACTCGAGTTCTGACTCCAGCCAATGGCGTCGACGTTGTCTGTCTAGTAGCTGGAACTAACCGAGTAGTGGGAGTAGATGTGCCTACACATGCATTCCTGGCTGAAATGATTGAATCTGCTGGCTATCAGCGCCGTGCCGTCCTGCGGGACGAGATACGCGGAAGAATATTGCAAACGACCAGAGCTGGCGGCTCCATCGCGGCGACCTCAGAGTACATCTATGTGTTCGAGAAGGCCCATAAGTGAACCCGCTGGAACAGCGCTTCATCGAGCGAATAAAGATCCTGAACTCCGACGTTTGGCGAACAGATCTCACGAATGCAGACATAGATCGCTGGCTCGCTAACTTCACTGGACAAGTGGAGCCGGTGGAGAAAGAGCGGATTCATGCTCTGCACCTGCTTTCAAACTTCGTGTACTTCGGGTCTCCTGAGATTCGAATTCTGTTACGAGCCGTTTACCGCGATTTGTACCGCTACCCAATAGTGCAAGAGCTTCGGAGCGCAGGATTGATTCGCAGTCCGCTGGACGTTGAGACGGAGTTCATCAAGGTTCGCGATCGCACGCGGTTCCTCCCTATGGGTAACCCTGCGGAGAGCGGCTCATTGCTCCTATATTTCTTCCGGCAAGAGAACCGACTTCCTAAAAGTCTGTTTGCTTACGAGAGGGGGCTTTTCAGTAAGTCCAGACCTTCCGGCGTCGTGGAAATTGATTCCGAGATTGACCTCGCGGTATTTATCGATGATGTGCTTGGATCGGGGAGTCAAGCAATCGACTACAGCCAGCGCATACTCGGCGTTCTGGATGATGCGGCAAAAAGATCCGCGCGAAACTTCAAGACGAAGTACTTTGTGCTTTTTGCCAAGAATCAGGGGTTGCAAATCGCAAGGAAAACGCTCTTCGATACTGTAAGAGCAGTACACGAGTTTGACGTTTCCGAAGAACTCTACAATCCTGACAACCGGGCCTTTCTCAACCAGGATCCAGAAATTGACATAGATGTCAGTAGGCGTGTTATGAGTCACTACGGAACGCAAGTATTTAAGGAGGGTCCGCTCGGTTGGCGAGACGGACAACTCTTGCTCGGCATGCACCACAATATTCCCGATAACACTTTGCCGGTTGTGTGGAGTAGTCGAGAGAATTGGTACCCAATTTTCCGTAGATATGAGAAGTTGTACTCATGACCTTGAATCCATTCGAGATTACCAAGGCCGTCGACTTTTCTGACGATGAAATTGCGGCCACTTATGTAAGCTACGGCGGGTCCGAGACCTCCGTTATGCTCAACCCCCGCAGCCCAATGAATCAGTTCCTGGTGGGCGGCAAGGGCGGCGGTCGTACCCACTTAATGCGCTATTTCTCATTCCCGTTGCAGATCGAGCGTGCCGGCAGTAGCGGTTCCGATATTAAACGGGATGGATATATCGGAATCTACTTGCGCTGTAGCGGATTGAATGGTTCTCGGTTCTCGGGGAAACGGCAAAGTTCGGAAGCTTGGGACGCCGTTTTTAGTTACTACATGGACCTGTGGATGGCTCAACTACTGTTGGGGCAGCTAATCGAGTACCGCTGCATAACGCAAGCGTGGGGTGAGCGGGAAGAGCGTCTTGTCGTTGCCGAGGTGCTGAATCAGTTCGCTCCGGGTAATTCATCGGCGAGTTTTGATCACGATCAGAGCCTGGCAGGCCTACAAAAGTATTTCATCGAGACGCGGCGCTCAATCGACTACGAAGTCAATAACGCGGCCTTAACGGGAAGCCTAGACGTTCGTATTCTTGCGTCTCGTGGTGTCGCGCTGTTCGCCACAACATCGGCGATAGCTGAGAGCCTATTTGGGGGCTCTCCGCCACGCTTCACCTTTCTGCTCGACGAGTTCGAGAATCTGTCAGCGGCGCAGCAACGATACGTCAACACTCTGCTTCGCGAGAAGCCGCTCGAGATAACATTCGTTGTCGGGAGCCGTAGATACGGAATCCGCACGAAGCACGAGACGCTGAGCGCTGGCGAATCAAATAGGTCCGGGAGTGAATACACTCAGGTCGTGTTGGAGCAGCGGTACTCGGCGAACAAGGCGCAGTATTCGGCGTTCTGTGCCGCAATGGCGTCCTCCCGTCTCGCCTCAATCAGCCCGGGTTTCGGTGCAATGCAGAAGTTCCTTCATAAGAGTGAGTGGACTGATTTATCTTCTCCGGATGCTTCCAGTCGAGCTTTTAAAAGGCTCAGATCTCGCATGGAAGAGGTAGAGGGCTACTCGGCGAGAGAAATTGAGGATTTCGAGAGGCACTGGCGGCGGCTTCAGGACCCGATTGTGCAGCGGTATGTGGTGTTCCGGGCCTATCAGGAGTGGAGCTCGAGTGGGCTTGCGGACTTGAATGTTGTGAAGCAGGCCCTCGCATACGAGGCTGATCGAAGCAAAATCGGCAACCTCGCGCGGTTCGGAGATCTTCAAAAGTGGGCCCCTGAAATGCGAGCGTTCCTCATTCAGGATCGTCATGCTCATCAGCTTTATTCAGGCCTGCATCAATTCGTCTTGCTTTCCGGTTACTTGCCTCGAAACTTCCTAATTCTTCTTAAGCAGTCGTACTCATGGTCGGTATTCCTCGGCGAGAACGCGCTGGAGGATGGTATTTCTGTGGAAGCGCAGCAGAAGGGCGTCCTCGCAGCCGCGAGTTGGTATTTACGGGATTCCCTTCCGCTCGGTGCCATGGGCGGAGCGAGTGAACGAGCTTTGCAGAGGCTGGGTAGTTTTCTCCGTGCGCACAGGTTTTCGGACAAGCCGTCCGAGATCTCCTGCTCCACTGTTTCATTCTCCGAGGCGCATGTGTCTGCCCAGGCTAATGCGGTCATCACCTCCGGGATCGAGTACGGCCTGTTCTCCGTGCCGAATCTCGGCCGCCGAGACCGCAACACCGGTGCTCGTCGGCTGACCGTCCAGGTGGCACCGATGCTGGCGCCATTGCACGACTTGCCGTTATCGCGACGGGGGATCTTGCACCTTAGTCAAGATGAAGTGCACGCAATTTTCGATCCAGGTGCTTCGGATGACGATTACGAAGCAGTACTGCGGGCTCGGCGCCTGACGTGGAATATGCCGTTTACCGTTGCCCCTGCCAGCTCAAGCAAGCCTGTAGATTCTGATGTTAAGGATCGGCTTTTCTGATGGTTGGTGTCGATTATTCTTATTTCCGGCGCGAGACCTACCTGCCCGAGAATGTTGGGTCACAAGCGTATGACATTTTCATTTCCTCCTACAATGAATCAGAGCGCGTGGTTGAGTTGATGGCTGCTGTGAGTGCCGCGCAGAAGTACTGGTTAATTCACGATGAATACGGGTTGAAGGATGAT
Organism: Microbacteriaceae bacterium PS02343; assembly: GCA_029959365.1. Taxonomy (GTDB): domain Bacteria; phylum Actinomycetota; class Actinomycetes; order Actinomycetales; family Microbacteriaceae; genus Arenivirga. Next base: position 4,768 of record JASCOA010000040.1, on the reverse strand, counting down.
CCCTCAACTGCCGCTTGCATCTCACCAGGGCCAGTAGGAGAGATCGAATATTGGGCGGTCGTATTCAGATCCGTGCTGCCGACGCGCGAGGCGCGAACAAGTTTGAAGATTGGGATCGACATTACCGGCATGATGCGCCCGGTGATCGCGGCACTAATGCACGGGATGCGGCTAGCCGGGCTTCAGTCGGTGGATGTCTTCTACTCGGATCCGGTGGCCTATGTTCGCGGGGCCGAAACGAAGTTCTCTCAAGGAGGTGTGGAGCGGGTTTCTCAGATACCGGGTTTCGAAGGATCGCACTGGAGTGACGCGAGTGTACCGGAGGTCCTAGTTCTTGGAGCGGGATACGACTCGAGTTTGCACTCGCAGGTGCTTGAATCTCGCCGTTCGGCGTCCCATTACGTAATGTTCGGACTGCCAGGTCTTCAAGCACACATGTATCAAGACGCCGTGTTCCGCTTCCAGGAAGTTGTGGAGTCGTGGAATGAGCGCGGGGGGCCTTCGACCCTTCATGCTCCTGCAAATGACCCGTTTGCCACTGCAAGTGAACTGCAGCGAGTTATCAGCGAACTCGAATCAGAATCACCAGACATCGATCTTTATTTGTGTGCGGTCGGCTCGAAGTCACAGGTGCTTGGGTTCGCCCTCTATCACTACTTCGAACGCCGGTCTACCTCAACGAGTTTGATCTTCCCGTACTCAGTTTCTTATTCGGCCGAGACTTCAGTTGGCTGGTCTCGAACTCACGTTTTTGAGACGGTTTCCGTGATTGGCGGATCGGCCGGGTCTTGACCCATATTTCCAAGCGGCCAGGCCGCACCTAACTAGCGCGACGTGTAGATATCCCGACTGGACCCCGATTCTTCATGTGGTCTGCGGGATGCAGATTTGATCTGCTCAGAACCGTTGCGTCTAGTGGCAGGTCGCCTAATTCTGGTGCAGTGCGTACCAGTTTGGTAGCCACGGATCGACCCGTGATTCTGCGTTGTTGCGGCGGTAGGGGGTTGACTTTTTCATCGCCCCGACAGTCAGGAAGCTGCCGTAAAGAGCTTCGCGGTGGGCTCAGCTCGTCAGCGCCGAGCCGCGACGGCGCGCCCTCCAGACGCTCTGCGCGATATGAGGTGGTACTGGTGAGGACTATTGTGGCGTCTATAGCCCAGCCTTCAGTGTTAATCGCTGCGGCGGTTATCCGGGTTCCGCCGAGCACGATCTTGACTCATGCACGCGTATAGACCCCCTTCGTCAGCTCGCGTGCGAGGTCGGCCGCGAGCGCGCTCAGGCGTCGCACTTTCCCCTCCTCGAGCCGCGCAGCACGAAGGCCCCGACCTCGGTCGGGGCCTTCGTCGTTCCGGGCGGCGAGCGGATGCGGGCCTCAGCCCGCGAGCACCGTGCGCGGCTTCCGCGCCTTGCGGAAGCCCTCGACCGCATCCCACGCCCCGCCGATGGCGAGGATCGCGCCGATGGCGATGACCGCGCCGCCGAAGCCGGTGTCGATCGCGGTGCCCTCGAGCACGGGCCAGGCCTGCACCTCGTCGCGCAGCCGCTCGAGGAACTCCGGGTTGAACGCCGCTCCGGTGACCGTGAGCCAGACGGCCGGTACCGTGACGAGCACCTGACCGGCGAGGTTGACCCAGGCCGAGACCAGATCGAAGCGCCGCACGAGCTGCACGATGGCGCCGAGCAGGGTCACGGCGATCGCGAAGGGCCACCACCAGAGCCAGAGCGATGGCTCGAAGAGCGGTACCGGCTGCCCGTCGGACTCGTAGATCGAGTTGAACTGCTGCCAGGCGAGCGCGAAGACCAGCGCGCCGACGGCGACGAGCTGGATGATGCCCTCCGCCAGCTGCTCGCCGCGACCCGGCGTCCTGCTCGGCAGGTCGTCGACGGTCCACTGCTTGCGGAGCGAGCGGAGCGCATCCGTCGACCGCTCGACGATCGCGAAGGCGAGGGTGACCCAGAACGCGACGTGCATGGCGACGCTCAGGCCGGCGCCGATCGCGTCGCCGATGGGACCGACGAGGTCGCGCTGCACGAGCGACTGGATGAGGTAGACGGCGACGACCGTGATCGGCACCAGCACCGCGAGGCCCCAGATCAGCAGCTTCTTCCAGAGCAGGAACACGGCCGGGCCGATGAGGTGCAGCGGCCGGTCGAGCCAGTCGGCGACGAGCTTCTCGGGGTCGCCGAGACCGCCCAGCACGGCGCGCTCGGCCGTGTCGACGGGCTCGCCGGCGTCGAGGCGGGGCTCGAGCGCGTCCTCGATGGAGGCGCGCAGCTCGCGCTCGAGGTCGGCGCGCTGCCGCTCGGGGGCGTGCTTGACGGCGGCGCCGAGGTATCGGTCGGTGAGGTCGGTCGTGATGCTCATGGTCATGCTCCCAGTGCGTCGATCGCGGAAGAGAGGGCGCGCCACTCGATGCGCAGCGCGGCCAGCGCGGCCTCGCCGTCGGCGGTGGTGCGGTAGAACTTGCGGGGCCGGCTCTCCTCGGTGTTCCACTCGCTCGTGAGCAGCCCCTGCTTCTCGAGGCGGCGCAGCAGCGGGTAGAGGGTGTTGGCCTCCACGTCGAAGCCGGCACCCTCGAGGGTCTCGAGCAGGCCGTAGCCGTAGCCCGGCTCGCGCAGCTGCGCCAGGCAGGCGAGCACCACGGTGCCGCGCCGCAGCTCCTGGCGGTGCTGCTCGAGGGAGGAGAGTTCGTCCATGCGCAGCACGATACTGTGCGACGCACACTATTGCAACGAAGCGATGCCGGCGCGGGATCGCATCCGCTCGCCCGCCGATAGCCTGGAGGGATGCCCCACCCCACCCCCGTGCTGCGCCGTGCTGCCTGAGCTGCCCGCCCTCGCCTGGGCGCTCCTCGGCCTCAGCGCCTTCGTCGTCGGACTCTCGAAGACCGCGCTGCCCGGCGTCAACACCATCTCGATCGCGATCTTCGCGGCGGTGCTGCCGGCGAAGGAGTCGACCGGCACCCTGCTGCTGCTGCTGATCGTGGCCGACCTCTTCGCGATCATCGCCTACCGCCGGCACGTGGAGTGGCGCGTGCTGCTGCGCCTCGCACCGGCCGTGGTCGTCGGCCTCGGCCTCGGCGTGCTCTTCCTGGCGGTGGCCGACGACGTCACCGCGCGGCGCGTGATCGGCGCGATCCTGCTCGCCGTCATCGTCATCACGCTGGTGCGCCGCCGCGCGCAGAAGGAGATCCAGGAGCACCAGCCGCCGAAGCGGGTCGCCGCGGCGATCTACGGCGGGCTCGGCGGCTTCACTACGATGGTCGCCAACGCCGCAGGGCCGGTCATGTCGATGTACTTCATCGCCGCGCGCTTCCCGGTCAAGCAGTTCCTCGGCACCGCGGCGTGGTTCTTCTTCCTCGTCAACATTACGAAGACGCCGTTCTCCTTCGGCCTCGGCCTCATCACGCCCGAGGGCTTGCTCACCGACCTCGTGCTCGTGCCGCTGGTCTGCATCGGCGCCGTCTTCGGCCTCTGGGTCGCCAAGCGCCTCGACCAGAAGAAGTTCGAGACGATCGTCATCGTGCTCACGGTGCTCGGCGCGCTGTACCTGCTGCTGCGCCCCTGATCGAGCGGATGCGCGCGTCTGGGCGCCCGGTGCCCGTCGGGCGGCGTCCGGCCCCGCCCGCGTAGCCTCGCGCCATGGACCGCATCCCCTCGCAGTGCATCGAGCTGCTGCTGGACGCGGATGCGGAGGCGCGCCTCCGCGAGGACTGGCGCCGCCTGCAGGCGGCCGGCCTCTCGAGCCTCGGCGCGCACGCGGCGCCGAGCAACGCGCCGCACGTGACCCTGGCCGCGGGCGAGCGGCTCGAACCGCCGCCCGCGGAGCTGTGGACGGCCCTGCCGCTGCCGGTGCGCTTCGGCGGTCTGCTGCTCTTCGGCGACGGGGAGCGGCGCGTGCTCGCGCTGGCGATCGTGCCGAGCGCCGAGCTGCTCGCGCTGCACGCGCGGCTGCACGAGGGCGTCGTGGCGGCGGAGCCGCTCACCCGTCCCGGGGCCTGGACGCCGCACGTGTCGCTGGCCCGCCGCATCCGCGTGACGCAGCTGCCGCAGGCGCTCGCCGCGCTGGAGGAGCCGTCGGGGGAGCCGGCGGACCCCGCATCCGCTCGTCCGACCGGCGAGGACGCGCAGCTGGTCGCCGCCAGGCACTGGGACCCGGCGACCCGCACGGTGACGGATCTCTAGCCGACCGGGCCCTCCATGCGGTGCAGCACCAGGTCGTGCAGCTCGCCCGCATCCGCCGTCGCCGTCATGAAGGTGCGGTGCGGCTGCCGGCGGCGGTCGGTCGGCGAGCCGGGGTTGAGCAGCCGGAGGCCGCCCGGTGCGGTCGTGTCCCAGGGGATGTGGCTGTGCCCGAAGACCAGCAGCTGCGCCTCGGGGTGGGCGGCCTCGGCCCTGCGCTCGCGGCCCTGGGCGGCGCCGGTCTCGTGCACGACCTCGACGCGCACGCCGTCGATCGTGCGGCGGGCGACCTCGGGCAGCCGTGCGCGCAGCTCGGCCCCGTCGTTGTTGCCCCAGACCCCGAGCACCGGCGCGCGGGCCTCGAGCTCGTCGAGCAGCGCGGGCTCCACCCAGTCGCCGGCGTGGATCACCAGGTCCGCGGCGTCGACGGCGGCCCAGACCTCGTCGGGCAGTCGCCGCGCGCGCTTCGGCAGGTGGGTGTCCGCGAGCAGCAGCAGTCGGGTCGCCATGCTCTCGAGCGTAGGCGCGGGGACGGGGGGGGGGGGGGGGCGCCCCCCCGGGGGGCGCCCCGCCGGCGGGGGGGGGG
>JASCOA010000003.1 GCA_029959365.1 Microbacteriaceae bacterium PS02343 | reverse complement strand
GCGCCCTCGCGGGGCGCGGGGGCGGGGCCGGGGCCTAACCGGGCGAGGCCGCGCGCGCGCAGCGCGTCGGCCACGCCCGCGATCAGCGGCGCCTCAGGGCCGATCACGACCAGCTCGACGTCCTCGGCGAGGGCGTACTCGGTGACCGCGACCGGGTCGTTCGCGTCGAGCGCCACGAGGGCCGCCTGCGCGGCGATGCCGGCGTTGCCGGGGGCGGCCAGCAGCACGTGCTCCTGCTCCTCGCGGGCGAGGGCGGCGATGATGGCGTGCTCGCGGGCACCGGAACCGAGGACCAGGATCTTCACGGCGTCCAGCCTACTGAGCGGTCGGACGAGCGGATGCGCGGCCGGCGCCCGCATCACGGTCCGGTGGGAGAGCGGGCCGGCGCCCGCATCCCCTCGCTAGCGTGGAGGCATGGCGAAGACCCGCATCGTGCCCATCGTCGGACGCGCCGCCGTGCGCAAGCGCCTCGCGGAGGGCCCGGACTCCGATCGGGAGACCTCGGCCCTCGCGGTGCGGTTCCTGCTGCAGCAGCTGGCCGACGAGGCGCCCGGCCACACCGTCGAGGTGCGCGTGCCGCCCTTCGGCGCCGTGCAGTGCGTCGAGGGCCCGCAGCACACCCGCGGCACCCCGCCGAACGTCGTCGAGGCCGACGTCGCCACCTGGCTCGAGCTCGCGACCGGCGCCCTCGACTGGCCGACCGCGCTCGCTGAGGCCCGCGTGAGCGCCAGCGGCCAGCGCGCCGATCTCAGCACGCTGCTGCCGCTCACCTGGGAGCAGGACCCGACCGTCGGCTGAGCGGTTCGAGCACCCAGCACCGCGGGGGAGAATGGGGGCATGAGCAGCACCGAGCCCACGCCCGACGCGACCGCCGGCCACGAGGCCGAAGAGGTCGTCGAGCACGAGCAGGTGCGCGTGCGCCGCGCCCCGAAGTACGGCGTCTTCATCGGGCTCGGCGCCTTCCTCGGCTTCGTCGCCGCCTTCGTGCTGACCTTCGCCTTCCCCGAGAACGAGGAGTTCACGGTCGGCCAGGTCTTCGGCTTCCTGCTGCTCGTCTGCCTCGTCGCCGGCATCGCCCTCGGCGGAGCGGCCGCATCGATCATCGACGCCGTCTCGAGCAAGCGGGCGCGCTCGGTCGACGCCGAGCGCATCGAGCGGCACGGCGAAGGCGAGTAGCGCCGGCTCAGCCCGGCGCGTACCGCAGCCGCACCAGCTGCGAACCGGGCAGCGCAGCTCCGACGAGCACGGTCTGCTCGTCGGCCGGGCCGGCCCCGAGCGCGTCAGCTGAGCTGCGTGCGCTCCACCCAGGCCAGGTACTCGGGGCTGACCGTGCCGGTGACGTACTCGCCCGTGAAGCACGAGAGGTCGAGCTCGGTGATGCCGGTGCCCTCGGTGATGGCGGACTGCAGGTCGGCCACCTCCTGGTAGATCATGTGGTCGGCGCCGAGCACCTCGCCGATCTCGGGGATGCGGCGGTCGTGGGCGATGAGCTCCAGCCGGCTCGGCATGTTGATGCCGTAGACGTGCGGGTAGCGCACGGGCGGGGCGGCCGAGGTGAAGGTGACCTTGTTGGCGCCGGCCTCGCGGGCCATCTCGACGATCTCCTTCGACGTCGTGCCGCGCACGATCGAGTCGTCGACGATCAGGATGTTCTTGCCCTTGAACTCCGAGCTCATCGCGTTGAGCTTCTGCTTGACGCTCTTCTTGCGCTCCGCCTGCCCCGGCATGATGAAGGTGCGGCCGACGTAGCGGTTCTTGTAGAAGCCCTCGCGGTACTCGATGCCGAGCTTCTGGGCCACCTGCATCGCGGCGGGCCGCGAGGAGTCGGGGATCGGCATGACCACGTCGACGTCGCCGAGGGGCATGTGCTGCTGGATGGTGGTCGCGAGCCGGTCGCCCATGCGCAGGCGGGCCTCGTAGACCGAGATGCCGTTCATGATGCTGTCGGGGCGCGCCAGGTAGACGTACTCGAAGGAGCAGGGCGAGAGCCGCGGGGCCGCGGCGCACTGCTTGCTGGTCATCGCGCCGTCGAGCGCGATGAACACGGCCTCGCCGGGCGCGACGTCGCGCACCAGCTCGTAGCCGGCGCTCTCGAGCACGAGCGACTCGCTCGCCACGATCCACTCGTCGGCGGTGTCGGAGGCGTTGCGGCGCCGGCCGAGCACCAGCGGGCGGATGCCGTACGGGTCGCGGAACGCGAGCAGTCCGTGCCCGGCGATCATCGAGATCACGGCGTAGGAGCCCTCGACCCGCTCGTGCACGCGCGAGACGGCGGTGAAGACCTGGTCGGTGTCGAGCGCGGAGCCCGGGATCTGCTTCTGCAGCTCGTTCGCGAGCACGTTGAGCAGCATCTCGGTGTCGCTCGACGAGTTCACGTGGCGGCGGTCGTCGCGGTACAGCTGCTCGCCGAGCTCGCGGGTGTTCGTGAGGTTGCCGTTGTGCACCAGCACGATGCCGTAGGGCGCGTTCACGTAGAACGGCTGCGCCTCGGTCTCGTTGGCGGCGTCGCCGCGGGTCGCGTAGCGCACGTGCCCGAGGCCCATCGTGCCGAGCAGGGTGCGCATGTCGCGGGTGCGGTACGCCTCGCGCACCTGCCCCTTCACCTTGTGCATGTGGAACATCGCGCCGTCGGCGGTGGCGATGCCGGTCGAGTCCTGACCGCGGTGCTGCAGCAGCAGCAGTGCGTCGTAGACCTGCTGGTTGACGGGTTCGGACGAGACGATGCCGACGATGCCGCACATGCCGAAGAGGCTCCCAGTGGGGTGAGGGGGATCGCCCCGAGCGGGGCGCGAACCAGTCTCGCATACGGTGAACGGCGCGCGGCCCGGCGGGGACCGGGCGCGACGCGCGGAGGCGCGGGGCGCGCCCGCGAGGCCTCGCGGGCGCGCGGCGGGGACGCTTCCCGCATCCGCTCGCTCGGCCTCGGCGAGCCCGCGCCGGTAGGCTCGTCGCCGTGACCGAGCACCCCTCCAACTCCTACGCCGCGGCCGGTGTCGACACCGCCGCGGGCGCCCTCGCCGGCGAGCTGATGACGCGGCCCGGGGCGGCCAGCCACGGCCCGCAGGTGCTCGGCGGCGTCGGCGGCTTCGCCGGCCTGTTCGACGTCAGCGCCCTCAAGGACTTCGACCGCCCGCTGCTCGCGACCTCGACCGACGGCGTCGGTACGAAGATCGCGATCGCGCAGGCCATCGACAAGCACGACACCATCGGCCAGGACCTCGTGGGCATGGTCGTCGACGACATCGTCGTGATCGGCGCGAAGCCGCTGTTCATGACCGACTACATCGCCTGCGGCAAGGTGTTCCCGAACCGCATCGCCGAGATCGTGGGCGGCATCGCCGACGCCTGCACCGCGACGGGCACCGCCCTGGTCGGCGGGGAGACCGCGGAGCACCCGGGCCTCATGGGCGAGCACGACTACGACGTGGCCGGCGCGGCCGTCGGCGCGGTCGAGGCCTCGCAGCTGCTCGGCCCCGAGAAGGTCGCCGACGGCGACGTCGTGCTGGCCATCGAGTCGAGCGGCCTGCACTCCAACGGCTTCTCGCTGGTGCGCCGCATCCTGGCCGACCGCGGCCTCTCGTACACCGATCGCGACGACGAGCTCGGCGGCGTCGTCGGCGAGGTGCTGCTGGAGCCGACCCGCCTCTACACCTCCCAGCTGCTCGCCGCGATCGACGCGCACCCGGGCGCCTTCCACGCGCTCAGCCACGTGACCGGCGGCGGCATCGCGGCGAACCTCGCGCGCGTGCTGCCCGTCGGCAGCTGGGCCGAGCTCGAGCGCTCCACCTGGACCCCGCCCGAGGTGTTCCGCGTGCTCGCCGGATGGGGCGGCCATGCGCTCGACGGCCTCGAGGGCACCTGGAACCTCGGCATCGGCATGCTCGCCGTCGTGAACGCGGCGGATGCGGATGCGATCACCGCCACCCTGCATGCCGCAGGCCTGCCGACGTGGTCGGTCGGCCGCGTCTCGACCTCGTCGCGCGACCTGGCCGGGTTCGAGCAGGGCGCCAAGGGCGTCGACGGCGGCGCGGTGCGCCTCACCGGGGCGTACGCGGTCTGACGCGACCGCGGGGTCGCCCCGCATCAGCGCGTCATGGGCTCGAGGCGCAAGGCGTTCGGGGCGCATCGACCCGGCTGAAGGTTCGCGTTCAGCCGTTACCGAGACGGTGAGCGGATGCCCGATCAACCCCTCTCCCGTCGCGCCGCGACCGCGGTCACCAGCAGCGCGCGCCAGATGCTGCGGCCGGCGCGGCTGCTCATCGCGGGCAAGACGGCGCTCGCCGCGACGCTCGCGTGGGTGCTCGGCGGTCTGCTGCCGGGGGAGCTCGGCCAGTTCTCGTACTACGCGCCGCTCGGTGCGATCATCGGCATCGCCCCCTCGCTCACCTCGTCGCTGAAATCGAGCGTGCAGACCCTGGTCGCCCTGGCGCTCGGCGTCGGCGTGGCCTGGGCGCTGATCATGAGCCCCGCGCCCGCGTGGGTGGCGGTGCCCCTCGCCGTCGGCTTCGGCACCGTCCTCGCCGGTTACGGCGGCCTCGGTGCCGGGCGCGACTACGTGCCGATCGCGGCGATGCTCGTGATCGTGGTCGGCGGTCGCGACGCCGAGGACTTCTCGTGGGGCTACATGGTGCAGATGGGCTTCGGTGCACTGCTGGGCGTCGCGGTCAACCTGCTCGTCGTGCCGCCGCTGCGCGAGGACGACGCCGGCAGCGCCGTCGGCGGGCAGCGGCGCCGGATCGCCGGGGTGCTGCGCGACATGGCCGGCGCGCTCGACGCGGAGGGCGACGCCCCGGACTGGGAGACCTCTCTCGCCGAGGCGCAGCGACGCACCGACGAGGTGTCCGATGCGGTGCGCGACGCCCGCGAGACCCGTCGCGCCAACCCGCGCGCGCGATTCAGCCGCTACGACTTCGATGAGGACGTCGACGACCTGCGCGTGCTCGGTCGCGCGTCGCGGCACCTCGGTGCGCTCGGGGACGTGCTGCGCGGCGGGGGCGGCGAGCCCGCGCTGCTCACCGAGGCCGGCCGGGACGCCCGGCACACCGTCGCCGAGGCGATGCGGGCCTCGGCCGAGCTCATCGACGAGTGGGACGGCGCGCAGCACGGCTCGGGCCGTCCCGGCAAGGGACAGGGCATCGAGCGCCCGCACACCGATCCGGCGATGCGGCTGCCGGCGGTGGGCGCGTCCGTCGACGAGACGACCGGTGGGGGCGCCGACAGCGGTACTGCCGGCGGCGATGCTGCGGAGCCCGCGCGCCTCGACGCGCTCCGCGAGGTGCTGGCGCGCATCCGTCCGGGCGTCGATGGCGACCCCTTCGAACCCCTCGCCACCGCCCGTTACGTGCTGCGCAGCCTCGCCGAGGACGTGGACGAGCGGATGCGCGCCAGCTGACCGCTGCGCCGCCCTCCGCGCCTCGCGTCGCATCCTTCCGTCCGCCGATCGGTCATAAGTCGGGCGTTCGTCGGCTCCGGAACCCCGGTTGGTGACCGTTCGCGTGAGGGATGCGCGAGTAGGCGCGGCGAAGTGCCAGTTATGGCGGGTCTCCGCAGGGCGCACCCGCCACGACTGGCCTCTCGCGGGCCGCGTGGGTTGCGGGCCGTGATCGGGCAGTAGTCGGGCGTTCGTCGGCTCCAGAACCCCGGTTGGTGACCGTTCGCGTGAGGGATGCGCGAAAAGGCGCGGCGAAGTGCCAGTTATGGCGGGTCTCCGCAAAGTGCACCCGCCACGACTGGCACCTCGCGAGCCGTGAGCCGTGAGGCGTGAGGCCCGTTACGCCGCGGCGACCGGCCGCGAGCGCAGTGCGCCGAGCGGAGCGCTGCGTCGCCGCGCCACCGCGAGCACGGTGAGCGCGAGCCCGAGCAGCAGCCAGGCGACGAGCGCCGCGACCGCGGGGCCGGCGCCGGCCGAGCCCTCGGCGATGGCGCGCAGGCCGTCGATCGCCGCGGTGAGCGGCAGCACGTCGAGCACGGCGTCGAACACGGGCGGCACGGTCGAGACGATGCCGGCCGCGAGCGCGACGACCGCGACGAGCATCGAGAGGAAGCGCCCGACGCCGCCGAGCAGGCCGGCGAGACCCTGGTTGACCGCCGCGAAGGCCGCGCCCGCCAGCGCCGCGAAGGCGAGGAAGCCGACCGAGGCGGCCGCCGTCACCTCGAGCACCGGCAGCATGACGGCGCCGAGCGCGAGGCCCTGCACCACGCCGATGATCAGCCCGGGCAGGTAGCCGCCGAGCGCGAGGCGCAGCGAGCTGCGGGTCGAGGCGAGCGCGCGGCTCGTCACCGGCCGCAGCAGCAGGTACGCGGCCAGCGCGCCGAGCCAGATCGCGATGGCGGCGAACAGCGGCACGCCCGAGGCGCCGAAGAGGTCGGCGCCCGGGGCCTCGGACTCGATCGGCTCGACCCCGGCCGCGGCGAGGCGCGCGGCCTCGTCCTCGGTGTAGGTCGGCACCTGGTCGACCGCCGTCTGCAGCCCGTCGGCCAGCTCGGCGCCGCCGTCGGCCGCGGTCTGCGCGCCGTCCGCCAGACCGGTGGCCCCGTCGGCGATCGCCGCGGTGCCCGAGGCGAGCTCCTGCGCGCCCGAAGCGGATGCGCCGGCCCCGGTCGCCAGCGCGCCCAGCCCGTCCGCGAGGCCCTGCGTGCCGTCGGCGACGGTGCGGGCCCCCGCGGCCAGCTCGCCGGCGCCGGATGCGGCGGCCTGCGAGCCCTGCACGAGCCCGGTCACCGAGGTGCCCGGCGCGAGCGGCGAGGAGCCGTTGAGGGCCACGTCGGTGGTGGCGATGTCGGTGGCCAGCGACTCGAGGATGCTCGGGTCGGGCAGGCCCTGCACGGCGCCGAGCAGGCGCTCGACGCAGGTCGGGTCGGTCGCGAAGTCGCAGGTCTCCAGCCCCTGGAACGCCTGCAGCGCCGCGACGATCGACGCCGTGCTCTGCGCCGCCCCGCGCGCGGAGGCGCCGGCCGTGGCCGCGCCGCCGGAGAGCTGCCCGAGCTGCTCGGCGAAGGTCGTGGCGCCGTCGGCCACGCCTCGGCTGCCGGCGGCGAGCTGCTGCGCGCCGTCGGCCGAGGCGGTCGCGCCCGAGGCGAGCGTGCCGAGCCCGTCGGCGAGCCCCGCGGTGCCGGTCGAGAGCGTGCCGAGGCCGCTCGCGAGCCCGTCGGCGCCCTCGGCGAGCTGCTGCTGACCGTCCGCCAGCTCGCTCGCGCCGTCGGCGGCGGTGCCCAGCTGCTCATTGAGCTCGGTGTAGCCGCCGAGCAGTCCCTCGACGTAGGTCGTGGCCGACTGGCGGTTGAACAGGGTCGTGGCGGTCGAGGTGATCGTGGCGCTGATCGCCCCGTCGACGAGGCGGCTGCGGTCGGTCGTCGCGATGTCGAGGGTCGCCTGCACCGCATCCGCTGCGTCGCCGGTGAAGGAGAGCGCGCGCTCGGAGAAGTCCTCGGGGATCGTCACGACGGTGGCGTAGCCGCCCGACTCCAGACCGGCGGAGGCGTCCTCCTCGTCGGTGATGACCCAGGTGAAGTTGCTCTCCTCGGCGGTCACGAGCCCGGCGGCGAGCTGCCGCCCGAGGGGCACCGTCTGGCCGTCGACCTCGGTGCCCTCGTCGAGGTTGACGACGGCCGCGGTCACCTGCCCGAGCCTGGTGGTCGGGTCCCAGAGCCCCCAGAGCAGCGAGCCGCCGATGGCGACGGGCACGAGCACGAGGCCGAGCAGGGTGAACCAGGTGATGCGCCGGCTCGGTGTGGCGGGTTCGATGGCGTTCATCGGGCGACCTCCAGGGCCGGTGCGGTCGTGACGAGGGTGGAGCGGATGGCGGGCGGCAGCACCGCGTCGACCGGCGGCGCGTCGACGCAGCTGATCACGAGCGACAGGTCCTCCGCCGGAGCGAGCAGGGCCCGCAGCTCGCGCTGCGTGGTGGGGTCGGAGACGTGGTCGAGGTCGTCGATCGCGAGGAGGCGCGGCCGCTCGGCGAGCGCGCGGCGCACGGCGCCGACGGGGTCGGGCTCGCCGGCCATGCGCACGACGGCCACGCGGCTGCGCACCGAGGCCGCCCGCTCGGGCAGCGCCAGCCCGTCGACCTTGAGGCGGCCTCCGGTGGGCTTCACCCGGCCGGCGAGGGTGAGCAGCAGCGCGCTCTTGCCGGTGCGGTGCTCGCCCCGGATGATCAGCGCGCCGCCGGTCGGTACGCGCGCGTCCACGCCCGAGTAGACGTGCTCGAGGGAGAGGCCCTCCGCAGCGACGGCGGTGCCGGGCGCCCAGTCGGCGACCGCGAGCTCCTTGGCGAGCCCCTCGCCCTCGACGTCGAACGACGGCAGCAGTTTGTCGAGCCAGCGCGGCATCCACCACGCCTTGTCGCCGAGCAGCTGCAGCACGGCCGGTACCAGGGTCATGCGGATGAGGAAGGCGTCGACGAAGACGCCGACCGCGAGGCCGAGGGCGATGGGCTTGATGCTGCTGTCGCCCTCGGGCACGAAGGCCGCGAAGACCGCGAACATGATGACCGCGGCGGCCGTGACGACCTTGCCCGAGCCCAGGAAGCCCCTGCGGATCGCCGCACGCGCGTCGCCGCCGTGCACGTACTCCTCGCGGATGCGCGAGACGAGGAACACCTCGTAGTCCATGGCGAGCCCGAAGAGCACGCCCATGAGCAGGATCGGCATGAAGCTGATCACGGGGCCCACGTTGGCGACGTGCAGCGCATCCGCGAACCATCCCCACTCGAAGACCGCCGCGACGACGCCGAACGACGCGCAGACCGAGAGCAGGTAGCCGACGGTCGCCTTGATGGGCACCCAGATCGAGCGGAACACCATCGTGAGCAGGATGAGCGAGAGGCCGACGACGAGGATGCCGAAGGGCAGCAGCGCCGCCCCGAGCCGGTCGGAGACGTCGATGCCGATGGCCGTGAAGCCGGTGACGCTCAGCTCGACGTCGTACTCCTCGGCGAAGTAGGGCTGCAGGTCGCGCAGCTCGGCGACGAGGTCCTTGGTCGCCTGCGAGTCGGGCGCGCCCTCGGGCACGACCTGGATGATGCCGGTGTCGGCGCTCGGGTTGGGCGTCGCCAGCGGCACCGAGGCGACGCCCGGCAGCTGCTCGATCTCGGCCTTGAGGTCGTCCATGAGCCCGAGCGGGTCGGTGCTGCCGATGATCGTGCCGGTGACGATGAGCGGGCCGTTGTAGCCGGGGCCGAACTCCTCGGCCAGCAGGTCGTAGGTGTCGCGCGCGGGGGTGCCCTCGGCCTGGGTGCCGGCGTCGGGCAGGGCCAGTCGCAGGTCGAGCGCGGGCACGCTCACGACGCCGAGGCCGGCGACGATGAGCACGATCGTGAGGGCGGGCCACCTGGTGGCCGCGCGCACCCAGCCGTCGAAGAAGCGGTTGCCCTCCTTGGCCGCGACCGGGCGAGCGGATGCGGTCTCCGCGTCGTCCGGTCCGCCCGCGTCCTCCGACGCGGCGGCGGCGGCAGCGGCCCTGCGAGCGCGCCGTCCGTCGCCGATCGAGCGGCCCATCCGCTGGCCCGCGAAGCCCAGCAGCGCCGGGGTGAGCGTGACCGCGATGAGCACCGCGAGGAAGACCGCGAAGGCGGCGGCGACGCCCATGACGGTGAGGAAGGGGATGCCCGCGACGAAGAGCCCGACGAGGGCGATGATGACCGTGAGGCCGGCGAAGATGACCGCGCTGCCGGCGGTGGCGACCGACCGGGCGGCCGACTCCTCGGGGTCCATGCCGCCGATCACCTGCTCGCGATGCCTGGAGATGATGAAGAGCGCGTAGTCGATGCCGACCGCGAGGCCGAGCATGAGCGCCAGCAGCGGCGTGGTCGAGGAGATGTCGGTGAAGATCGTGGCCACGAAGATGGCGGCCATCGAGACGGCGACGCCGAGCAGCGCGGTGAGCAGCGGCAGGCCCGCGGCCAGGAACGAGCCGAAGGTGACGATGAGCACGATGAGCGCGATGACGACGCCGACCACCTCGGTGATGGTGAGCGCCGGCAGGCTCACCGAGTAGGCCTCGCCGCCGACGGAGACGGAGGCCCCGTCGGGCAGCGCCGCCGCGAGCGCGTCGGCCTCGTTCGAGAGCGCGTCGAGCGCGCCCGCGGGCAGGTCCGAGACGCTGCCGTCGAGCTGGACGCTGATGACCGCGGCGCCGCCGTCCTCGGCCACCGCGCCGCTGACGAGCTCGCCGAAGGGGTCGCTCGCGGCGCTCACCCCGTCGATGCCCTCCATCGCCGTGACCGCATCCGCCACCGCCGTCTCGATGGCCGGCTGCTCGACGCTCTCGCCGTCGGGCGCGACCACGACGACCTGGGCGCTGGTGCCGCTCACCTGGGGGAACGTGTGCGAGAGCGAGTCCAGCGCCTCCTGGCTCTCGGTGCCGGGGATCGAGAACGAGTTCTCGGTGCCCTGGTTGAAGGCCAGCGCGCTGCCGCCGATGAGGGCGAGCACGGCGAGCCAGAGCACGAGCACGAGCCGGCGCGAGCGGTACGACCAGCGGCCGAGGGCGTAGAGGACTGAGGACACGGATGCTCCGAATCGTGGGGCGGAATGGATACACCCGTGTATCCGATACATGAATGTATTCTTCTTGCGCGGGCGGATCAAGCGATCCAGCCCATTCACGGGAGGAGCCGCATGAGCGAGCCGGAGGAGGGCACCCGGCGGGGACGCACCCGCGAGCGCCTCATCGACGCCGCCTTCGAGGTCTTCGCCGACCTCGGCGTGCAGGCCGCCAGCGTCGAGCAGCTCTGCGAGGCCGCCGGATTCAGCCGCGGCGCCTTCTACTCGAACTTCTCCAGCAAGGAGGAGCTCTTCTTCGCGCTGCTCGCTCGCGAGCACGCGCGCCAGCTCGTCGCGATGGAGCAGCGGATGGGCGAGGCCGTACCTCGCCTCGCCGCCGACGCGCTCGGCGTCGACGCCGTGGCGCAGGCCGTGCTCGACGTGCTGCAGAAGGACCACGGCGGGCGCCGCTGGTGCCTCGTGCAGCACGAGTTCGCGGCGATCGCGCTGCGCGACCCGGCGATCGCCGAGGTCTACGCCCAGAACCGGCGGAGCATGGTGCGCGAGGTGACGGTGCTCGTCGAGGCGGCCATCCGCTCGCTCGGCCTGCGCTTCAGCACCGACGGCGAGCTCATCGTCGACACCTGCGGATGGATCTACGAGGGCGCGCTCACGAGCGGGCTCATCGCCGGCGCGAGCCTCGAGCAGATCGACGAGAGCGTGAAGCGCCCGATCGCGATGCTGCTGCTCGGGGCGACCGCGCCGGTCCACGGCTGACGGGCGCCGAGCACGCGAGAACGCCGCGCCACCCGGAGGGTGCGCGGCGTCGTGTCGTGAGGATCAGGCGCTGCGGTGCTGCGGCTGCTCGTCGTCCGACTCGTCGTCGTCCTCGTCATCGACGAGATCGGCCCACTTGTCGACGTACTCCTCGTCGCCGGAGCTGGTCTGCAGCTCGCGCTCGAGTGCACCCAGGTCGGAGTTCGGGCTGAAGTACTTCAGCTCGCGAGCGACCTTGGTGTGCTTCGCCTTCTGACGGCCGCGGCCCATGCGCAACCCCCTCGGTCTCATGAGGCCCAGCGCGGGGAGGCGCGAGGCGGAAGTGTGGTGGAAATCTGCCGCACAGCCTAACATGCAGGCGCTTCCGTCCGGCTTGCGCTCAGGCCGTGCTGCGCCAGGATGGAGCGGGGCGACGGAGTCCGGCACCACCGACGCGAGGAGCTGATGCATGACCACGAGGCAGCGCACCCGCGTCGTCGTGATCGGCGCCGGCCAGGCGGGCCTCTCGGCGGCCTACTCCCTCCGACGCCTCGGTCTCGTGCCGCACGAGGACTACGTGGTGCTCGATCGGGGTCCCCGCGCCGGCGGCGCCTGGCAGTTCCGCTGGGAGGCGCTGCGGCTCGGCAGCGCGCACCGCGTGCACGACCTGCCGGGCATGGACGAGCTCGGTCTGAGCTTCGCCACCGCCGACCACAAGCGACCGGCCCGCGACGTCGTGATCGAGTACTACGACGCGTACGAGCGCCACTTCGAGCTGCCCGTGCTGCGCCCCGCCGCGGTCGCCTCGGTGGCCTACGAGGGCCTCGATCTCGTCGTGCGCAGCTCCGCCGGCGAGTTCGCCACCGACCTCGTGATCAACGCGAGCGGTACCTGGGGTGCGCCCTTCGCGCCCTACGTGCCCGGCGCCGAGAGCTTCCGCGGCCGCCAGCTGCACACCAGCGGCTACGTGTCGGCCGAGCGGTTCCGCGACCAGTCGGTCGTCGTCGTCGGCGGCGGCACGAGCGCCGTCGGCTTCCTGCTCGAGCTCGACGGCGTCGCCGCGCAGCTGACCTGGGCCAGTCGGCGCCCGATCGACTGGATCGATCACCCCCCGCCCCCCCCCGGGGCCGGCGCGCGGGCGGCGACCCCGCCGCCCCCCGCGGCCCGCGGGGGCCGCGCCCTGCCGAGCATCGTCAGCGGCACCGGGATCCCGCGCAACCGCCGCAACCACGCCGGCATCGAGCGCGGCCTGCTGGTGGCCGAGCGGATGTTCAGCCGCATCGAGCCGGACGGCGTGCGCTGGCCGGACGGCTCCTTCCTGCGAGCGGATGCGATCATCTGGGCCACCGGCTTCCGCCCCGAGTTGCGCCATCTCGCGCCGCTCAAGCTGCGCGAGAAGGAGGGCGGCGTGGTCGTCGCCGCGGGCGCCTCCTGGAAGGACCCGCGCATCTTCTTCGCCGGCTACGGGCCGCAGGCCAGCACGATCGGCGCCAACCGGGCGGGCCGCATCGTGGCGCGCCAGGCGGTCGCCGCCCTCAGCCGGCTCGGCTGAGCCGTGAGCCGCACCGCGCCCGCCGAGGCGGTCTGGAACCCCGAGCCGGGCGCGCATCGCGCCTGGCAGGGGTCCGCGCTCGTCGGCCGCGGCGACGAGGTCTGGCAGCGCGCCGCCCGCGACGTGCTGCGCTGGGCGGTGAAGACGCGCAGCGGATTCGCGGTGCCCGCATCCGGTCCCGTCGCGATGGGCGAGCGCACCGTGGTGACCGCCGGTGCGTCGAGCGGAGCCTGGCGCGCGGCGTTCCCGCTGCTGCTCGTGGCCCAGCGGATCGCGCGACGCCGGTACCTGCGCGCGCTGCGCTGAGCAACGGGGCTCAGAGCATCGAGACCATCGCGGCGGGCAGCGCGAGCACGGGCAGGAGCAGTCGCAGCGCGATGAAGAGCAGCACGATGGAGCCGCCGATGAACCCCACGAGCGAGAGCGTGAGGCTGCGGCTGTCGTCGCCGTCCTTGAGCGCCTGGCGCGCGAGCAGCGCGGCGACGACGGCGCCGAGCGCCGCGGGCACGCCGAGCATCGGCGCCCCCAGGAAGGCGAGCAGGGGCGCGAGCACCCCGAGCAGCCCGGCCACCGCCGCGCGTCCATCGATGGTGCGCTGCGCGCGCTCGTCATGCTGCCCGTCCCCCGACATGCGGTCAGTGTATGGGCACGGAGACGTGCCGCGGGGGGGGGGGGGGGGGGGCGCCGCCCCCCCCCCCGCGCGGCAGGGCCGGGCCGGGCCCCCCCCCCCCCCCCCGGGGGGGGGGGGGGGCGCCCCCGCCCGGGCCGGGGGGGGGGGGGGGGGGCCCCCCCCGCCCCTCGGTCCCGGTTCAGGCCCGGCGTCGCCGCAGCCCGGCGCCGACCGCGAGGGCCGTGCCGAGCAGCAGCGCCAGCAGCGCCGCGCCGGCGAGGGAGCCCGAGTCCTCCGCGCCGGTCGCGCTGAGCGCCGAGGCGCCCGTCGCCGCGGTGCGGATGGTGACCGGCTGCTGGGCGACCACCTCGCCGCCCGAGAGCACCACGAGGGTGTGCTGACCCGCCGTCGCGTTCGCCGGGATCGTGCCGCGCAGTCGCGCCGAGCCGTCCTCGGCCACCCGTGCGCTCGCGAGCGCGACCGGGGTCGAGCGAAGCTCGAGCACCGTCTCCAGCCCGGGGCCGGCCGCGGTCAGCCGCACATCGACCGGGTCGCCGGGTCGCAGCGTCGCGCCGGCGGTCAGACCGAAGTCGACGACGCCGTCACCGGCGCCGGGGACGAGCGGCGGCTCGCCGGGCCCACCCGGCTGACCGGGACCGCCCGGCTCTCCCGGCTCGCCGGGCTCGCCCGGTCCGCCGGTCTCGGGGGCGGCGGCCACATCGAGCGAGGCGCTCAGCTCGGCCGTGGGCAGGTAGCCTTCCGCCGACGCCGTGACCACGGCCTCGACGCGGCTCGCGCCGTCGCCGGCGGGCAGCTCGGTCGCATCCGCTCCGTCCACGGGCTCGCCGTCGCGCAGCCAGCGCACGGCGAGGTCCGCATCCGCGGGATCGGTGCCGATCCGCAGGCGCAGCACCCGGTCGGCCCCGAGCTCGAGCGCGGGCGCATCCGTCACGCCGACCCGTCGCTCGACGGCGACTCGCACCGTGCCGATCGTGCCGTCCGGGGCGGTCGTGGTGACCACCGCCGTCGGGTCGGCGTCGCTCGCCTGCCGCACGCTGACGCGCGCGTCCGCATCCGTCGCGACGGCGCCCACGATCGGCCAGCGGGAGCCCTCGACCTCGACGGCGTAATCGACGATCGCGGGGTCGAAGCCCTCGACGTCGGCGCCGTCGACCGTGAGACGGCCGAGCTCGGCGACGCTCGAGGGCGCCGCAGCCAGGGCGAGGATCTCGGTCTCCGAGACGATGAGGTGCGTGTTCGCCTGCGCGGTCATCGTGAACCGCATGGCATCGGCGCGCACCCCGGCGGCGTTGGCGCCGGGAGCGGTCGTCAGATCGACGGAGACGGTGGGCGCCGGGCCGCTCGGCGGGTCCGCGACGTCGATCGCGGGCAGCGCGGCCCAGGTGCCGCCGGGTGCGCGCACCTCGACGAGCAGCCGCACCGGCCACGTCGCCGAGCCGCCGTCCTTGTAGAACTGCACGTTCATCCGCTGCAGCGTCTCGGGCTGAGCCAGCGTGTACGTCAGGGTGTCCTGGGCGTTCTTCGTGCCGCTCCTCCAGTTCGACCATGCCTTGTCGCCGGGCACCCCGTCGACCGTGCGCGCCGGCGAGTAGCCCGGCTCGGTGAACGTCGCCGTCACCGTGCTCGAACCGGCCACGTTGCGCTGCGACGCCTCGGTGACGATGACCGTCAGCCGTGCCGGCAGCCCTTGCGCGCCCCCGCCGGGATCGGCCTCGCCGGTCACCGTCACGCTGCCCGGCGCGGTGAGCGCCTCGGCGGTGAGCGCGGCGGTGTCCCACCGCACCGGCAGATCGAAGCGGCTGCTGCTCGCGCCGACCTGGGCGGGCACGGACGTCGGCAGCGCCGCGACGACCGCCTCGGGCGAGGCGCCCGCGAAGACCGTCAGCGAGACCGGGTCCGTGGCGGTCACCCCGCCGACCTCGACCACCAGCTCCGCATCGTCGAAGGCGGTGCCGTAGACGTCGGTGCCCGAGCCGCGCAGCACGACGGTTCCCGTGCGCTGCCAGTCGACGCCCTCCGTGCTCCAGGTCACCGGCACCGCGACGCCGGTGCCCCAGGCGTACTGGGGCAGGGCGGTGGTCGTCAGCACCGGCTCGACCCCGGCGACCGTGCGCACCGCCGCGGGAGCGAAGCCCTCGATGGCCGTGCTGCGCAGGTTCCACTGCTGGTGCGCGCCGTTGTTCGAGGTCCAGACCCCGACCGGCGCGTTCTCGGCCGTCGACTGCCCGCCGACCTCGAGGGTTCGCCAGGTGCCGGCGTTGACCAGGCTCCAGGTCGTGCCGAGCGTGGTCGTCGGGAACCATTGGAAGGCGCGGTCGCCAGCCACCTGCTCGGGTGTGGCCTCGACCAGCTGCGTGGTGGTGCTGCTCGCGGCGCGCAGCCAACGTCCGTCGCCGTCGCCGAGCGCGATCCGCTCCCGGTTGCCGTCGCCGTCGGTGAGGCGGTCGACCGTCCAGGTCTGCGCGGCCGCAGCGGGCGCATCCGTCGCCGGCGTCGTGATGGTCGCTCCGGGGGCGGTCGTGGTCGCGGAGGCGGTCAGCGCCTTGCCGCTGCCCGAGCCGACGAGCTGGTAGCGCTCGCCGTCCTCGAACGGCACCGCGTCCTCGGCGACGCCGCTGACGCCCTCGATCACGAGCGTCGTGACCGACTCGGCGGGCACCGTGACCGTCACCGTGCGGGCGGCGGCGTCGATCGCGACCGGCTCGCCGCGCACGAGCGCGTTGGCCTCGGGGTCGGAGGCGGGCGACTGCGTCGTCACGATCGGCGTGACCGTGGCGCCGGGAGCGAACTTGGCGAACCGCGAGAGGTCGATCTCGAGCGCGCGGTCGGTGGTGCCGCTGTTGATGTGCACGAGGTCGAGCCCGGCTCCGTCGCCGCCGAGCGCGGCGGTGGTCTGCGCGTTGCCGCTCGGGATCACGCGGTCGCCCGGCTCGATGTAGTGCGTGAAGTTGCGCACCGTGTTGTACTTCGCGTTCGTCACGACCTCGCAGGTCGGGTCGTCGTCGCGGTCGTCGGCGAGACGGCGCTCGGAGAGCCCCTCGGCGTTGCAGTCGAAGTCGACGAGCACGCTGCCCCAGTTGAGGTTCTCGGTGTACTGCATGTTGTAGCGGTCCTCGACCGGCTGCCAGAACACCCAGGCGTTCGGCTCGAGCTCGCGAAGGTCGTCGACGATGCGGCCGGCCATGCCGATGCCGTTGTCGATGTTGACGAGGTTGTGGCCCGTGCCGTCCCAGTCGCCCTCGACCTCGCTCATCCAGAGCGGCTTGTCGGCCGACTTCGCGATGTCGCGCACGACGACGCGGTCGGTCGTGCCGTAGGTGTGCACGTTGAGCTGCTCCACGCCGTCCTTGGACTCCTGGCTCCAGCCGTTCCAGTTGGTCACGAAGGTGCCGGGGTTGGTCTCGTCCATCGCAGAGATCGCCACGTCGGTGCCGGTCGCCGGGTCGGCGAGGCGCTGCTGCAGGGCCTTGATCACCTGGTCCTGCACGGCAGGGCCGATGTGCGCGCCCTCCTGCCGGCTCGCCGGGGTCGGCCAGCCGTCCTGCCCGAGCCGGGTGGACCAGTAGTTCGTGTTGGGCTCGTTGAAGGGGTCGAGCGTGGCGAAGTCGATGCCGTGCTCGCGCTCGAGCTCCTCGACCACCGTGGTCAGGTAGCCGACGAACTGGTCGATGCGGTCCTCCGGCAGCTGCTCGAGGTTGCCGTCGCCGATGCCGCCGGAGACGAAGCCGCTCTCGGTCAGGAAGTACGGCGGCGAGTTGCTGAACGCCTCCCACACCACGTCGTCGCGCTCGGCCTCGAGCGCGTCGATCCACCAGCGCTGGGTCGCGTCGGCGTCGAAGTCGTAGTGGCTGGGGTCGTCAGGGTCCCAGGCGTCCGCGTATGCCGCGCGGTCGGCGTACTCGCTCGAGACCGGCTGGCCGTCGACCTCGAGGTCGGGGTTCCACCATCCGTCCACCGCGCCGCCGGGCCGCAGGTAGGAGGGCACGTCGCTCGCATTGCCGCCGCCGATGTTGTACCGGGCGATGTTGAGGTTGAGGCCCTCGGCGCCGAAGACCTTGTCGAAGAGGTCCTGGCGCACGTCCTCGGGGTAGCCGCCGGTGGCATTGGCGAACCAGACGAGGCTCGTACCCCAGCCCTGGAACTCGGGGCCCTGGTAGGCGGGCTGCGGTGCGAGCCGCACCGTGGTCGCGGCCGCCGCTGGCTCGGCTGCGGTGCTGGTCGCGATGAGGGCTCCGCCGGCCAGCCCGAGGGCGAGCAGCATGGCGGTGGACCTCCGGGCGCGAGATGACGTCATTGTCCTCGGTACCTTCCGTCGTTGGAGAGATTCCTCGATGTTTGCGTGAACATCGAACGCGGTCACTCTCGCACGGCCCCCGTCGCGGGGTCAAGGGATCCGGTCAGGCGGCGGGTGCGCTCGTGCTGCCGCGCGTGAGCAGACGGGTCGGCACGAGGCCGGACCCGTCGCGTCCGCTGCCGCCGTCCAGCTGCTCGAGCACGCTGCGCACGCACCGCCGCCCGACCTCGGCGAAATCCTGGCGCACGGTCGTCAGCGGGGGCGAGTAGACCGCGGCATCGGGGATGTCGTCGAAGCCGACGACGCTGACGTCCTCCGGCACGCGGCGCCCGGCCTCGCCGAGAGCGCGGTAGAGCCCCAGCGCCATCTGGTCGTTGGCGCAGAACACGGCGGTGCAGTCGGCGTCGGCCGCCAGCTCGCGACCGATCCGGTACCCGGACTCCGCGCTCCAGTCGCCGTGCACCGCGGGCGGCACCGACCGGCCGGCGGCTGCGAGCGTGTGCTGCCAGCTGAGCGCTCGCCGCTCCGCCGCGAAGGAGCCGGCCGGACCGGAGAGGTGGTGCACGGTGCGGTGACCCAGGCCGAGCAGGTGCTCCACGGCTTGCCGCGCCCCGTCGGCCTGATCGGTGTCGACGACGGCGTGGGCGCCGTCCGCATCCGAGTCGACCACGACGAGCGGCACGCCGGGCGGCAGCGTCATCCGGGCGCTGTCGAGCAGGTGCACCTCCATGATCGCGATGATCGCGTCGACGGCGAGCTCCTCGAGACGGCTGAACGCCTGGCGCACGTCGCTCTCCGTCGGCAGCGCCACCGGGATGAGCGTCACGGCGTAACCGGACTCCGCGGCCGACTGCGCGATCGCCTCGACGGTGCGCACGTTGCCGACCGTCGAGAGGGTGAACGAGATCACGCCGATGGCGCGGAACGACCCGCGTTTGAGCGCTCGGGCCGCGCTGTTCGGGCGGTAGCCGAGCTCCTCCATCGCGGCGAGCACCGTGACGCGGGTCGGCTCGAGCACGCCCTCGAAGCCGTTGGCCACGCGCGAGACGGTCTGCGACGACACCCCTGCGCGCGCCGCGACATCGGCCATCGAGACGCTGCGTCGGCGCTCGGTGCGCTGCGGCTGCTCGGACATGCCGATCACCGTAGCGGCTGAGGGACCCTCAGGGCTCGCCGAACCCCGACTCGACCAGCTCGGCGAGCGCGTCGACCGCGGCCTGCGCGCCCGGGCCGCGCGCCTCGATGCGCACCTCGGCGCCGCGGGTGAGGCCGAGCGCCATGACCGCGAGCAGGCTGCGAGCGTCGGCGCCCTGCACCGTGACCTCGGCGCCGGAGCTCGCGGCGAGCTTGACGAACTCGGCAGCGGGGCGCGCGTGCAGACCGTCGCGGTTGACCAGGGTGACCGTGCGGGCCGCCGTGGGGAGGGCGCTGTCGGCGTCGCCCGTTGCGGCCTCCGCGCCGGGCCGGGCGGATGCGGGAGCCGTCCCGTTCGCGGACTCGGCCGCGGCGAGCACGGCATCGAGGCTCGCGCCGGTGGCCACCGCGACCGCCGC
This sequence comes from Microbacteriaceae bacterium PS02343, assembly GCA_029959365.1. Classification (GTDB taxonomy): domain Bacteria; phylum Actinomycetota; class Actinomycetes; order Actinomycetales; family Microbacteriaceae; genus Arenivirga. The sequence continues at coordinate 65,266 of JASCOA010000003.1, read as the reverse complement.
GGCGACCGCCCCCTCGACGATGGGGGCCTCGGCGATGCGCACGCGCATCCGCTGCTCGTCGTCCAGGAAGTCGAGGACGGTCTCGGCGGTGAGCACCGCCGAGCCGAGGTCGCAGAGCAGCACGGCGCCCTCGCCGGAGTCCGCGCGCCCGATGGCGGCCTGCACGAGGTCGAAGCTCGTGCCGATGCCGCCGTCGTCGGTGCCGCCGGCCTCGGCGATGGTCACCTCGGCGGCCATCTGCGCGGCGAGCTCGACGACCCCCGCGGCGATGCGCGCGGAGTGCGAGACGACGACCAGACCGACGGTCATGCCGCGCCGGCCGCCTGCGCTGCGGCGCGCAGGATGAGGGCGCTCGACTGCGCGCCGGGGTCGCGGTGGCCCGCGCTGCGCTCGCCGAGGTAGCTGGCCCGACCCTTGCGGGCGATGAGCGGCTCGGTCGCCGCGGCGCCGCCCTCGGCCGCATCGGCCGCGGCGGCGAGCACCTCGGCCGGACCGGCGCCGGCGGTCGCGGCCTCGCCGGCGGCGATCGCGGCGGGGCTCCAGGCGTCCACCATCGTCTTGTCGCCGGGCTCGGCCTTGCCGCGGCTCACGAGGCCGTCGCGGGCCGCGGTGAGGAACGCGACCAGCGCATCCGAGTCCAGCTCGTCGTGGCCCTGCACGGCCATGGAGCCCTTGAGCAGCGCTGTGCCGTAGAGCGGGCCGGAGGCGCCGCCGACAGTGGAGATCAGCGTGGTCGCGGCGAGCTTGAGCAGGTCGGCGGGGGTCCCCTCGGCGCCGTCGAGCTTGGCGGCCACGGCCTGGAAGCCGCGGTCGAGGTTCTCGCCGTGGTCCCCGTCGCCGATCGCTCGGTCGAGCGCCAGCAGCTCGGTACGGTGCTCGGCCACCACCGCCGCGGTGCGCAGCAGCCAGTCGCGCGCCCAGTCGGCGCCGAGGCCCCCGGTCACCGGCCCCACCGCAGCGCGGCCGTGTGGAGCGGGGTGTCCCACAGCTCGACGAGCTCGTCGTCGAGCCGCAGCAGCGTGATGGAGGCGCCCTGCATCTCGAGCGAGGTGACGAAGTTGCCCACGAGCGAGCGCTCGACCGCGATGTCGTGACCGGCGAGCACCTCGGCGGCGCGGCGGAACAGGATGTAGAGCTCCACGAGCGGGGTGCCGCCCATGCCGTTGACGAAGAGCAGCGTGCGGTCGCCGTCGACGAAGGGCAGGTCGGCGAGGATCGGCTCGAGCAGCAGGTCGACGACCTCGTCGGCCGGCACCAGCTTGGTGCGCCGGCGCCCCGGCTCGCCGTGGATGCCGATGCCCAGCTCGATCTCGTCGTCGGCCAGCTCGAAGCTCGGCTCGCCGGCGTGGGGCACGACGCAGGGGGTGAGCGCGACGCCCATCGAGCGCACGCTCGCGTTGACGCGCTCGGCGATGCCGGCCACCGCATCCAGGTCGTCGCCGCGCTCGGCGGCCGCGCCCGCGATCCGCTCGACCAGCACGGTGCCGGCGACGCCGCGGCGTCCGGCCGTGTAGAGCGAGTCCTGCACGGCCACGTCGTCGTCAGTGACGACCGCGCGCACCTCGATGCCCTCAGCGAGGGCGAGGTCGGCGGCGGTCTCGAAGTTGAGCACGTCGCCCGTGTAGTTCTTCACGATGTGCAGCACGCCGGCGCCGCCGTCGACGGCCTTCGTGGCCGCGACGATCGGGTCGGGCGTGGGGGAGGTGAACACCGGCCCGGGCACCGCGGCGTCGAGCATGCCGAAGCCCACGAAGCCCGCGTGCAGAGGCTCGTGGCCGCTGCCGCCGCCGCTCACGATGCCCACCTTGCCGGCCGTCGGACCGCCCGCGCGGGCGATGAAGAGCGGATCGGAGGAGGCCGTCACGAGGTCGGCGTGCGCCGCCGCGAAGCCGGCCACCGACTCCTCCACCACGCGTCTCGGATCGTTGATGAGCTTCTTCACTGCAACCTCCGTGGGAGTCGGCGACACTGCCTGCTGCGCCGAATCTACGCGCGCCGGAGGGGGCCCGCCAGAGCCTCGGGACGATGCGCAGCCGCGCCCGCCGCGCGGCTCAGGCCGGGGCCGCCGCGTACGGCGGCAGCGCGGCCCCGAGCAGCAGGCCCACGAGCGCCGCCACGATGCAGACCACGAGGTTCGGCACCAGGCTCGAGCGCCGCCCGGGCTCGACGCCGCGAGCGGTGGTCGCCTCGGCGAGCAGCACCGTGCCCCAGGTCGTGAAGCCCCCGCACACGCCCGTGATCAGCACGAGCCGCAGCTCGTCGGGCATCCAGAGCGCTGTGGCGCAGTAGCCGGCGGCGAGCGATCCGACGGCGTTGATCGCGAGGATTCGCGGGTCGAGCCCCGGCTGCTCGCGCGGCCGGCGGCTGAGCAGCCAGCGGAGGGCGGCGGCGAGGCCGCCGGCGCCCGCCACGGCGAGGAACAGGAGCGGGGTCACGAGGCGGGGCCCCGCGCATCCGCTCTGCCGGTGCTGACGCGGCGGCCGAGCCGCAGGCCCGCCCAGACCGCGAGGAGGCTCAGCACGACCTGCGCCGCGCCCTGCAGCGCCGCCGGCAGCGCCAGGCCTTGCTGCAGCTGCTGGCCGAGCACCAGCGCCACGGCCGACATGGTCGTGAATCCGCCGAGCAGACCGGGGCCGAGACCCGCTCGCGCCCACTCGGCAAGCGCCGGCCGGGTGAGCAGCGACGTCGTGAGCGCACCGAGCGCGAAGCAGCCGACGACATTGACGATCAGCGTCGAGAGCGCGAAGCCGCCCGGATCGTGCGGCAGCAGCAGGTCGACCCCGAGGCGCGCCGCGGTGCCGAGCGCGCCGCCGAGGAGCACGGCGAGCAGGGAACGGGTCACCCGCCCATCCTGCACCCGGCGCGCGGCGGCCGGTCGCAGGGGCGGGACGCCCGCATCCGCACCGCGCCTAGAATCGTGCCCGACCCCGCCCCGCCGTCGAAGGACACCCATGGCACGCCCGCGCCCGCGCCGACTCTGGCTGCTCGCGCCCGCAACCGTCGTGGTCGTGCTGCTCGGCGTCGTGGCGGTCCTGGCGGTGCCGATCCTGACCCACCGCGATCAGGGCGTCGCCGAGCAGGTGCGGACCGACGAGGAGTGGCCGTCGAGCGCCACCGCCGAGGGCGAGGACGGCCGCACCCGCACGATCGCGGTGGCGGACGAGGCGGGTGGGGCGATCGACACCGCGGCGCTCGCCGAGGGCCAGCGCATCGTCGTGACCGGCGAGGGCTTCGACCCGAGCCGCGGCATCTACGTGGCGCTGTGCGCGGTGCCCGCCGACGCCGAGACGAAGCCGGGGCCCTGCCTCGGCGGCGTGCCCGAGACCGATGGCGCCGAGCCGGTCGAGGAGGGCGCCGTGCAGTGGGCGCCCTCGAACTGGATCAACGACGACTGGGCCTGGCGTCTCTTCGGTGCCCGCGGCTTCGACGACGACGGCGCCTTCACCGCGTACCTCGAGGTGCCGGCGGCGTCGGATGAGGAGAGCGGCCTCGACTGCGCCGCCACCGCCTGCGCGATCGTCACCCGCAACGACCACACCGCCTCGAACGACCGGGTGCAGGACGTGATGCTGCCGGTCGGGTTCGCCGAGGCGGGCGCGTGATCCGCCGGCGCATCCTGCCCGTCCTGGCGCGCATCCTGCTCGTGATCGCGGCCGGCCTGGTGCTCGGCGCGGCGACGAGCTGGCTGCAGTTCCTGCTGCCGACCGAGCTCAAGCCCTTCGCCAACTCCAACGGCGGCTGGACGATGCTCACCTTCCTCGTGGTGTGGCTGGTGCGCTCCCGCCCCCTGCTCGGCGCACTGCTCGGCGTGCTCGCGTTCCAGGCGCTCAACGAGGGCTACGGCCTGATGTCCGCGGCGCGCGGCTTCTTCTACTCCGAGCCCTTCTCGAACGTCTACACGCTGCTCGGCATCCCCGCGGGCCTGCTCTTCGGCGCGATCGCGGGCGTCGTGCGCTTCGGGCGCCCGGAGGCCCGGGTGCTCGGTACGGCGGTGCTCAGCGCGCTGCTGCTCGCCGACGGGCTCTGGCTGCTCATCCGGGTCGGCGAGAGCACCGGGCCGCACTACTGGGTGATCCAGATGGCGCTCGGCGCCGCGTTCCTGGCGCTGGCGGTCGTGCGAGCGCGGCCGCGCTGGTGGGCGGTCGCCGCATCCCTCGGCGTCATCGCCGTGTCGTTGGCGGTGTACCCGCTCCTGCTCGACCTCGTCTTCGGCGTCTGATCCCACCTGTGCAGCACCCGTGCAGCGGGGCCGATCGTGCGTGCTACCGTCCTGCTCGGAGGCCCCGGAACCGGGCCTGCGGACGAGGGAGCAGTACCCGCACCACGACAAGACTGCCATCGGAAGGTGGCTCGTCATGGCCTGGGTGATCCTCGTCCTCTCCGGAGTGCTGGAGGCGGTCTGGGCGACCGCGCTCGACGCCTCGAAGGGCTTCAAGCGGCGCGTGCCGACGATCGTGTTCGTCGTCGGCTTCGTCGCGAGCATGATCGGCCTGTCGTTCGCGATGGGCTCGATCCCGACCGGCACGGCCTACGCGGTGTGGACCGGCATCGGCGCAGCGCTCACCGTCGTGTGGGCGTTCGTGAGCGGACGGGAGCGTCCCACGGTCGCCAAGGTCGCGCTGCTCGTCGTGCTCATCGGCTGCGTCGCCGGCCTCAAGGCGGTGGAGTGATCGTGCACTGGATCGTGCTCATCGCATCGTCCGTGCTCGAGGCGGTCTGGGCGACCGCGCTCGGGCAGTCGCAGGGCTTCACCCGCCCGCTGCCGACCATCGTCTTCGGCGTCACCGTCGTGCTCAGCATGATCGGGCTGTCGTACGCGATGCGCTCCCTGCCGATCACCGTGGCCTACACGGTGTGGATCGGTCTCGGGGCGGCGCTCACCGTGATCTGGGCGATGGCCACCGGCGTCGAGGCGGCGTCGCCGCTCAAGATCGTGCTGCTGGCCGGCCTCGTCGGCAGCGTCGTCGGGCTCAAGTTCGTGCGCACCGTGCCGGGCCGCCGCGCGGACCGCGACGAGAAGTCCTGACGCGCGCTCCCAAACCGGGCAGCGTCCCGCTCCTGGGAGTACGGTGGGGGTCACCATGACGTCATCCGATAAGCGCAATGATCCGCGCCTGCGCGCGGCGCTCGACGCGTTCATCGACTTCCGCGTCGCCGACATGGACATCTGGCGGCGGGCCGGAGCGCTGCTCGACCTGACCACCAACGGATCCATGGTGCTCGCCTACGTGCTGCGCCAGCACTCGCTCGGCGAGACGGTGCGCCAGGTCGACATCCGCACCGCGCTGCAGCTCAGCGCTGCCGGTGCCTCGACCATCATCGACGTGCTCGAGCAGCGCGGCCTCGTCCGGCGCGAACCCTTCCACGGCGACCGGCGGGCGCTCAGCATCGTGCCGACGATCGAGGGGCACGCGATCGAGGAGATCGTGCGCACCGCCGACGACCGTTTCTTCGAGCTCGCCGCGAGCGTGACGCCGGCCGAGCTCGATGCCTTCGTGCGCATCCTCGACGGCATGCGCGAGCACGGCGTCGGGCAGTTCCCCGTCGACGGCTGAGCGCATCCGCTCGGTCAGGCGCCGTTCGGCAGCTGCAGCACGAACTCCGTGCCGTCGGCGGTGGCGGATGCGGTGAGCGCGCCCCCGTGGGCGAGCGCCATCCTGCGGCTCAGCGCGAGCCCGATGCCGAGGCCGCGGCTCGTACCGGTCTCGGCGCCCGGTCGCCGGTAGAAGCGGTCGAAGATGCGCTCCAACTGCTCGGTCGGGATCGGATCGCCCGTGTTGTGCACGCGGATGCTCGTCTCCGCCTCGTCGCGATCGGCCTGCACCGAGATGAGTGCGCCGTTCGGCGAGTACTTGACCGCGTTGCTGATGAGGTTGTTCAGGATCTGCAGCAGCTGCCGCGGGTCGGCGTCCGCGTGCAGCTGCTGCGGGATCTCGAGCCGCAGCGTGCGGGAGCCCCAGGACTGCGCCGACCGCTGCATGTCGACGGCCCGGTCCACGGCCTCGCGCACCGCCACCGAGGAGCGCTGGGGCGCCTCGCCGTCGCGGAACGCGGAGAGCAGCGACTCGGTGAGCGCGAGCATGTGCTCGGCGCTGCGGCGGATGATCGCCGCCGTGCGGGCCTGCGGCGCGCCCTCGAGGGACTCCTCCATGAGGTCGCTGTACCCGACGATCGAGGTGAGCGGGCTGCGCAGCTCGTGGCTCAGCGAGGCCAGCGACTCCTCCCGCTCAATCACCTCCGTCTGCACCTCGGTGATGTCCTGCAGCACCAGCACGAGGCCGAGCGTGCCGCCGTTCGCGGCCCGCACGGTGCGCCCGTTGATGAGCACGGCGCGCTGACGGCCGCGGGGGCCCGCCCAGACGATCTCGTTGCTGACCTCCTCGCCGGCGCGGAGCCGGGCGAGCGCCTGCCGCTCGGGCGGGATCGGCGTCACGCGGTCCTGCTCGAAGACGTGCCCTGCGGTCATGCTCTCGCGATCGAAGTCGGCGAGGCGCCCGAGGTGGCTGAGCGCCTTGTTGTCGACGATCACCTCGCCGTCGAGGTCGAAGACGACCAGCCAGGCGTCGATCTGCTCGATGACGGTGCGGAAGATCGAGTCGATGCGCCCGGCCTCCCGCTCGGCCGCAGCGCGCGATCGCTGCGCCTCCCGGTAGCGCAGCGTGGCGAAGGCCATGCCGACCGAGACGACGGAGAGCGCGACGGGGAAGGCCGAGAGCGTCGCCCAGCCGACGCCGTCCTGCGGCCAGTCGCCGTGCAGCCAGCCCGGCGCGTAGGTGACGACGAAGGCGCCGATGCTCGCCGCGGCCGCACCGGGGTATCCGAACCAGAAGGAGAGCCACAGGATCGGCAGCAGCGCGATGATGAGGCCGATCGAGGTGCCGGTGCCCTCGTAGATGGCCACGTTGATGAACGCCGCGGCGGCGATGTCGACGCCGCCGAGCGGCGCGAAGGCCCGCGGCGGCAGCTTGCCCCACCAGATGGGCACGCCGATGAGCAGGCCGGCGGCCGCGATCGCGAGGCCGGTGACGAACTCCGGGCGCTGCAGCGTCTCATGGTCGACGAGGGCGAAGAGCACCGCGAGCAGGGTGACGGCGGCGAGGAAGTGCAGGCGCGACTGCGGCACCATCGTGTTGGGGCGCGTGGCGACCGCGCGGCGTATCCGCTGCGGCATCAGGCGCCCTCGCTCAGCTGCATCACGTTCCCATCCTGTCGGAACGGGGTTCCGGCGTCTCCACCGAGAAGTGGGGGTGCGTTGAGTATCCCTCAGATCGCCGGCCGCGCCGCAACCCCGCGGCGTGGCAGGGTGGTGCCGTGATCACCGACGCCGCGCGCGAGTTCCTCGCCGAGTACCACCTCGCCACGCTCTCGACCCTCGGCCGCGACGGCCGCATCCACGCGGTGCCGGTCGGCATCACCTACCGCGACGGGGTCGTGCGCGTCATCGGCAGCCGCGGCTCGCAGAAGTTCCTCAACGCCGAGCGCGGAGGCCGTGCGACCGTGGCGAGCGTCGACGGCGGTCGCTGGATCAGCTTCGAGGGCCCCGCGCGCGTGCTCGACGACGCCGACTCGGTCGCCCTCGCCGTCGAGCTCTACGCGGCGCGCTACCGGCAGCCGCGCCCGAACCCCGAGCGCGTCGTGCTCGAGATCGAGGTCGAGAAGGTGCTGGGCTCGGCGGGCATGCGGGCGTAGACCCGGGGACGGAGACGAGCGGATGCGCGGCCCTGGGGTCCGCGCATCCGCTCGTCTCCGTCGCTGCCGGGGCGCCGCTCAGGCGCGCAGGGCGGGGCGGCGCGTGTCGTAGTCGCGCAGCGTGGGCACGCGGTGGTGGCCGTCGCGCAGCACGAGGGGCACCGCGGCGATCGCACCGATGGCGGCCAGGACGGCGATGAGGATGAACAGGGTGATCATGATGGGCTCCCTTCGGAGTCGGTCGGGACCGCGGAGGCGGTCGTCGTGACGGGTCGCGGTGCCGCGGCCCGTTCGTCATGGGGAGCGCCGGCCTCGATGAGACCGTCGGTCGCTCCGGCGGCCGCGGTGCAGCTCGGCTCCGGCACCCGCAGCAGCGGGATGGTGATGTTGCAGAGCGGGCCGATGAGCACCGCGAACGCGACCGTGCCGAGGCCGACGGTGCCGCCGAGCAGCCAGCCGATGGCGAGCACGGTGACCTCGAGGCCGGTGCGGATCATCCAGATCGGCCTGCCGGTGCGGGCGACGAGCCCGGTCATCAGGCCGTCGCGCGGGCCGGGGCCGAAGCGCGCGCCGATGTAGAGGCCGCTCGCGACCGCGAGCAGCAGCAGTCCGCCGGCGAAGATCGCGATGCGGGGGAGCAGCGGCTCGACGGGCGGCACGATCAGCAGGCCGAGGTCGATGGCGGGGCCCAGGACGATCACGTTCGCGATGGTGCCGATGCCGGGCCGCTGCCTGAGCGGGATCCAGGCGAGCAGCACGAGGGCGCCGATCACGACGGTCAGGGTGCCGATGCTGAGCGGCAGGTGGTGGGCGACGCCCTGCGAGAAGACGGTCCAGGGCTCCACGCCGATCGCGCCGCGCAGCATGAGCGCGACGGCGATGCCGTAGAGCACCAGTCCGATCAGCAGCTGCGCGATGCGGCGAGCGAGGTTGGCGGTCATAGTTGCAATCCAATGCCCCGATTGGCATTCCGGCAAGAGTCCAATCGGGGTACTCTGGACCGATGGCAACCCTCTCCGCCCGTGCCGCCGTCGCGCTGCTGACCGATTGGCGCGGCACCGGATCGACGCCGGCGTACCAGGCGCTCGCCGACCGCATCCGCCTGCTCGTGCTCGACGGCCGCATCCTGCTCGGCACCCGGCTGCCCGCCGAGCGCGAGCTCGCCGCGCAGCTCGGGCTGAGCCGCACGACCGTCGCCAGCGCCTACGCCGAGCTGCGCGAGCAGGGCTACCTCGACAGCGTGCGCGGCTCGGGCAGCGTGGCCCGCCTGCCCGGCCGCGAGGGCGCCCCCGTCGAGACCGAGACCAGCGGGCTCATCGACTTCAGCAAGGCGTCGATGCCGGCGCTGCCCTGGCTGCCCGACGCCGCGCGATGGGCCGCCGAGCAGCTGCCGCGCTACCTCGCCGACCCCGGCTTCGACGGCGTGGGCGACCTCGAGCTGCGCGAGGCCATCGCGGCCCGCTACCGGCAGCGCGGCGTGCCCACGCAGCCGGAGCAGATCATGGTGACCCTCGGCGCCCAGCACGCCATCTCGCTCGTCGCCCGCACGCTGCTCGGCCGCGGCGACCGGGTGCTCGTCGAGTCGCCGAGCTACCCCCACGCCTACGAGGCGCTGCGCGGGGCCGGGGCGCGCATGGTGCCGGTCAGCGTCACGAGCCACGAGGGCTGGGACGACCAGGGCCTCGAGCAGGCGATCCGCGGCACGAGCCCCGTGCTCGGCTACCTCATGCCCGAGTTCCACAACCCCACCGGCGCGAGCATGCCCGAGGCGCAGCGCGAGCGGCTCGTCGCGCTCGCGGCGCAGCAGGGCACGCTGCTGGTGATCGACGAGACCATCGGCGAACTGGACATCGACCGCCCGCATCCGCTCACCCCGCTGGCGGCCGTCGCACCGCCGCCCGGGCTCGCGAGCCCCGTGATCTCGCTCGGCTCGGTCGGCAAGACGGTGTGGGGAGGGATGCGGATCGGCTGGATCCGCGCCGACCGCGGCATCCTGCAGCGCCTGGTGCGCGCCCGCGCCGCCAACGACCTGGGCACACCGCTGGTCGAGCAGCTCATGGTCACGCACCTGCTGCGCGACTGGGACCCGGTGCTCGAGCTGCGCCGGCAGCAGCTGCGCGCGGGCCGCGAGACCCTGCAGACGCTGCTCGCCGACCGCCTGCCCGAGTGGACCGTGCCGCACGTGCACGGCGGCCTGACCACCTGGGTGAACCTGGGCGAGGCGGTCAGCTCGCAGTTCACGATCGCGGCCCGCGCATCCGGTCTGGTCGTGATCGCCGGCCCGCGCTTCGGGCTCGACGGGGCCTTCGAGCGCTTCCTGCGCATCCCCTTCGGCTACGGGCCGGAGCAGCTCGAGCAGGGCGTCGCCGCGCTCGAGCGCACCTGGCGCGGCCTCAGCCGGCACCCGCTGCCCGACTCCGGGTACCTCGCCGACGTGGTGTGACCCGCGCACCGCGTCAGCGGACGAGCGGATGCGCCCTGCCGGCGCGCAGCAACGGCGCGCGATACTGAGCACGAGGCGCAGCAGGGGCGGCGCCCGCCGACGCCACTCCCAGGAGCACCCGTGCATCTGCTCGCCAAGCTCAGCCTGGCCAACCGCGCGCTCATCGCGCTGGTCACCATCACCGTCGCCGTGTTCGGCGGCATCTCGCTGACCAGCCTCAAGCAGGAGCTGGCGCCGTCGATCCAGTTCCCCCAGGTCGCCATCATCACGGCGTACCCGGGCGCGACGCCCGAGGTCGTGAGCCAGGACGTCAGCGTGCTCATCGAGCAGGCGGTCGCCGGCGTCGCCGACCTCGAGGGCACCGGGTCGACCTCGAGCACCGGCAGCTCGATCGTGACCGCCGACTTCGCCTACTCGGTCAACCTCGCGCAGGCCGAGCAGCGCGTGCAGCAGGCCATCAACCGCATCGGCTCGCAGCTGCCCGCCGACGTGGAGCCCCAGGTGCTCACCGGCAGCCTCGACGACCTGCCGATCGTGCAGCTCGCGATCTCCGGCTCCGACCCCGACCTGCTCGAGCGGCTGCAGGTGACCGCCGTGCCGACCCTCGAGGATCTCGACGGCGTGCGCCAGGTCTCCATCGCCGGCGCCCCGGAGCAGCGGATCGAGGTGGTGCCCGACCCCGCGGCGCTCGCCGAGGCGGGCCTCACCGAGCAGGCCGTCACCGACGCCCTCGACCAGAACGGCGTGCTGCTGCCCGGCGGCACGATCACCGAGGACGGCCGCAGCCTGGCCGTGCAGACCGGCGCGCGCCTCGCCTCCGTCGACGACATCGGCGCGCTGCCGCTGATCGGAGCGGACCTCACGGTCGGCGACGTCGCATCCGTCTCGCTGCAGGACGCACCGGCGACCGCGCTCAGCCGCGTCGACGGCGAGGACGCGCTGACCATCGCGATCACCAAGAGCCCGGATGCGAACACCGTCGAGGTGTCGAACCTGGTCGGCGAGGCGCTGCCCGGCATCGCCGACGCGCTCGACGGCGCAACGATCACGACCGTCTTCGACCAGGCGCCCTACATCGAGCAGTCGATCGAGACGCTCGCGGTGGAGGGCCTGCTCGGCCTCGTCTTCGCGATCATCGTGATCCTGGTGTTCCTGCTGTCGGTGCGCTCCACGATCGTCACGGCCATCTCGATCCCCACCAGCGTGCTGATCACCTTCATCGGCATGCAGGGGCTCGGCTACAGCCTCAACATCCTGACCCTCGGCGCGCTGACGATCGCGATCGGGCGCGTGGTCGACGACTCCATCGTGGTGATCGAGAACATCAAGCGGCACCTCGTCGCGGGCGCCGACCGGGCGGCGTCGATCCTCACCGCGGTCAAGGAGGTCTCCGGCGCGATCACCGCCTCGACCGTCACCACGGTGGTCGTCTTCCTGCCGCTCGCCTTCGTCAGCGACATCACCGGCGAGCTGTTCCGGCCCTTCGCGCTGACGACCTCGCTGGCGCTGCTCGCCTCGCTGCTCGTGGCGCTCACGATCGTGCCGGTGCTCGCGTACTGGTTCCTGCGCGCCCCGAAGGGGCACGCCCACGCGGCCACCGTCGAAGAGGCACCCGGACGCCTGCAGCGCGGCTACCTGCCGATCCTGCGCGGCACGCTGCGCCGCCCCGTCGTCACCCTGCTCGCGGCCGTCGTCGTGCTCGGCGGCACGGTCGCGGCGGTGCCGTTCATGAACACGAACTTTCTCGGCGACAGCGGCCAGAACACCCTCACGGTGAGCCAGCAGCTCGAGCCGGGCACCTCGCTCGACGCCGCCTCCGACGCAGCCTCCGACGTCGAGGAGGCGCTCGCCGGCGTCGCCGGCGTCGCCACCGTGCAGGTGACCATCGGCGGCGGCAGCTCCATCGCGGCCGCGTTCGGCGCGGGCGGCGGCGCCGACACCGTGCAGTACTCGGTGACGACGGATGAGGACGCGGATCAGACCGCGCTGCAGGACGACGTGCGCGAGGCCGTCGACGGCCTGCCCGGCGAGATCACGATCGGCTCGTCGAGCGGGTTCGGCGGATCGAGCGACCTGGCCGTCGAGATCACCGCGCCCACGGACGCGGAGCTGCGCGAGGCCTCCGACCAGGTGCTGGACGCGGTGAGCGGCCTCGACGCCGTGCTGCAGGCCAGCAGCAACCTCGGCGCCGCGCAGCCGTACCTCGCCGTCGAGGTCGACCGCCAGGCCGCCGCGCGGCTCGGCCTGAGCGAGGTCGCCGTCGGCGGGCTCATCGGGCAGTCGCTGCTGCCGCGGGAGGTCGGCTCGGTCGAGATCGACGAGCAGATCGTGGCGATCACCCTCGTCGACGACGCGCCCCCGGCCACGGCCGAGGAGCTGCGCGGGCTCGAGCTGCTGCCCGGCGTGCCGCTCAGCGACGTCGCGAGCGTCGAGGAGACCACCGGCCCCACCTCCGTGACCACCGTCGGCGGTGCGCGCACGGCGACCGTCACCGCGACGCCCGACGGCGCCGACCTCGGCACCGCGACGACGCAGGTGCAGGAGGCGCTGGACGGGCTGGACCTGCCGGCCGGCGCATCCGCTTCGCTGGGTGGCGTGGCGGCCGACCAGGCCGACGCCTTCTCGCAGCTCGGGCTGGCGGTGCTCATCGCCATCCTGATCGTCTACATCGTGATGGTGGCGACGTTCCGCAGCCTGCTGCAGCCCCTGCTGCTGCTCGTCTCGGTGCCCTTCGCGGCCACCGGCGCGGTGCTGCTGCAGATCGCCACGGGCATCCCGCTCGGCGTCGCCTCGCTCGTCGGCGTGCTCATGCTCGTCGGCATCGTCGTGACCAACGCGATCGTGCTCATCGACCTCGTCAACCAGTACCGCTCGCGCGGGCTGCCGGTGGGCGAGGCGCTCATCGAGGGCGCGACCCGTCGACTGCGGCCGATCCTGATGACCGCGCTGGCGACGATCTTCGCGCTCACCCCCATGGCGCTCGGCATCACCGGCCACGGCGGCTTCATCTCGCAGCCGCTCGCGGTGGTCGTGATCGGCGGGCTCGTCTCGTCGACGGCGCTGACCCTCGTGGTGCTGCCGGTGCTCTACTCGCTCGTCGAGGGCTCGCGCGAGCGCCGCGCTGCGCGGCGGGCCGAGCGCGAGGCGGCCTCGGCGGTCTGAGGCGCGCGTCCCCCTTCGCTGCTCGTCGCGCGCGGCCCCCGAGCCGTCTCGGCATGCCGGAGCGACAGATGCATGGCCGTACGACCATGCATCTGTCGCGCCGCCGCACCACGGCCCGGCCTGCAGTCGCGAGCGGAAGCTGAACGCCGGCCTAGCTTCTCGGTGGGGGATGGTCTATCGTCGATAAGTCGGCTCTCGACGCCGCGGAATGCGCCGCGGATCCTGTGTGTTCGAGTGGCCTTCGGTCAGCATGTCGCTGACGAGTCACTCCCCTGGTGACCGGGTGCCGCGTCGTTGCAGCGCGTTCCCGCCTGTACAACGCGCATTCACACCCCGTTAGAGAGCTATGCCCTACGACAAGAAGGGCGCGTCGAGCGCCCGCAAGCCCAACCCCCGCACCGGCACCCCCGCCGGCAGCCGCAGCCCCAAGCACCGCGGCCACCGCACGGACGAGGCGCCCGGCAAGAACCGCTGGTCGAACGACGACCGCGACTACCGCGCCGCCCGCGACGCGCGCTCGGTGCGCGGCGAGTCCAACCGCAAGCCGATGCGCGACCACGGCCGCCCCGATTGGGCGCCCAAGCCCGCCGAGTCGCGCTACGACCGCTCGCAGCGCCGTGACGACCGCTTCGCCGAGGAGCGCGGTTTCGAGCGCCCCGCGCGCGACGAGCGCCCGAACCGCGGCGGCTTCGGCGGCCGTGACGAGCGCCCCGCCCGTGGCGGTTCCGCCGGCGGTCGCGACGATCGCGCTCCGCGCAGCTTCGATCGTTCGGACCGTCCGGCTCGTGACGACCGTCCGGCCCGTGGCGGCTTCGGCGGCCGCGATGAGCGTCCCGCCCGTGGCGGTTTCGCCGGTGGTCGCGACGATCGCGCGCCCCGCAGCTTTGACCGTTCGGACCGTCCGGCCCGTGACGACCGTCCGGCCCGCGGTGGCTTCAACGGAGGCCGCGACGACCGTGCTCCGCGCAGCTTCGATCGTTCGGACCGTCCGGCCCGTGACGACCGTCCGGCCCGCGGCGGCTTCGGCGGCCGCGACGAGCGTCCCGCCCGTGGCGGCTCCGCCGGCGGTCGCGACGATCGCGCCCCCCGCAGCTTCGACCGCGCCGAGCGCCCGGCCCGCGAGGACCGCGCCCGTCGCTTCGACGCCGACGACCGCGGCCCCCGCGCCGAGCGCGGCAGTCGCCCCGAGTGGGCACCGCGCGACAGCGGCGCCCGCCGCACGCACGGCGACCGCCCGCGCACGGAGCGCACGGAGCGCCCCGAGCGCACCTACGGCTCGGAGGGCGGCTTCGGCGCCCACAAGCCCACCTTCCAGGACGACGTCGTGCTCGAGCGCCTCGAGGCGCAGGCCGTGCAGGCGGCCGACGTCGAGGGCGTGACCTTCGGCGACCTCGGCCTCGGCGGCAACATCGTGCGCGAGCTCGCCGAGCTGGGCGCATCCGCTCCGTTCCCGATCCAGGCCGCCACGATCCCGCAGGTGCTCGCCGGCCGCGACGTGCTCGGCCGCGGCCGCACCGGCTCCGGCAAGACCATCGCCTTCGGCGCCCCGCTCGTCGAGCGCCTCATGGAGAACGGCGGCGGTCGCGACCGCGAGTTCGGCCGCAGCCCGCGCGCCCTCATCCTGGCCCCGACCCGCGAGCTGGCGCTGCAGATCGACCGCACCGTGCAGCCCATCGCGCGCTCGGTGGGCCTCTTCACCACCCAGATCTACGGCGGCGTGCCCTTCGGTCGCCAGCTCGGCGCCCTCGAGCGCGGCGTCGACATCGTGATCGGCACCCCCGGTCGCGTGCAGGACCTCGCCCGCCGCGGCCAGCTCGACCTCTCGAAGGTCAAGATCGCCGTGCTCGACGAGGCCGACCTCATGTGCGACCTCGGCTTCCTCGAGCCCGTGCAGGAGATCCTGCGCGAGACCCAGCGCGGCAGCCAGAAGCTGCTCTTCTCGGCGACCCTCGACAAGGGCGTGGCCGAGCTGGTCGAGGAGTTCCTCGAGAACCCGGCCGTGCACGAGGTCGCCGGCGAGGACCAGGCGAGCGCCACGATCGACCACCGCGTGCTCGTGGTCGACCGCGGCACGAAGCCGGAGATCATCCGCGACCTCGTCTCGGGCGGCGCCAAGTCGCTCGTCTTCACCCGCACCCGCGCCTACGCGGAGCAGCTGGCCGACGAGCTGGAGGACATGGGCATCCGCTCGGTCAGCCTGCACGGCGACCTCAACCAGGCGCGCCGCACGCGCAACCTGGGCCTGCTGACCAGCGGACGCGTCAACGTGCTCGTCGCCACCGACGTCGCCGCCCGCGGCATCCACGTCGACGACATCACCCTGGTGATCCAGGCGGATGCGCCGGACGAGTACAAGACGTACCTGCACCGCTCCGGCCGCACCGGTCGTGCCGGTCGCGAGGGCACCGTCGTCACCCTGGTGCCGCACAACCGCCAGCGCCGCACACAGGAGCTGCTCGAGCGCGCCGAGATCAAGGCCGAGTTCGTGCCCGCGACCCCCGGCGACGCGCTCATCGAGTCGATCGCCGCGCAGGTCGCGCCGAAGGACGCCGAGTAACGCAGCAGCAGCAAGGGCCCGCTCCCCTCGGGGCGCGGGCCCGTCCGCGTACCCGGCCCCGCGCATCCGCTCGGCCGAAGGGTGACGGTCAGTCGCGGTAGCGAGCGCTCAGCGTCGCGAAGACCTCGTCGTAGCGGCCCTCGCGCTCGGCGTGCCGCTGCCACTTCACCCGCTCGACGAGCACCTCGGCGACCTCGGGCTGCGTCTCGAGGATGCCCATGACCTCGTCGAGGAAGTCCTCGAGCGGCAGCGCCGTGGGGTTGTCGTTGAGGCCCATCAGGTCGGTCTGCGTCGCCGGCGGCACGAGCTCGACCACCCGCACGCCGGTGGTCTCGAGCTGCACCCGCAGGGTCTCGCTGAGCGAGTGGACGGCGGCCTTGGTGGCGTTGTAGGTCGGCGTGACCGCGAGCGGCACTGAGGCCAGGCCCGAGCTGACGGTCACGATCGTCGCCGACCCGCGCGAGCGCAGCTGCGGCAGGAAGGCGTGCACGAGGCGGATGGGGCCGAGCAGATTCGTGACGACCGTGCGCTCGGCGATCTCGAGCGAGGACGGGTCCTTGAACTCCTCGGCCTCCATGATGCCGGCCATGAGCACGACGGCGTCGAGCTCCGGGTGGCGGGCGACGACCTCGTCGCGGGCCCGCAGGATGGACGCCGGGTCGGCGGTGTCGATCTCGACGGTGCCGATGCCGGGGTGCTCGGCCGCGATGGCCGCGAGGCGCTCGGTGCGCCGGCCGCCGACGATCACGGTGCTGCCGGCGGCCCGCAGGCGCAGGGCCAGGCCGAGGCCGATGCCGCTCGTGGCGCCGGGGATGAAGACGGTGCTGCTGTCGATCTGCACGGGGTGCTCCTTCGTTCGTGGTGAGCTCCACGATCCGCCGATCGGCCGAGCGGATGCAGGCCCGGCCGACCCGGGGACCGCGGGTCCCGGTCTGGGCGGCGGTCCGCATCCGCCCGCCTCCGAATCGGGAGCGTGCCGTCCCTCCGCCTTGCTGCGCTGCCTGCCTCACGGTCTGCCGCCTGCCGCCTGCCGCCTGCCACCTGCCACCTGCCGTCCTTCCGATCTGAAGGAGTCCGAGGCGATTCGCCCGCAGGTCTCCCCGCACTGCCCGGGGCGCTCGAGCCCCGCACGGACTGGAACGCCGGGAGTTCCTTCAAACCGGAACGGATGGGCGCGGGTCGATGCGTGTGATCGGGGCCGGGTGCGAGTGGTGCGGCGCCGGGCGCGGCAGGATGGGCGGATGCGCATCCGCTCCTTCGATCTCGCCGACGCCGAGCAGGTGGTCGCCCTCTGGCACGCCGCCGGCCTGACCCGCCCGTGGAACGACCCGCGCAAGGACATCGAGCGCAAGCTGCGCGTGCAGCCGGAGCTGTTCCTGGTCGGCGAGGAGAGCGGATGCGTCGTCGCGACCGCCATGGCCGGTTACGACGGCCACCGCGGCTGGCTCTACTACTTCGCAGTGGACCCCGCTCTGCAGGGCGGCGGCCGCGGTACCGCGCTGCTGGCCGAGGTCGAGCGGCTGCTCACCGACCTCGGCTGCCCGAAGCTCAACGTGCAGGTGCGCGAGGGCAACGATGCGCTCGTCGAGCGCTACGAGCGCTGGGGCTACTCGGGCGACCACGCGGCGGGCCTGGGCAAGCGCCTGATCGCCGACGACTGAGCGCAACGGGCTCGCGACGAGGACAGGGCTCAGCCCATGTACGCGGCGCCCTGGCGCCAGTAGCCCACGAAGGTGACGTCGGACTTGTCCCAGCCGGCCTCGTTGACGAGGTGGCGTCGCGCGCCGACGGGCAGGGACTGCTCGCCGACGACGAAGGCGTAGCCGCGTCCGCTCGGGAGCGCGGCCGCGCGCAGGGTCTCCAGGGCCAGCTCGCCGGGCTTCGCGTGCGCATCCGCTCGTGGCAGCCAGTGCACGCGCATGCGCTCGCCGAGCTCGATCGGCTGCTCGTCCTCGACGCCGGGGATCTCGATGAAGGCCTCGACCCGGGCGTCGCGCGGCAGCGAGGCGAGCACGCCGAGCGCGGCCGGCAGGCCCGACTCGTCGGCGACGATCACGACGTGCTCGGCGCCGTGTGCCGGATCGAAGCTCAGGCCCTGGTCGAGGATGCCGACCTCGCTGCCGATCGGCGCCTCCGCCGCCCAGGTACCGGCGGGACCGGCGTGCTCGTCGTGCAGCACGAAGTCGATGTCGAGCTCCGGGCCGCCGCTCTCGCCGGCGGCGCGGAACGCGCGCACCGTGTAATTGCGCACGAGGGGCCGGGCGGACTTCGGCGTCGTCAGGTACTGCGCGTACCAGAGGCCGCTCGTGCGGCTGGGCAGGCGCAGCTGGTCCTGGCCCTCGCGCGGCAGGAACATGCGGAACCACTGGTCGTAGCCGAGCGGGGTGAAGTGCTCGAGGCCCGGGCCGCCGAGGGTCACCCGCACCAGGTTGGGGCTCACGCCGGTGCGGCGCACGAGCTGCGCGGTCAGCACGCGGGGGTCGGTCGGCTTGGTGGGGCGGTAGTGCTTGGCCACGGGGCTCCTCGGGTCGATCGGCGCCGACGGGCGCAACGACCAACTTAGGGGTGCCTAACCATTCGACGCGACCCGCGATCGGGGCTGGAGCCCGCACGGCTCCTCCCGCAGGATCGTCTCCGGCTCACGCGCCTGCTGCTCCTCCTGCGTCGCCCCGGCGGCGGGATGGGCGTACGAGCTCCGCGAGGGGGGCGGAGGGTGGAGGGCGGGGTGCGCCGTGCGCGCGGAAGGCGGCGCCCCGGCCCGCCGAGGCGGACGGGGGCACCGCGCCTCTCCTAGCGGCGAGCCAGGCGCCGCCCGGCGACGACCGCGAGCAGTCCGGCGAGCAGCAGGCCCAGGGCCCACGCCGTGGCAGGCTGCGCCGCATCGGCGCCGGTCGCGGAGAGCTCCCGCGCGGTGCTGGACGAGGTCCGGTCGAGCTCGTCGGCGCCGGTGCTCGCGGCCGGTGCGGTGCCGGCATCGGAGCCCTCGCCCGTGCCGGGCGCGCTCGGGTCGATCGGGGCGGGGTCGACCGGCGCGGGGTCGACGGGCGCGGGGTCGACCGGGGCGGGATCGACCGGCGCGGGCGTGCCGGCGAGGCGCACCGATCCGTCGGGGTTCACGACCACGTCGGCGGCCATGGCGGCGGCGAGGTCGATGCGCTGCCAGCTGCCGCGGGTGCCCTGGTCGAGCGGCGCGCCCGACCCGATCGCGGTGAGGGTCAGCACCTGACGGCGCTGCTCGGGCGTGAGGTCCGGGTGGCTCGAGATGAGCAGCGACTCCGCGTTCGCCGGCAGGGTCAGCGCCTCGTCGGTCGCGCCGATCGGGGCGAAGCCGTAGTCGAGCCGGTCGCGGTAGACCGCGAGCGCGTCCTCGGTCGGCAGGTACGGGGTGTCGGCGGCGATGCAGTCCGCGAGCGCGTCGCCGCAGCCGGCCTCGAGCACGGCGCGCAGCTCGACGGCGGCTTCCTCGAGCAGCGCCCGGAACTCGGGGTCGCTCCAGCGGCGCTCGACGATGTGCTGACCCATCATGCGACCGCCCATCACGTCGAGCGCGTAGTGGGCGCCCATGACGATGCGGTTGTCGCCGGCCTCGGACGTGCGCGCGAGGATCTGCGGGGCGAGCTCCGGCAGCATCGTGGCGAGCGCGGTGCCCTGCCAGTACGCCTGCGAGGTGTGGCCGCTCGGGAACGCGCCGCTGGTGGACGCCCAGGCGTCGCCGCCAGGTCGGTCGCGGTAGACGAGCAGCGACGGCTCGATGCGCAGGTAGGGCCGGTCGTAGTCGAAGTGGTCCTTCGCCGGGTTGGTCGACGAGTAGGCGCCGATGAGGCCGCCGCTCTTCGAGGTGAGGAACTCGGTCTTGGGCAGCTCGTCCGCCGCGAGGGCCGCCTCGTAGATCGCACCGAGACGCGCTCCGAGCCCGTCGGCCATGCTCACGGACATGTCGGCGTACTGGTCGACGATGGCGCGCTGACGCTGCTCCTCCGACGCGGCGTTGTTGATCGCGATGGTCTGCGCGTCGTTCGAGGCGATGACGTCGGGGCGGTTCGCGACGAGGTCGCTGAACGAGTCCATGATCGGGACGTAGTCGTAGGCGGCGTTCGACGGGTAGGCGTAGGACTGCTGCGCGTCGGTGAAGGGCAGGGCTGCGGCGTGCGCGGGCGCGGCGACGGCGCCGGCGAGGAGGAGGCCCAGGCCGGCGCTCGTGGCGACCGCGGCGGGGCGGAGGATCTTCACTGTGGGGAATCCCGTTTCTGCTGGTGGAGGTGTGCCCGGGAACGATAAATCCCACACATGACGGGAAGGGGGCCTCGACGTGAACGCGGGATGACCCCCGTTCCGGCGGACGATCGCGAGGTTCTGCGGTCCGTGGCGCAACTCCTGGACACCGATCGAGCGCCTGTCCGCATCCGATGGTGAGCGGATGCGCACCCGCCCCTCCACAGCGACGGCCGAGCGGATGCGCGCACCGCGCACCCGCATCCGCTCGCCCGGTCGGACGTCGCCGGTAGCCTGGAGCCCATGCCTCAGCCCCGCGAGAACCCCGCCTCGGAACCCGCGACCAGCTGGGGGCCGCCGCCCGAGGAGCCGCCGTACGACCCCTTCGTCGACGAGCCGCCCTTCGACCCGTACTACGACCAGCTGCCGCCGCCGGAGGACGACCTCGTCGGTGCGCCGCCCGCCGGAGCGGCCCCGGCCCAGCGCGAGCGCGGGGCGGCCTGGTCGACCGAGCGCAGCGCGCCGAGCGGCCGACCGCCGCGCGCCGCCGTCGCGGCCGGCGAGAGCGCCGTCGCGGTGCTGCAGCGGGTGTGGGGCTACGAGGCCTTCCGCGGCGAGCAGCAGCAGATCATCGAGCGGATCGCGGCCGGCGGCGACGCCCTCGTGCTCATGCCCACCGGCGGCGGCAAGTCGCTCTGCTACCAGGTGCCGGCGCTGCTGCGCGAGGGCACCGGCATCGTCGTCTCGCCGCTCATCGCGTTGATGCAGGACCAGGTCGACGCGCTCGAGGCGCTCGGCGTGCGCGCCGCCTTCCTCAACTCGACCCAGGCGCCCGACGAGCGTCGCCGCGTTGAGCAGGCCCTGCTCGACGGCGAGATCGACCTGCTCTACCTCGCCCCCGAGCGCATGGGCGTGCCCGCCACGCAGCAGCTGCTCGACCGCGCCGCGATCGCCCTCTTCGCGATCGACGAGGCGCACTGCGTCAGCCAGTGGGGTCACGACTTCCGCCCCGACTACCTGCAGCTGGGAGCCATCGCGCAGCGCTGGCCGGGCATCCCGCGCATCGCGCTCACCGCGACGGCGACCGCGGCGACGCGCGACGAGATCGTCGAGCGGCTGCACCTCGAGGACGCGCAGCGCTTCGTCTCCAGCTTCGACCGTCCGAACATCCAGTACCGCATCGAGGGCAAGGCCGAGCCGCGCGCGCAGCTGCTGCGCCTGATCAGCCAGGAGCACCCGGGCGAGGCGGGCATCGTCTACTGCCTCTCGCGCAAGTCGGTGGAGCAGACCGCCGAGTACCTGGTGAAGCAGGGCGTGGCCGCACTGCCGTACCACGCGGGGCTCGACGCCGGGGTGCGCGCCCGCAACCAGTCGCGCTTCCTGCGCGAGGACGGCCTGGTCATGGTCGCCACCATCGCCTTCGGCATGGGCATCGACAAGCCCGACGTGCGCTTCGTCGCCCACCTCGACCTGCCGAAGAGCGTCGAGGGCTACTACCAGGAGACCGGCCGAGCGGGCCGCGACGGCCTGCCCTCGACCGCATGGCTCGCCTACGGGCTGCAGGACGTGGTGCAGCAGCGCCGCATGATCGACCAGTCCGAGGGCACCCCGCAGTACAAGCGCAGCCTCAGCGCGCACCTCGACGCCATGCTCGCGCTCTGCGAGACCGTGCAGTGCCGCCGCGGCCAGCTGCTGCGCTACTTCGGCGAGGACGCTCCCGCGAACTGCGGCAACTGCGACACCTGCCTCAACCCGCCCGAGAGCCTCGACGGCACCGTAGCGGCGCAGAAGCTGCTCTCCACGGTCGTGCGGCTGCAGCGCGAGCGCAACCAGCGCTTCGGCGCGGGTCAGCTCATCGACATCCTGCTCGGCAAGGACACTGAGCGCATCCGCTCGAACCGGCACAACGAGCTCAGCACCTACGGCCTCGGCACCGAGCTGAGCGAGCAGGAGTGGCGCGGCGTCGTGCGCCAGCTGCTCGCGCAAGGGCTGCTGGCGGTCTCGAGCGACGGCTACGGCACCCTCGGCATCACCGACGTCAGCGCCGAGGTGCTGGCCGGCGTCCGCCCGGTGCACCTGCGCCGCGAGGCCGAGCGCCCGGCCAAGGTCGCCAAGCGCAAGGCCGCCGTCGATCTGCCCGAGGAGGACCTGCCGCTGTTCGAGCGCCTGCGCGAATGGCGCTCGGGCGTCGCCCGCGAGCAGGGCGTGCCGGCCTACATCGTCTTCGGCGACGCCACCCTGCGCGGCATCGCGAGCGCCCGCCCGACGAGCCTCGACGAGCTCGGCGCCATCAGCGGCGTCGGCGCCAAGAAGCTCGACACCTACGGCGCCGGGGTGCTCGAGGTCGTCACCGCCTGAGCACTGCGGGCGGACCGCAACGCTCGCCGCCACCGCACCCGCAGGCATCGGTGCCCGCAGGCGCAGGCTGCGGGAGCCCGCATCGTGTGCGAGTGGATGCGCACCGGCGCGCGCCGCATAGGCTCGTCCCGTGACCATCGACTCCCGCAGCAGCGCCCTCGCCGATCTCGACCCGGCCACGCTCTACCGCATCCTGCGCCTCCGCGTGCAGGTCTTCGTGGTGGAGCAGGAGTGCGCCTACGAGGAGCTCGACGGCCGCGACCTCGAGGCCGACGCCGAGTTGCTCTGGGTCGAGGAGGAGGGCGAGGTGCTCGCCACCGTGCGCCTGCTCGTCGACCGTGCCGCTGACGGCTCCACTGTGGCGCTGCGCATCGGCCGCGTCGCCACGGCGCAGAGCGCCCGCAGCCGAGGCGTCGCGTCGCAGCTCATGCGCCGCGGTGTGGCGCGCTGCCACGAGATCGACCCGGATGCGCCGATCGTGCTCGACGCGCAGTCGTACCTGGTCGACTGGTACGCGCGCTTCGGCTTCGCGGTGTCGGGCGAGGAGTACCTCGAGGACGGCATCCCGCACCGCCCGATGCGTCGCGAGCCGTCCGTCGAGGAGATCCTGCGCTGAGATCGCCCCATCGCACGCGCCGCCTCCGAACGAGGTTTCATCAGTTCGAAACACGGGGCGCCTTGACCGCGACTCCGCGGTGACATAACTTGAGCCTCATCCTCAGCGGGCCGGCCACCCCGGAACGCCGAGGAGCTCACCCGCACCCATCCTGAACCGCGGCGGCGAACTTCGCCGCAGCATCCGGTTCGGGGGACCCCGCGCTCCTGGCCGAGTCGATGTCCGCTTGCGTCCCTCCGACGCATCCGCATCCTCCGCCCGTCTCCTTCGAGCGCTCTCCCGTGCTCCGCCCCTCCGGCGGTGCGTGCGCCCGGCGGTGGCGTGCGCCGCCGAACCAGGAGCACCCCTGATGGCTCTTCCTCCGATCGCCCCTGCCCGCACAGCGCTCATGATCGTGCCGACCTACAACGAGGCGGGCAACATCGAGGCCCTCCTCGACGCCCTGCTCACCCTGCCGCTGGGCGCCCGCACCGGCTGGCAGCTGCACGTGCTCGTGCGCGACGACAGCTCGCCCGACGGCACCGGCGACATCGTTCAGGCCCTCGCCACCGGGCGCCACGAGGGGCGGCTCGCGCACTCGCAGGGCGTCAAGCAGGGCCTCGGTCGAGCCCTCGAACTGGCCTTCGCCGAGGCGCTGGAGCTGGGCTACGAGGTCGTCATGACCATGGACGCCGACTTCTCGCACGACCCCCGCGACATCGTGGAGCTGCTGCGGGCGATCAACGCCGGAGCGGATGTGGCGGTCGGCTCGCGCACGACGCCCGGGGGACTGATCCCCGGCGACTGGCCGCTCGACCAGATCGTGCGCACCCGGGTGGCCGGTGCCGTGGCCCGCGGTCTCGGCGGCGTCGATCCGCGGCTGCGCGAGCTCACCACCAACTTCCGCGCCATGCGCAGCGAGGTGCTCGCGGGCATCGACTTCGGCCGGGTGCGCGCACGCGGCTACGGCTTCCAGCTCTTCCTCGCCAACGCCTTCAGCTCCTCCGACTGGACCGTCAAGGAGGTGCCGATCAGCTTCCACTCGCGCGCCGCCGGTGCCTCGAAGGCCGGCCCTCGCGACGTGCTCGAGTTCGTGCGCATCGCGGCGCAGCTCAATGACGACTCGCCCGCCAAGCAGTTCGGCCGCTTCCTGCTCGTGGCGCTCAGCGGCGCCCTGCTGGCGCTGCTCCTGGCGGGGCTGGGCGGGCTGCTGGCGCCCGCGGACGCGCCCGCCACCCCCTGGCTGCTCGCCGCGGGCGCGATGCAGGCGGCGATCCTGTGGGGCGCGCTCTGGCACCCGCGGTTCAGCTTCCGCCGCTACCGCACCGCGGTGCGGCTCGGTGGCCGTGCGCATCCGCTGGTCGACCTCCTGCGCTTCGAGCTGCTCGGCCTGCTGATCTGCTCGGCGGTGGCCGGCGCGATCGTCGCCACGGCCCCGCTCGGCGTCCTCGCCGTCGTCCTGCAGGTGCTGGCGATCGCCGCCGGGGTGCTCATCGTCTACCGGTTCTCGAGCACGCGCATCTGGAACCCGGCGCGCACGGCGGCCCCGGCCGCCCCGGCCCTGCTCGCCGCGACCCCCGCCTACCGCCGTGCTGCATAGCGCCCTCACGGCGTTCGTGCTCGTCACCGCGATCATCCTGCTGGCGCAGAGCGTGACGAGCCTCATGCAGACGCTCTACATCTGGGACACCCCGGAGCGGATTCGCGCGGCAGGCCGGCCGAAGCGGTACCTGCCGCCGAAGCACGGCTTCACGGTGCTGCTGCCGGCCCGCCACGAGGCCGAGGTGATCGGCGAGACGCTGCGACGGCTCGGCGAGGCGCAGTACCCCCGCGAGCTCGTGGAGCTGCTCGTCATCTGCACCGCAGACGACTACGCGACCATCGCGGCGGCCGAGGACGCGAAGGGCCGGCACGGGCTCGAGCAGGTGCGCGTGGTCGTGCTGCAGGGCGAGCCGGGCAAGTCCCGTGCCATGAACCTCGGCCTGGCCGAGGCCCGCTTCGAGCTCGTGACGATCTTCGACTCGGAGGACGACGTGAGCCCCGAGATCTTCTCGATCGTCGACACGATCTACCAGCAGCGCACCGTCGACGTGCTGCAGTGCGGCGTGCAGCTCATGGACCACGACAGCCACTGGTTCAGCGGGCACAACGTGCTCGAGTACTTCTTCTGGTTCAAATCGCGCATGCACTACTTCGCGAAGGAGGGCGCCGTGCCGCTCGGCGGCAACACGGTGTTCTTCCGCGCGGAAGACCTGCGCGAGGTGGGCGGATGGGACGAGCACGGCCTCACCGAGGACGCCGACCTGGGCATCCGGCTGAGCCTCGCCGGCCGCCGCTTCGAGGTCATGTACGACGCGCAGCACGTCACGCGCGAGGAGGTGCCGCACTCCACGGGCGCCTTCGTGAAGCAGCGCACCCGATGGAATCAGGGCTTCCTGCAGATCCTGCGCAAGGGGGAGTGGCTGAAACTGCCGAGCGCCCGCAAGGTCGTGCTGATCGGCTCCGTGCTCATCGCGCCCAGCTTCATGGCGGTCGTCATCGCCTCGGCGCCGCTCTTCATCATCATCGGGGCCACGACGAAGCTGCCGGTGCTCGTGAGCCTGCTCTCGTTCGCCCCGCTGCTGCTGGCCGTCGTCATGCTCCTCACGAGCATCGTCGGCCTCTACGAGTTCGGAAGGGACCAGGGGATCCGGATCTCCCCCTTCCGATACCTGCTCCTGGTGCTGAGCTTCATCCCGTACCAGGGGCTGTTGATGGTGAGCGCGGTCCGCGCGATGACCCGCGAGCTCGCGGGGAGTCGAGGCTGGGAGAAGACCGTGCACACCGGCCAGCACCGGCTGGGTGCTCAGGGCGCCCAGCCGGTGCCGGCGCCGGTGCTCGCACCGGTCACGTCGCCGGTGCCGGTCATGATCGCCGAGGCGTCGTGACCGCCCACGCCGCCGCGGTGCGCCCGCGCGCGCATCCGCTCATCCGCTCGCACGCCGAGCTGCTGATCCTGCTCGCCCTGCTCGTGCTGAGCGGCGTCGTGCACGGCTGGAACATGTTCGGCTACCCGTACTTCGAGAACGACGAGGCCACCTACCTCTCGCGGGGCTGGGCGTTCGTGACCGAGGGCCGGCTCGACGTGCACACCTACCGCTACGACCACGCCCCGCTCGGCTGGATCGCCGTCGGCGGGTGGCTGGCGCTCACGGGCGGCGGGGCCGTCTTCGGCGGCATGCTCGAGGCGGGGCGCGTGCTCATGCTGCTCGTGCACCTGGCGAGCACCGGGCTGCTCTACGTGGTCGCCACCCGGCTCGCGGGCGGGCGGCTGACGGCCGGCGTCATCGCCGTGCTCGCCTTCTCGCTCTCGCCGATCGGCGTCTACTTCCACCGCCGGGTGCTGCTCGACAACCTCATGGTGCTCTGGGTGCTGCTGGCGATCGTGCTGCTGCTGCGGCGCCCGCTCACCCTGGGCTCCACCGCGCTGAGCGGCCTCGTCTTCGGCATCGCGGTGCTCACCAAGCTCAACGCCGTGTTCTTCGGGCTCGGCTTCCTGGTGCTGCTCTGGTTCGGCGCCCGCGGGCTGCAGCGCAAGCACGCACTGCTGTGCTGGCTGGGCGCGGCGGGCGGCACGGTGCTGCTCTTCTTCCTCTACGCGCTGCTCAACCAGGAGCTGCTGCCCGCGCCGATCGGCGCCGACGGCGAGCCGCTGCGGGTGAGCCTCGTCGACACCTTCGGGCTGCAGCTCGGCCGCGGCGACTTCGCCTGGCCGTGGGACCCGGCGAGCAGCTTCCTGCAGAGCGTCGGCTCGTGGGTGGCGAAGGACTGGTACACGCTCGCGATCGGAGCGGTCGCCGGCGTCGGCCTGCTGCTCCTGCTGCTCCTGCACCGCTTCCGCTCGCCGGGCACGCTGGCCGTGGTCGTCTTCCTGCTCTCCTACCTGCTGTTCCTGGCCCGCGGCGGCATCGTCATCGACCTCTACGTGGTGCCGGCGCTGCCCTTCCTCGCGATGGCGCTGGGCCTGCTCAGCGCCTGGCTGAGCGGCCTCGCGCCGGGCCGGATGCGCGGACTGGCGGCCACCGCCCTGGCCGGCACGCTCGTGGCCGGCTACGCCGTGGTCGTCGACCACCGCCACCTCGACGTCGACGAGACGGGCAATCAGGAGGCGGCGTTGGCCTGGATCGAGCGCGAGGTGCCCGTCGACGCGGTGATCGTGGCCGACAACTACGTCTACCCGGAGCTCGCGCAGGAGGGTGACTACGACGACACGATCTACTTCTTCAGCGCCGAGTACGATCCGGAATCGCGCGAGCGCTACGACGACGACTGGCGCGACATCGACTACCTCGTGCTCACCCACGAGGTGGTGGAGCAGATCTCGCAGGGCACCGTGCCGCGGGTGGCCGAGCTGCTCGCGCACTCCGAGCTGCGGGCCTCGTTCACCGAGGGCAGCTCGAGCTACATCGACCTGCCGGCGGGCATCTCGACCAACGGCGACTGGGCGCAGGTCTACGCCACCAAGAGCCGCAACGGCATCGTGCTGCAGGACGCGTGGACGCGCTTCCGCGACGACTGGATCGTCGATTACGGGCAGGTGCTGACCACGCCCGCCGGCGACACGACCTCCGACGACCAGGCGCTCGCCATGGAGCAGGCGCTCGCCGAGGGCGACGAGGCGACCTTCCGCGGCGTCTGGCAGTGGACGGGCGACCACTTCCGCCACCGTGCCGACGACGTGCTCGCCTCGCGGTTGTGGCGCACGCAGCCGGACGGCACCGGCGCCCTCGTCAGCGCCGACACCGACTGCGCGGCCGATCAGCGCTTCATCGGGCTGCTCGTCGAGGCTGCCGGCACCTGGGATGACCCGGCGCTCCACGGGGAGGCGGCGGCGCTCGCCGCGGACTGGTGGGTCGAGTGCACCTTCGAGCGCGGCGGCCTGCGCCTGCTCGACTCCTCGGCAGACGGATCCGTGGACGACCAGCTCATGAACCCGTCGACCTTCGACCCCGCCCTCTACCGCTCCCTCGCCGTCGCGCTGCCCGAGCACGACTGGCTGCGGCTCGTCGACGACGGCTACGCCTTCCTGGCGCGTGTGCTCGACGAGCGCGGCACCGTCCCGGACTGGATCGTGCTCGACGAGGACGACGAGCTGGCCAGTGCGGAGCCCGTGATCGGGCCGGGAGCGGATGCGCTGGGCGAGGACACCCTGCGCCTGCTGCCGGCGCTGCTGGTCGACGACGCGCAGGGCGACGCCCGAGCGGCAGCGCTCGTCGACGCGCTCGCCCCGCTCGTGCTGGCGTACGCCGACGCCGTACCGGGGCTCGCCTCGGGCACGGCCTCGACCATGCTCGCCGCCGCCCGGGACCTGGGGCTCGACGCCGAGGCGCTCTACCGCGAGCGCATCGCGACTCGGATCGATCCGACCACCGGCGCCTTCACCGGCGGGCTCGTCGAGTTCGCCTGGCTGCACGCCTGGCACCGCCTGCAGGACGACCTGCCCACGCGATCCCGCGTGGCGCTGCTGTGAAGAACGACGAGGGGATCCCCGTGAACGTCACCATCGCCCCACCCGCCCCGAGGCGGTCGCGCCTGCGCGCCCTCGCCCGCCGTTACCGCAACCTGCTGCTGTACGCCGTGATCGGCGGCGGCGCCCTCGTCGTCGACCTCGGCATCTACGCCCTGCTGGTCGAGGCGACCGGCCTGCATCCGGTCTTCGCGAACACGGTCTCGACCTTCGCCGCGATGGTGGCGAGCTTCGGCGCCAACAGCGTCGTCAACTTCAAGGTGCGCGACCGCATCGTGGCGCGCTTCATCAGCTTCGCGCTCGTCACCGGTGCCGGCTGGGTGGTGAGCAGCCTCATGCTCGCGCTGCTCGTCGACGTGCTGCAGTCCGAGCCGCTGCTGGCCAAGGGCCTCACGCTGCCCGTCGTGCTGCTGCTGCAGTACCGGCTCAACTCCCGCATCACCTTCGCCGCATCCACCGGAAGGAACGTCGCATGAACCACGCAGCAGCCCCCGCCCGCATCGCCGTCGTCGGAGGGGGGTTCACCGGCCTCACCGCCGCCTACGAGCTCGCCAAGGCGGGCCACCGCATCGAGGTCTTCGAGGCGGCGCCGACCCTCGGCGGGCTCGTCGCCGGCTTCGAGCTCGACGACGGCTTCCCGCTCGAGCGGGCCTACCACTTCCTCTACACGACCGACCACTGGATGACCGACATGGCCGAGGAGCTCGGCATCCGCGACAAGCTGAGCTTCCACCCGAGCTCGATCAAGGCCTTCCACCAGGGCAGGCGCTACGGGTTCACGACGCCGCTCGAGCTGCTGCGCTTCACGCCGCTGAGCCTCGTCGACCGGATCCGCACGGGTCTGACGGGGTTGCGCACGCTCTCGCTGCGCAACTGGCATCCGCTCACGAAGGTCACCGCCTACGAGTGGCTCTGCCGCGTCAACGGCAAGCGGGCGACCGACATCGTGTGGAAGCCGCTGCTGGTCGGCAAGTTCGACATCTACTGGGACCGGATCACGATGGCGTGGCTCTGGACCCGGATCCACGTGCGGCAGACGTCGAAGATCGATGGCGAGCAGACCGAGCGGCTGGGCTACTTCACGGGCGGCTTCCGCGTGATGGTCGACCGCTGGGTGGAGGAGCTCGAGCGGCGCGGCGCGGTGCTGCGCACCTCCACGCCGATCACGGCGTTCCACCAGCTGGAGGGCAAGCCCGCGCTCGTCGTCGACGGCGAGGTGCGCCGCTTCGACGCCGTGCTGGGGGCAATCCCGAGCAACGCGCTGGCTCGCGCCGCCTCGCAGCACCCGGCGATGACCCCGGAGTACGCGAAGCAGCTGAACGACATCGACTACCTCGGCGCCGCGCTCATGATCGTCACGACGAGCCATCCGATCACCGACACCTACTGGCACCAGATCCACGACCTCGACGCCCCGTTCCTGGTGTTCCTCAGCCTCGACTCGCTCATCGGCGCCGAGAACACGGGCGGCCGCTACATCTACTACATCGGCGACTACGTGCCCAACGACCACGAGCTGATGACGATGGACGAGGATGCGCTGCGCGAGCGCTGGTTCGCAGGTCTCGCGGAGTTGATCCCCGAGTTCTCGCCCGACCTCGTCGTGGAGTCGCACGTGTTCCGCTTCCGCAACGCGCAGCACATCGTCGACGTCACCTACGAGTCGCGCATCCCCGCCATGCGCACCCCGCTGCCGGGCTACTTCCTCGCGAACTTCTCGCAGGTCTTCCCCGAGGACCGCGGCACCAACTACGCGGTGCGCGACGGGCTGCAGGTGGCCGGGCTGATCGCGGCGGCGCTCGCCGCGGACCCGAGCCGGGTCGTCGCCGAGCCGCCCGCGACTCAGCCGGTGCCGCTGCCCGCCTCGACCGTCGAGAGCTCCTCGGCGTAGGGGCGGTCGTAGGCGCCCGCGCCGAAGGCGTCCCAGTAGTGGTGCGCCTCGTAGCGGAAGGACTCCGCGGGGTCGTCGATCCATCCGCTCGGATGGTTGTCGCTCCAGCGGGCCAGGCTCGACCAGTCGTAGCCGGCGACGAGCAGCAGATGCTCGTCGCCGGCATCGCGCAGGGCGTCGACGACCCCCTGCGTGGTCGCCTCCCAGGCCGCCGCGGCGCCCCGCTCGTCGCCGCCGCCGAGACCGTGCGGCTCGTTCATGAGGCCGTAGCCGAGCAGAGCCGAATGCGCGCCCCACCGCTCCGAGACCGCCAGCCAGAACCGCGCGAGCCGGTCGTCCGGCAGTGCGGCCGAGCCGAGCAGGTCCGCGCCGTGGGCGCCGTAGTTGTGCAGGTCGAGGATCACGTCGACGCCCGCGGCCTCGGCCGCGTCGAGCTGCTGCTCCACGAGCGCCGCGTGCTGATCGTCGAGGGCGCCGCCGGGGTCGGGCTGCAGCCGCTCCCACCGCACGGGCAGCCGCACGAGGTCGACGCCGCGGTCCGCGAGCCAGGCGTAGGACTCGGGCGCCTCGGCGAAGTAGTCCGTGCCGAGCTCGCCCGGCCGCGCCGCCGAGAAGCCCTCGCCCGTGCCGAACTCGAGGCCGGCCAGGTTCACGCCGTGCCGCGCGCCCGAACCGTCCTCCGCGCGGTCCGCCTCCAGCTGCTCGAGCACGAGGCCCTGCCCGCCGGCGGTGCTCAGCACACCGGTGCCGCCGTAGGTCACCAGGCGGTAGTCGTCGGACCAATGGCTGCCGGCCGCCCAGGCCGCGGTCCAGAGCCCCTCCTGCCCGGCCAGGTCGTACCAGTAGCGGCCGAGCGGATCCCAGCCGGGGTCGCTCGCGGCCGGCCAGCCGATCTCGCCGATGAAGCCCTCCGCTCCGGCGGCGTCGAGCCAGTCGGTGAAGGCGCGCAGCTCGGCGAGCCGTGCCCGCTGCAGCGGGTCGAAGGTCTCGCCCTCGAGCACGTCCGGCTCGATCAGGGGCGCCGCCGCCTCGGGCGGCGTCACGACCGCGCGCTGGCCGGCCCAGAAGGCGCCGATCCCGGCGACGAGGCCCGCCGCGGCGATGACGCCCGCGACCGCGAAGAGGCGACGGCGGTGAGGGGAGCTGGGTCTGCGCACGGGGCACCTCGTGGACGCCCGGTCAGGGGACGGGCTGGATCGGATGGTGCGGGATGCGGCGGGGAGTGCTCGAAGCGTAGCCGCTGGCGGCCCGCCCGCCTACGGATCGCGCGCATCCGCCCCGCCTGGCGGACGCCCACAGCGGGAGGCGACCGCATCCGCTGCAGCGTTGTGCGGTTCCCACCACGATCGCGCCACCGCATTGGAGGTCGCCTACCGTGGCGGCAGGGGCGCAGCACAGCCCCCGAGTTCATCGAGGAGCGCACATGTCCGACCCCGCCGCACGCATCGACATCGCCGGTCTCGGCCGCCAGCTGCTCGGCCGCTGGGCCGAGGAGCGGCTCGCCACCCGCGGGCTCGTGAGCCGCCCGGAGTTCCAGCGCATCGAGGGCCAGACGCTCGCCGAGCACCGCGCGCGCACCCTCGAGCAGCTGCACGGCCTGGTGCGGGAGGGGGCCATCCAGCGGGCGTTCCCGGAGCGCTTCGGCGGCGAGTCCAACCACGGCGGCAACATCGCGAGCTTCGAGGAGCTGGTGCTGGCCGACCCGAGCCTGCAGATCAAGTCGGGCGTGCAGTGGGGCCTCTTCGGCGCCGCTGTGCTGCACCTCGGCACCGAGACGCACCACGAGCGCTTCCTGCCCGAGATCGTCGACCTGCGCATGCCCGGCGCCTTCGCCATGACGGAGACCGGCCACGGATCGGACGTCTCGAGCATCGGCACCACCGCCACCTACGACGCCTCCTCGCAGAGCTTCGACCTGCACACCCCGTTCCGCGGCGCGTGGAAGGACTACCTCGGCAACGCGGCGCTGCACGGCCGCGCGGCCGTGGTCTTCGCGCAGCTCGTGACCGACGGCGTCGGCCACGGCGTGCACGCCTTCTACGTGCCGATCCGCGACGAGGCCGGGGCCTTCCTACCCGGTGTCGGCGGCGAGGACGACGGCCTCAAGGGCGGCCTCAACGGCATCGACAACGGACGGCTGCACTTCACCCACGTGCGGGTGCCGCGCGAGAACCTGCTCGACCGCTACGGGGCGGTCGCCGAGGACGGCGCCTACTCCTCGCCGATCGCGAGCCCGGGCCGACGGTTCTTCACCATGCTCGGCACGCTCGTGCAGGGGCGCGTCTCGCTCGACGGCGCCTCCGTCTCGGCCTCGAAGGCGGCGCTCGCGATCGCGATCGGCTACGGCAACCAGCGTCGCCAGTTCACCGCGGCCGACGAGCACGACGAGGTCGTGCTGCTCGACTACCAGCAGCACCAGCGCCGCCTGCTGCCGCTGCTCGCCACGACCTACGCGGCGTCCTTCGCCCACGACGGCCTGCTCGAGAAGTTCGACGCGGTCTTCTCGGGCGCCGAGGACGGCGACGACGACCGGCAGGATCTCGAGACCCTCGCCGCCGGCCTCAAGTCGCTCTCCACCTGGCACGCGCTCGAGACCCTGCAGGAGTGCCGCGAGGCCTGCGGCGGTGCCGGCTTCCTCGCCGAGAACCGCATCGTGGGCCTGCGCGCCGACCTCGACGTCTACGCCACCTTCGAGGGCGACAACACCGTGCTGCTGCAGCTCGTCGGCAAGCGGCTGCTCACCGATTACAGCCGGCGCTTCGCCAAGGCGGACTTCGGCGCGATGGCCTCCTTCGTCGTCGACCAGGCGAGCGAGCGGCTGCTCTCGCGCAGCGGCCTGCGCCGGGCCGGGCAGCGGATCGCGGATCTCGGATCCACGGCGCGCTCGGTCGTGCAGGTGCGCGATCTCGAGAGCCAGCACGAGCTGCTGGCCGATCGCGCGGAGACCATGGTGGCCGAGCTCGCCGCCAAGCTGCGGCCCGCGTCGAGAGCGGATCGCGCGGAGGCCGCGCGCATCTTCAACCGCCACCAGCACGAGCTCATCGAGGCCGCGCGGGCGCACGCCGAGCTCGAGCAGTGGGAGGCGTTCACCCGCGGCCTCGAGGCCGTCGAGCACGAGGGCACCCGGCGGGTGCTCACCTGGCTGCGCGACCTGTTCGGCTTCCGGCTCATGGAGCGGCACCTGGCCTGGTACCTCATCCACGGCCGGCTCAGCGAGCAGCGGGCCGAGGCGGTCACCGCGTACATCGACCGGCTCGTGGAGCGCATCCGGCCGCACGCGCAGGACCTCGTCGACGCGTTCGGCTACACGAACGAGCACATCCGCGCCGCGGTGCTGAGCGGCGCCGAGCAGGAGCGGCAGACGGAGGCGCGCGAGCACCTGCGCGAGCAGCGCGAGAGCGGCGCGGCACCGGTGCCGGAGAAGGCCGCGGGCGGCCGGCGCAGGGGCGCCTCGCTGGATGAGGCGGCGCCCGTCGCAGCGGATCAGCCCATCTCGGTCTGAGGCCGGGGCCCCCTCCCGGCACCCCTACCGGGAGGGAGGAGCGGATGCGCCGCCGAGCGGCGCACCCCGCCGTGCGGGGGGCGTGGCGACCGCGACCGCACGGGTCGTCGGGGTCAGGCGGTGGCGCCGAAGGCGTTCTGCGCGCGCAGCTGGTCGAGCGAGGCGGTGCGCGTCGAGACGCGCAGCGCGACGAGCGCGATGACGCGCTTGCGGCGCCCGAACGGCTCCACCGCGAAGTCGGCGCAGCGCTCGATCGGGCTGCGGGCGAGCACGATGTCGGCGACCTCCTCGCGACCGCCCTGCGCATCCGTGACGGTGCGAGCGATCACCTGCTGGTGCCGGTCGTTGACCTCGACGACCGTCATGCCCTCCTGCGGGCCGTCGTCGAGCTGATAGGACGAGACGCTGAAGGCGTCGAGTGCGAGGTCGCGGGGCAGGTCGTGCACGGTGGCGAGACCGATCATGGGGTCCTCCGAAGGGGTCGACGGTGATCCGCGCGGCGCGGGAAGGCGCGGGGATGAGCGCGGGATGGGACGCGCGATGGCGCGGGCGGGGCTCAGCGCCCGAGGGCGAGCATGAGCATGGCGGCCACCGCGGTGATGGCGGCGATGCCGCCGCTGAAGGTGGCGATCCACATGGCGGAGGACTTCGGCCGCGTCAGCGGGGTGACGGGGTGCTGGAGTGCGGGGTTCAGGGTCATGACGACCTGCTCACTGGAGCGGCGTAACGCTCATTCTCAGCTGGATCGCCCCGGGTGCCGGTGCCCCGCGAGGATGCGGGGGTCTTCCGGTCGAGAGGGCTGGCATGCGGTCCAACGTCTCCAAGGTAATTCAGTCAGCGAAATAAAGCGAGGGATTCGCTTAAAGATTTGAACTTTTCTTCCGAGCTGGTGTCGAGGTATCGAAGCGGCTCGGCACGACGAGCGGAGCGCCGCCCGCCAGCGCGTCCGTGACGCGGTCGATCAGCTCGACCGCGCGGAGCAGCTCGAGCTCGCTGAGGTCGACCACGAGCTCGTCGAGCCGCTCGCGAGTGCTCGTCATGGCCGCGAGCAGCTCGTCGCGGGCTCGGTCGGTGAGTGCGACGCGGCGAGAGCGCCGGTTGCCCGGCACGGCGCGCTTGGCCACGTGCCCGCCGGCCTCCAGGCGGTTGACGAGCGCGGTGCAGGCCGGATTCGAGATGCCCAGCAGCGGCGAGAGCTCCGTGACCGTGAGCTCGCGCCCCTGCCGCTCGGCGCGGTCGAGCAGCTGCAGCGCCGTCACGTCGGTGTTGCTCACCGAGAACCGGCTGCGCAGCCTGCTGCGTAGTGCGGCCTCGGTCGCCTCGAGGCGGGTGATGGCTCGGATGAGGGCATCCGCCGGGTTGGCTTCGGCTCGGTGGTTCATGGAGATCCAGACCGGCCGGCGCTCAGGCGACCCCTGCGGAGCGAGTGAGTCGGATGGCCGACTGCGTCTACCGGACAACCGGCGGACCCAATGCTACGCCTGTCGACGTGAGCCGCCGCCGCCGCGAGGCCGGCGGTCAGCTTGCCCGGCGGGCGAGCGGATGCGCGTTCGCGCATCCGCTCGCTGTCGCGCCTCAGGCCTGCTGGCCGTCCCACGCCGCGGCGACATCGAGCACCCAGGTGACGCCGAAGGGGTCGACGAGCTGGCCGTAGAGCGGCGCCCACTGGGCGGGGGCGAGCGGCGCGATGACGGTCGAGCCCTCGACGAGGCGCGACCAGAGGTCGGTGATCTCGTCGGCGTCGGCGCCCCGCACCGCGACGAAGAGCGGGATCACGCCGGGGTCGTAGTCCATGCGCGCGGGCACGTCGAAGGCCATGACGCGGAAGCCGTTCGGGGCCTCGACCTGGCCCCAGGCGACGAGATCGGATTCGGTCGGATCGGTCGTGCCGTACGCCTGAGCGTGGGTGGCGACGAGCTGCTCGCCGCCGAAGACCCCGGCGTAGAAGCCGAGGGCGGCGCGGGCGGTGCCACGGAAGTTGAGGTGCGGGGTGACGGTGATGCTCATGATGGCTCCTGCTCCGCCGAGGGCGTGTCCCTCGGTGCTGACCGCCACGATCCGCGCAGAAGCGGTCAGATCCTGTCCGCTCATCGCGGCAGGATGAATCCATGTCCTCGCCCACCGAACGCCTGCTCGCGCTGCTCTCCCTGCTGCAGGCCCGCAGGGACTGGCCGGGTGCGGTGCTCGCCGAGCGGCTCGCGGTGAGCGACCGCACCGTGCGGCGCGACGTCGACCGGTTGCGCGAGCTCGGGTACCGCATCCAGGCGGTCAAGGGGCCGGACGGCGGCTACCGGCTGCAGGCCGGCAGCGAGCTGCCGCCGCTGCTCTTCGACGACGAGCAGGCGGTCGCCCTGGCCATCGCGCTGCGCACCGCGACCGCCGCGGGCGCGGGCATCGGCGAGGACGCGCTGCGTGCGCTCGCCACCGTGCGCCAGGTGCTGCCCGCGCGGCTTCGGCACCGCGTCGACGCGCTCGAGGTCGAGCCGATGCCTCCCGCCGCCGGTGCGACGCAGGCCGAGCCCGGGGTGCTGCTCGTACTGGCCGAGGCGGTGCGGGCGAGGACGGTGCTGCGCTTCGAGTACGGGGAGGACGCCCCCGAGGCGCTGCGGCGGGCCGAGCCCCACCACGTCGTCGCGGCGAGCGGGCGCTGGTACCTCGTGGCCTGGGATCTCGATCGCGCGGACTGGCGCATCTTCCGGGCGGACCGCATCCGCCCGCGCTCCCATGCCGGGGCGCGCTTCGCGCCGCGCGAGGTGCCCGGCGGCGACGTGCACGGCTACGTCTCGGCGCGATTCCGAGGAACGGGCCCCGACACGAGCGGCGCGTGGCCGT
The DNA here is from genome assembly GCA_029959365.1 of Microbacteriaceae bacterium PS02343. Lineage (GTDB taxonomy): Bacteria > Actinomycetota > Actinomycetes > Actinomycetales > Microbacteriaceae > Arenivirga. The sequence goes on along the minus strand of JASCOA010000003.1, from coordinate 28,519 downwards.
GCACGGGCTCGGTCGTGCTCGGGCTGCCAGCGCGGAGGGTGCTGCCGTTCGCCGGGGACGGCGCGGTGGAGCCGCTCGACGAGCAGCGCACCCGGCTCACCGCGGGCGCCTGGTCATGGGGTGCGCTCGCCGCGTTCTTCGGCCGCTTCGAGGCGCCCATGTCGCAGGTGGAGCCCGTGGAGCTGACCGCGGCCTTCGCCGAGCAGGCCGGCCGCTTCGCGGCCGCCGTCGGCTCCGGCCTGTGAGCGGTCGGGACCGGCTCGCGCCTGAGCGGTCGGGGTCGATCCGGCGCCCGACCCGGCCGGCTCAGTCCTCGTCGTGCGCGGCCCAGGCCTCGGCGAAGCGGGCGTCCCGGCCATAGTCGGCCAGGCGCATCCGCAGGGCCGCCGCGACCTGGCCGGGTGCGTCGTCGCCGACGAGCAGCCGCAGCGGCGACTCGGCGTCGGCGTCGGCGACGTGCGCGAGCAGCGCCGCGGCGACCGCCTCGGGCGCGGTGCCGCCGCCCGTGCCGCCGTCGCTCGGCCACGGCACCTCCGCGGTGCCGAAGACGCCGGTGCGCAGCTCGTCGTAGGCGGGCAGCGGCGTCGCGAAGCGCATGCTGCCGGTGCCCCACTCCGTGTCGACGCCGCCCGGCTCGGCGATCGTCACGCCGATGCCGAACGCGCGCACCTCGGCCGCGAGCGCCTCGCTGAAGCCCTCGAGGCCCCATTTGGCGGCGTTGTAGAGGCCCAGCGTCGGCATCGAGCCGACCGCGCCGGTGGTGGAGACCTGCACGATGCGGCCCGAGCCCTGCTCGCGCATCGGGCCGATCGCCGCCTGCGAGAGCCAGAGCGCGCCGAGCAGGTCGGTGTCGATGATGGCCCGGGCCTCGGCCTCGGTCACCTCCTCCGCGGCGCCGATCAGCCCGTAGCCGGCGTTGTTGACGAGCACGTCGAGGCGGCCGAAGCGCTCGACGGCGGCGCGCACGGCGGCGCGAGCGTCGTCGTGGTGCCGCACGTCGAGCACGTGCACCGCGAGGCGCTCGTGCTCGGGCAGCGCGTGCTCGCCGCGCACCGTCGCGAAGACCGCGTGCCCGGCGTCGAGAGCGGCGAGGGTCAGCGCGCGCCCGATGCCGCGCGCGGCCCCCGTGATGAACCAGACCTGGGGATGGGACATGCGCCGACCGTAGCGCCGCGGCCTGCGGAGCGCCTTAGGCCGGGCCGACCGCGTAGGCGAAGTCGCCGCGGTAGACGAAGACCTCGCCGAGCAGCGGGGCGGTGATCCGTACCTGCACGCGCTGGCGCTCGGGGTCGGCGGGGGAGGTGCGCTCGTCGAGCGTCATGACGGCGATGCGGGGCAGCGGCAGCAGCAGGGGGCCGAGGCGCAGGCGGAAGGCGCCGGAGCGCATCCGCAGCCCGCCGTCCTGCACGGAGAGGTCGAGGTCGACCTCGAGGCCGCGGCGCCGCCCGAGGCGGTCGATCAGCCGCCCGGCGCGCACCTGCATGGTGTCGACCATCATCCGCTCGCGATGCGGGAAGGCGAAGCGCCGCTCGGCGCTCAGCGAGCCGTCGGCGCCGGGGGTGTTGACGACGGTGAAGGGCACGTCGCGGCCGTGCTCGGGGAAGAGGATGCGGCGCCAGGCCAGCCAGGCGAGCACGGGGCGCAGCCATCGGTGGCGCGAACCCGCCTCGGCGTACACGCCCTCGCCGCGTCCGACCGAGCCGGCCGGGATCTCGCCGAAGTAGCGCTGCAGCCGTGGATCGAGCTCGCCGAAGCGCTCGCCGAGCACGCGCTGGTAGACGGAGGCCACGGGTCCAGCGTGCCATCCCGAGGCCCGCCGGGGCGAGCGGATGCGGGGGAGGGGTTGCCGAATCGACGAAACCTCCGTAGTCTGCTCCAGCCCCGCCGTGGGCGTCCCCACCGCCACCCCGGGCCCGGAGCAGACGCCAGTGTGGTGGGAGATCGACCGGAGCCACGACATTCTTACTGCACTCGGCAGCACCCTCGTCCACCCCCGACACGGTGCGCTGACCGTCACCGCGCACCTGAACAGGACCGTCGGAGGGGTCGAGACCCCCATGATCGCGCTGCACTCTGAGCTGCACCAGCTGAGCCTGCAGGTGCCGGTCGCCCAGCTCGAGGAGGTCGGCCTGCGCGAGGTCGTCGCCGGCGAGGAGCTCGCCAAGCTGCGCGCCGTGCTCGCCGAGGACTTCGTGGAGGAGCCCTCCAACTGGTCGCGCCGCTTCAAGAGCTACGAGCAGAAGGTCGCCACCGGCAGCATCCTGCTCTTCGCCGAGGTCGTGCGCGACCTCAGCCGCCGCAACTGGGAGAAGGGCGTCTCGCCGGGCGAGAAGCGCCTGCTCGAGAAGGTGCGCAAGCAGCTCATCGACGAGCTCGCGCTCGTGCCCGGCATCACCGGCCTCGAGGAGGCCGAGGCCTACCTCGACGCCGCGATCCGGGGCGAATCGGCCTGATCGCGCCTGCGCCGGCGCGCCCTCGGGGCCGTCGGCGCATCCGCTCGCTCCCGTATTGACACGAGTAAAATCGGCGCCGATACTGGAGCCGGCGACGGCGCAGGGCCGCGCCCTGCACCCCGGGAGGCACCCATGACCTTCACCCTCGGCATCGTCGGCGCCGGCCAGTTCAGCGGTCATTTCGCCGAGCTGTTCCACCGGCACCCGGGGGTCGGCGCGATCACCGTCACCGACATGATCGACGGTCGGGCGGAGGCGCTGGTCGCCGAGCTGGGCCTGGCCGGCACCCATGCGAGCTACGAGGCGATGCTCGAGGACCCGGCCGTCGACGCGGTCGCGATCTTCACGCAGCGCTGGACGCACGGTCCGCTCGTCGCGCGGGCGCTGCGGGCCGGCAAGCACGTGTACTCGGCCGTGCCGATGGCGAGCGACGCGGAGGAGATCGCGGAGATCATCCGCCTCGTCCGCGAGACCGGGCTCACCTACATGATGGGCGAGACGAGCCAGTACAACCCCGCGACGGTCTTCGCCCGCCGCAAGCACGCCGAGGGGGCCTTCGGCCGGGTGTTCTACCTCGAGGGCGACTACCTGCACGACATGGACCACGGCTTCTACGACGCCTACCGCTACAGCGGCGGGGAGGGATGGAAGGCCACGGCCAGCTACCCGCCCATGTGGTACCCGACCCACTCGATCGGCGGCGTGCTCGGCGCGATCCCCACCCACGCCACGAGCGTCAGCTGCACCGGCATGCGCGACCACACCGACGACGGGGTCTTCGACACCGAGGTCAGCATGTTCGGCAACGACTTCTCGAACATGACCGCGCTCTTCGAGCTCGACGGCGGCGGCTCCATGCGCATCAACGAGTTCCGCCGGGTCGGCTACCCCTCGTCCATCCGCGAGAGCCGCTTCCGCTTCTTCGGCACCGAGGGCGTGTTCGAGCAGCTCGTGCAGACGAGCGTCTGGCAGACCGGCGAGGGCGTCGAGGACGTCACCGAGCAGCTGGCCACCACGGCCACCATGGAGCACGACGACCCGCGCCTCGAGAACGTCTCGCCCGCGCTGCGCGCCGCCTTCGTGAGCGGCCACGCGCCGATCCACGAGCAGGAGGCCGCGCGCCTGCCCGCCGAGCTCGAGGGTGCGGCGAACGGCCACGAGGGCTCGCACCACCTGCTCGTCGACGACTTCGTGCGCGCGACGAACGCCGGCACGCTGCCCGCGGTGAACGCCTGGGTCGCGGCCCGCTACACGCTGCCCGGCCTCGTGGCCATGGAGTCGGCACGCCGCGGCGGCGAGCGCCTGCCCGTGCCCGACCACGGCGACGCCCCGGTCGCGGTGGGAGAGCGGCTGCCCCAGTAGGTTGTCGGCATGATCGAGCCCCGCCGCGTGACCCGCCGCGACGTCGCGCGCCTCGCCGGCGTGAGCGACGCCGTGGTGTCGTACACGCTCAACGGCGGGGCGCCGGTGGCCGCGGCCACGGCCAAGCGGGTGCGCGCCGCGATCGCCGAGCTCGGCTACCAGCCCAACGCGGCCGCGAGAGCGCTGCGCTCCGGCTCGTCGCGCACCGTCGCGCTGCTCGCGCCGGTCGGCGGCATCCGCATCTTCGCGAACCCCTTCTTCGCCGAGCTGGCGAGCGCGGTCGAGGACGCGGCGCGCGCCCGCGGTCTCGACCTGCTGCTGACCACCTCCACCCCCGATGAGCGGGCCCTGCGGGAGCGCATGCGCGACCTCGCCGCCCGCCAGGTCGACGGCGTGCTGCTGCTCGCCGGCGCCCCCTTCGACCGTGCGCCGATCGACGCGCTGGGCGTGCCCTGGCTGCTCCTCAACAGCATGGACCGAGCGGATGAGGGCACCGGCATCGGCGTGGACCTCGCCGCCGGCGCCGCCGCGGCAGCGGCGCACCTCGCCGCCCTCGGTCGGCGCCGCATCGCCTTCCTCGGCGAGACCGGCGCGGATGCGCGGGGCCGGCCGGAGCCGCGACGCCGCGGCTGGGAGGAGGCCTGCCGCGCGGCGGGCCTGGAGCCCGGCCCGGCGATCGAGGCCGTCTACTCGCGGGAGGGCGGGCTCGCATCCGGTCGCCTGCTGACGCAGCTCGCCGAGCTGCCGGATGCGGTGGTCGCCGCCTCGGACCTCATCGCGATCGGCCTGCTGCGCGCCCTGCGCGATGCCGGCCTCCGCGTGCCCGAGGACGTGGCCGTCGTCGGCTTCGACGGCACCTGGGAGGGCGAGTACAGCGCCCCGCCGCTGACCTCGCTGCGCCAGCCGATCGAGGCGATGGCCGAGGCCGCGCTCGACCGCCTGGCGGGCGGCGCGACGGGGCCGTCGCTCATCGCGGGCGAGCTCGTCGTGCGCGAGTCGAGCGGGGCCGCCCGCTAGGCCTCCGCGCGCTGGTGCAGCGTGCGGGCCTTCTCGGTGAGGTACCAGCCCTGCCGCTCGCCGCGCTCGACGGCCTGCATGCCCACCACGACCTTGCCGCGCGAGTGCAGCTCGGCCAGGTCGCGGTAGGCCTCGGTGATGAGGTCGAAGGGGTAGTAGCCCGAGACCAGCACGGTGAGCTGCCGATCGGCCACGAGCTTGGCGAGCCGGGTCAGGCGCTGCTCGCTCTCGGTGTCGCCGGCGGGTGCGCGCAGCAGGCGCACCTCGACGTCGCGGCGCTGCTCGCTCGCGACGAAGCGGCCGTCGGCCACGCCGAGCCGCCGAGCCAGCTCGGCGCCCGAGCCGTGGTTGTCGATGAACGCGGTGATCGCCCGGCCCTCGGCAGCCGAGCGGATGCGCTGCTCCTCGCCGTCGCCGTAGAGCACCGGATGCGTGCCGATCTGCCGCAGGAAGTCGTGGTTGCCGTCGCTGCCGAGGCTGATCACGTGCGCCCCAGCCTGGCGCGCCAGCTGAGCCTGGATGTGACCGACGCCGCCCGCCGCCGCGCTGATGACCACGGTGTCGTCGCGACCCAGCCGCAGACCGTCGACGATCTCGACGGCCGTGCAGCCGGCCAGGTAGAGGCCGCCCGCCACCTCGAGGGGCAGGCGCACGGGCTTGCGGATCGCGGCGGTCTCGGGCACCGTCACCCAGGTGGCGTGCGTGCCGCCCTCGGGAGCGTGGCCGAGCACCTCGTCGCCGACCTTGAAGCGCTTCGCGCCCTCGCCGACCGTCACGACGACACCCGAGAAGTCGACGCCCTGCCGGGCGGGCAGCTCCACCGTCAGGCGATCCTGCAGCCGGCCCTCGCGCAGGAAGCGCTCGATGTGGTTGAGCCCCGCCGCCGCGACCTCCACGACGATCTCGCCGGGGCCGGGGGAGGGCCGCTCGATCGGCACGATCTGCACGACGTCGAACGCGCCGAAGCGCTCGTACTGCACTGCCTTGCCGCTGCGCTGGGACATGGTGGACCGCCTCTCAGGGGATGGGGCCAGCATCCGTCCGTCCTCCCGGCCATGGGGCGGGCTCACCGCCGCATCTCAGGAACACGCGTCGTCGCTTCGTCCACGCGCGGCCGTCGATGCCTCCATGGAGCGGATGCGCGCCCGCGGCCTACCGTGGAGGGTCGCCGACCGAGGCGGCGAGCGAGGAGCGCGAACGGTGCAGGGTACGGACGAGCAGCTGACGATCACGCTGTGGGACTTCAGCTGGTACACCCGCACGGGGCCGGGGGAGCCCTTCGCCGACCTCGACGCGGCCTTCGAGCAGGCCGCGGACCGCGGCTACAACACCATCCGCATCTGCGCGATGCCGTTGCGGCTCTTCGGGGCGGCGGCGAGCACCGAGCCGCTGCGGATCGAGCCGCTCGGCGGCGGCTTCGGGCAGCGCACCCGCTGGTACGACATCGCCGGCCCCACCGAGCTCGATCCGCTCGAGCACACCCTGCGGCTGTTCCGCGCCGCGCAGCGGCACGGCTTCCGGGTGATCGTCTCCAGCTGGGAGTACCAGCAGTCGACGAGCTTCTCGGCCGACCGTCGCTGGTACGACGCCATCGTCGCGGTGCCGCCCGCCGAGCGACCGGTGCACCTCGCGAACGCGCTCGCCGACCTGGTCGACGCGCTCGCCGCCGAGGGGCTCGACGGCACGATCGCCTTCGTCGAGCTGCACAACGAGGTGCAGTTCAGCCGCCTCACGGACGGGGTCGAGGGCGACCCCGTGCGCGAGCTCACGCCCTGGCTCGAGCGCGGCATCGACGCGTTCAAGCAGCGGCACCGCGACGTGCTCTGCACGGCCAACTACGCGGGGGTGCCCACCGGATCGCTCGCCGACCTGCCCCGCAACATGGAGGTGGCGGTCTTCCACCCGTACATCAACGGCGTGCTCGAGCAGATGCAGACCGAGTTCGCGCTGCGCTCGCCCGCGCTGCCGTTCCCGCAGCAGCGGGTGCGCGACGAGCTGCTGCGACCGGGCGCACCCGACCTGGACGACTGGCATCCCGGCGCCGAGAACGCCTGGAAGCTGGAGGCCACCGTCGTCGGCCGCGAGCTCTACCTGCACGACTGGTGCGACCCGGCCGCCTTCGACCGCTGGCTCGTCGAGCGGTACCACGCGTGGGCGCCGCTCATGCGCGAGCGGCTCGCGAACTGGATCGCCGCGGCCTCGGACTTCGCGAGGCTGCGCGGTCTGCCGCTCGTCTTCGGCGAGGGCTGGGTCGGCTACACGCCGCTGCACGGCCGATTCGAGGAGGACGCGATCGGCGCCGGATGGTGCCGCACCGCGATGCGCCTGTCGGCGCGCTACGGGGCCTGGGGGTCGATCGTGTGCTCGAACGCGGCGCCGCACCATCCGATGTGGGCGGATGTCGCGCTGCAGCGCGAGTGCAACGCCATCCTCACCGGCGCCGCGGTCTGAGACCGCGCCCGGCGGCACGGAACCTGCGAGCGCGGGGTGGACTCGAGCGCGCATCCGCTCCGCTGCGATGGGATGAGGATGGCCCACATCCGTCCCATCGAGAGGTACCGTCCGTGCGCGCAGCCGTCGTCTACAACCCCGTCAAAATCGATCTCGACGCCGTGAAGGCCGTCGTCGACCGCGAGCAGGCCGAGGCCGGCTGGGACGAGACGCTCTGGTTCGAGACCTCGAAGGAGGACCCGGGCCGCGGGGCCGCGCAGGAGGCGCTCGACGCGGGCGTCGACCTGGTGATCGCGGCCGGCGGCGACGGCACCGTACGCATCGTGGCCGAGACGGTGGCCGGGCACGACGTGGCCTTCGCGCTGCTGCCCTCGGGCACGGGCAACCTGCTCGCCCGCAACATGAACCTGACCCTCGACGACGTCGAGCACTCGATCCACTCCGCGTTCACCGGCGACGAGCGCGCGATCGACCTGGGCCGCATCGAGATCCGCAAGGAGGACGGCTCGGTCGCCAGGCACGCCTTCCTCGTCATGGCCGGCGTGGGCATCGACGCCAAGATGCTCGCCGCCACCGACGAGGAGCTCAAGGCCAAGATCGGCTGGCTCGCCTACGTCAAGGCGATCGTCGTGGCGCTGCGCGACGAGAACGTGCTGCACCTGCGCTACCGGCTCGACGACGGCTCGCGCAAGCGGCTGAAGGCCAACACCGTGATCGTCGGCAACTGCGGCACCCTCACCGGCAACATCCTGCTGCTGCCGGATGCGTCGATCGACGACGGCCTGTTCGACGTACTGCTGCTCAGCCCCGAAGGCGTGGGCAGCTGGCTGCAGGTGATCGCGAAGGTGGTGCTGGAGAACGGCATCATCCGCCGCACCCCGCTGCGCAAGCTGTTCGGCGAGCGGCCGATCGACGCGCTCAACTACGTGCAGGCCCGCCGCTTCTCGGCCCGCTTCGAGACCCCGCAGGAGATCGAGCTCGACGGTGACGGCTTCGGCCGCGCGGTCGCGTTCCGCACCACCGTCGACGAGGGCGCGCTGCGCGTGCGGGTGCCGCAGGAGGGCTAGGCGGAGACCCGCTCCGGCTCCGCCTCGATCGCCACGGCGCGTTCGACGGGCTTCGAGGCCGGGATGACCGCTGCCAGCACGGCGGCGATCACGGCGATGCCCGCGCCGAGGATCAGCGCGATGCGGAAGCCCGACTCCGACGGCACCGCCACGGCGCCGAGCGGCGTCGTCATCTGCGAGAGCACGACGCCGATCACCGCTGCGCCGATCGTGGTACCGAGCGAGCGCATGAGCGCGTTGAAGCCGTTGGCGGCGGCGGTCTCGCTCTGCGGCACCGCGCCCATGATCAGCGCCGGCATGGCGCCGTAAGCGAAGGCGACGCCGCTGTTGATGACGAGGCCGGTGGCGAGGATGCCCCAGGTGCTGCCCATGCCGAGCAGGGCGACGCCGTAGCCGGCGGCGATGATCGTCGCGCCGAGCACGAGGGTGAACTTGGGGCCGCGGGCGTCGGTGAGGCGTCCGCCGACGGGGGAGAGCAGCAGCATCATGATGCCGGCGGGGGCCATCCAGAGGCCGGCCTGCAGGATGCTCTGGCCCAGCCCGTACCCGGTGGACGAGGGCAGCTGCAGCACCTGCGGCAGCACCAGCATGCTCGCGTACATGCCGAAGCCGACGAAGATCGAGGCGACGTTGGTGAGCAGCACGCGCGGACGGGCGGTGGTGCGCAGGTCGACCAGCGGATCCTTCGTGCGCAGCTCCCAGACGCCCCAGAGCAGCAGTGCGACGACGGCGAGCGCGAGCAGGCCGAGGGTGAGCGGCGACGCCCATCCCCACTCCGAGCCCTTGGAGACCGCGAGCAGCAGGCTGACCAGGCCGACCGCGAGCCCGGCGGCGCCGAGGCCGTCGAAGCGCTGACCGCGGGCGCCCGCGGGGGAGTTCGGGGCCACGCGCAGGATCGCGACCGCGGTGAGGGCTGTCACGACCGCGCTGCCCCAGAAGAGCGCGCGCCAGTCGGCGAACTCGATGACCGCGGCCGCGACCGGCAGGCCCACAGCGCCGCCGATGCCGAGCGTGGCGCTGACGGTGGCGATGGCGGAGGAGAGCCGCTCGCGCGGTACGCCGTCGCGTAGCAGCGCGATCGCGAGGGGCACCATGCCCATGCCGAGGCCCTGCATCGCACGGCCGGCGATCATGATCTCGACCGTGGGGGCGAGCGCGCAGACGACGGCGCCGAGGATGAGCGGCAGCGTGCTGACGAGGATCATGCGCTTCTTGCCGAAGAGGTCGCCCAGGCGGCCGGCGATCGGCACCGCGACGGCGGCCGCCAGCAGCGTGGCCGTGACGATCCAGGCGGTGTTCGCCGAGGAGGTGTCGAAGATGCCCGGCAGCAGCGCGATGAGGGGGGTGATCATCGTCTGCGTGATCGAGGCGGCGATGCCGGCGAAGGCGAGCACGCCGATGAGCAGTCCGGGTCGGGCGGTGCGGGTGGCGGTCACGGTGCTCCTCGGGTCGACGGCAGATATGCACTCTACACAAATTATGCATGATGCATATAGCGGATAGGATGGGGTCCGCCGAGAGGAGCCCGCATGGAACGGCGCGACGCCGACGTCGAGTACGAGCAGATGCTGCTGAGCCGCTACGCGATCGCGCAGCACCGCACCGAGGGCGGCCTCGAGCGCAGCGCCTACCTGCTGCTGAGCCGGCTGCACGTGCAGGGCCCCATGTCGATCGCCGAGCTCAGCGAGGCCTTCCGCCTCGACGCCTCGACGCTGCAGCGGCAGACCACCGCCGCGATGAAGGCGGGGCTGATCGAGCGCATCCCCGATCCCGACGGCGGCATGGCCCGCAAGCTCGTGATCTCGGCCGACGGCCTCGAGCGCCTGCAGCGCGCTCGCACGCGCTACGTCTCGGCGATCGGCGAGATCATGGGCGACTGGTCCGCGGGGGAGGTCTCGCAGTTCGCCGACCTGCTGCGCCGCTTCAACGAGGCGATCGAGCAGCGCGGGGCCGCGACCTGGCCGCGCAAGGACTGACCGCGCCCGGCCCGATCGAGCGGGTCAGGCTCGCAGGAGCAGGCTGATCTGGCCGCGGATCTCCGCCGCGATGTCCGCAGTCGAAGCGGCCGCGTTCGCGCCCATCGCCATCGTGACGAACATGATGGCCGTGATGACCCGCGCCTGCGAGGCGGCGGTCGCCGCATCCGCTCGTCCCTCGCCGGCGAGCTCGGCGGCGATCGCAGCCTCGGTCTCGGCGGCGATGGAGAGCGCCTCGGCGCGACGGGGCTCCTCGGGGTCACCGAACGCCATCTCGCGCAGATAGGTGCGCCCGTTCTCGACCTGTCGTCGGTTGCACTCCACGACCGGTTGCACGATGGCCATCGCCGCGTCGAGCGCAGTGGTCGTGGCGGAGGCCGCCGCCCGCCCGCGCTCGAGCGCCTCCGCGTAGTGCGCGTTCTGCACGAGCAGCAGCAGCTCGCCCTTGGACTTGGCGTAGAGGAAGAGGGTGCCCGCGCCGATGTCCGCGCGCTCGGCGATCTCCTGCGTCGTGACCTCGTCGACCCCGCGCTCGGCGAAGAGCTCGCTCGCCGCCGCGACGATGCGCTCGAGCTTCTGCTGCTTGTTGCGCTCGCGTCGCCCCAACGGCTGGGAATCGGTGGCCATCTCGCTGCTCCGGGAATAGTCTCTGACTGAACTCAATTGTGAGTCTAGTCACTGTCGAATGGATTCACCCGACCCCCGATCCTCCCACGATCTGGCGGCCCGGGCGCGTCCCGCGGCATCACCGATCAGTGGAGGAACCCACATCATGACCCTGCCCTCGTCGCTCTGGACGCCGATCGCCGTCGGCCGCCTCGACCTGCCCCATCGCCTCGCCCTCGCGCCGATGACCCGCAACCGGGCCGAGGCCGACGGCACGCCCGGTCCGCTCGTCGCCGAGTACTACGGGCAGCGCGCCGGGCTCGGCCTGCTCATCACCGAGGGCACCCAGCCCTCAGAGGACGGGCAGGGCTACCTGAACACGCCCGGCATCCACACCCCGGAGCACATCGAGGGCTGGCGGGGCGTCGCCGACGCGGTGCACGCGGGCGGCGGCAGCCTGTTCATCCAGCTCATGCACGTCGGGCGCATCGCGCATCCCGACAACACGCCCCACCACCGCCAGCCCGTCGCGCCCTCGGCGATCTCCGCCGAGCAGGAGATGATCACCCCCGCCGGCAAGCAGCAGACCCCGGTGCCGCGCGCCCTCGGTACCGACGAGATCGCCGGCGTCGTCGCCGACTTCCGGCATGCCGCGGCCTCCGCGATCGCGGCCGGCGCGGACGGCGTCGAGATCCACGCCGCCAACGGCTACCTGCTGCACCAGTTCCTGGCGCCGAACGCGAACCACCGCGAGGACGCCTACGGCGGGTCGATCGAGAACCGCTCGCGCCTCGTCGTCGAGGTCGCGGCCGCCGTCGCCGAGGAGATCGGCGCGGACCGCACCGGCATCCGCATCTCGCCGGCCTTCCCGCTCGGCGGGCTCGACGAGGGCGATGCCGATGCCGTGCACGCCCAGTACCGCCAGCTGGTGGGCGCGCTCGCGCCGTTCGGGCTCGCCTACCTGCACGTGCACCACCTCGGCGACGATGCGCTGCTGCGGGCGATGCGCGAGGCGTGGCCGACCGCGCTGCTGGTCGTGCGCTACGGCCGGGAGCGCGATCAGATCGCCGACGACATCGAGGCGGGGCTCGCCGACATCGCCCCGCTCGGACGCTTCGCGCTGGCCAACCCCGACATCGTCGAGCGGTTGCGCGAGAACGCCCCGCTGAACGACGTGGACCCGACCACGCTCTACGGCGGCGGCGCGGCCGGGTACACCGACTACCCGGCCCTGGCGCGCGACTGACGCGCGCCGGCGGGCCGCCCGCTGCCTGCGGCCGGCCCGCCGCTCCCATTTCGAACGACCCACGAAAGCAGGAACCCCATGCCCTCACTGACCGGAGCCGTCGTGCTCGTCACCGGCGCGAACGGCGGCATCGGCACGCACTTCGTGCGCGAAGCCCTCGCCCGCGGCGCCGCCAAGGTGTACGCGAGCGCTCGCAACCCCCGTGCCTGGGACGACGAGCGCATCGTGCCGCTCACGCTCGACGTGACCGACGCAGCCTCGATCGCGGCGGCCGTCGAGGCCGCGTCCGACGTCACCGTGCTGATCAACAACGCCGGCGCCAACCCGCCCACGGCCAGCCTGCTCGAGGTGAGCGAGGCCGACCTGCGCGCCAACATGGAGATCAACTTCTTCGGCCCCGTGCTGCTCGCCCGGGCCTTCGCCCCGGTGCTCTCCGCCAACACCCCCGGCTCGACGATCATCGACATCCACTCCGCCCTGAGCTGGTTCGCCCTCGCGGGCGTCTACAGCGCGAGCAAGGCGGCGCTGTGGTCGGCGACGAACTCGCTCCGCCTCGAGCTCGCTCCGGCGGGCGTGCACGTCGTCGGCGTGCACGTGGGCTACGTCGACACCGCCATGGCCGCGCACGCGACCGAGCCGAAGCTCGACCCCGCCGTGCTGGTCGCGAAGGTGCTCGACGCCACCGAGGCCGGCGAGTACGAGGTGCTGGCCGACGAGACGTCGGTGCAGCTGAAGGCCGCCCTCAGCGCGCCGCTCGAGGCCGTCTACCCGCAGCTGCAGCGCACCGCCGGCTGAACCGGACCGCCGGTGCCGCGGTCGGCACGATCCCACCGACCGCGGCATCGGCCCCTGCCCGCTCGGGGCGCGGGCATCGGTCCGAGAAGGGTCAGGCGCTGAGGAACTTCGCCGCGACGGGGGCGAACTCCTGCCAGTACTGGAAGATGCCGCCGTGGCCGGAGTTCGGGTAGATGATCAGCTCGGAGCCCTCGATGCGCCGGTGCAGGTCCTCGGAGAGCACGGAGGGCACCATGCGGTCGTTGTCGCCGTTGGCGATCAGGGTCGGCTGCGTGAGCTTCGACAGGTCTGAGGGCGCGGAGCGCCCGAAGCGGCGGATGGCCTGCAGCTGGGTGCTGAACGCCTTGGTGCCGATGGCCGCATCGCGGTCGACGGTGCGCTCCTGCAGGCGCGCCAGGAACGCCTTGGCGGCCTTCTTGCCGGCGGCGTCGCGGTTGAAGAAGAGGAACTCCTTCGGGTCGGTGCGGGCGATGACCGAGCGGAGGATGTCCCAGTAAGTGGTGCCGACGACCTTGTCCATGTCCTTGCCGCCGCGCGGGCCGGTGCCGGTGAGCACGAGCTTGCGCACCAGCTCGGGGTGCTCGACGACCAGGTCCTGGGCGATCATGCCGCCCATCGAGAACGAGAAGACGTCGATGGTGTCGTGGCCGAGGGCTCGGATGAAGGCGTAGGCGTCGTCGGCGGCCTCCTCGATCGTGCGGGGGACGGTGCCGGAGGACGCGCCGACGCCCTGCTGGTCGAAGGTGATCACGTGCCGGGTCGCCGCGATGGCGTCGACGATGCGGGGATCCCAGTTGTCGAGGGTGGCGGCGAGGTGCACGAAGAACACGACGGGGATGCCGCCCTGTGGGCCGAGCTCGCGGTAGGCGAAGGTGATCCCTCCGGCGCGGATCGTCTTCGCGGGTGCTTCCGCGTGCGAGGTGATGACGGGTTCGCTGCTCATGATGTCCGCTCTCTACGATTCGGGGTGAGGGTCAGGCGTGGGTGATGACGGCCTTGCCGCGGAAGCGGCTCGAGCCGAGCGCGGAGAGCGCCTCGGGGGTCTCCTCGAACGGGAAGGTCGCGCCCACGATCGGTCGGATGGCGCCGGTGTCGACGAGCTCGGCGATCCGGGCGAGCTGATCGCCGCTGGCCTGCATGAAGAGGAACCGGTAGTCGACGCCGAGCCGCTTCGCCTGGCGCCGGACCTTGCTGCTCAGCGCGGTGATCGCGAGACGCAGTACGGGGTTGAGCCCGATCCGGCGGGCGAACGCGGGAGTGGGCGGGCCGGAGATGCCGATCGCCATGCCGCCGCGGCGCAGCACTCGCAGCGACTTGGCGAGGTTCTCGCCGCCGAGGCTGTCGAGCACGAGGTCGAAGCCCGAGAGCTGCGCCTCGAAGTCCTGAGCGCGGTAGTCGATGACCTCGTCGGCGCCGAGCTCGCGCACGAAGTCGGCGTTGGCGGCGGAGGCGGTGGTCGCCACGTGCGCGCCCAGGTGCTTCGCGAGCTGGATGGCGATGGTGCCGACGCCGCCCGATCCCGCGTGGATGAGCACCTTCTGGCCGGCCTGCACGCCGCCGATCTCGACCAGGGCCTGCCACGCGGTCAGCGCGACCAGCGGAAGGGACGCGGCCTCGACGGTGCTGATCGTCGTGGGCGCGTGGGCGGCATCGGCCTCGTCGACGGCGATGCGCTCGGCGAAGGTGCCGATGCGGTGGTCGCGCGGCCTCGCGTAGACGGCATCGCCGGGCTTGAAGCCGCGCACCGCGGCACCGACGCGGATGACGGTGCCGGCGACGTCGTGGCCGAGGGTGATGGGCGTCTTGTACGGCAGGATCGCGTTGAACTCGCCGAGGCGGATCTTCTCGTCGAGCTGATTGAGGCCCGCGGCCTCGACGCTCACGAGGATGTCGCGGTCGCCGACGGAGGGCTCGGGGACGTCAGCGGAGCGCAGGGGCTTGCCGTACTGGTCGAGGACGAATGCGCGCATGGTGGTTCTCCTTGTGGCTGCTGTGCGGATGATCGATGCGTGGGCCGTGGTCAGCGGCGGAGGAAGTCGCGGGCGAGGTCCACGACCTCGCGGCGGTGCTGGGAGACGACGCCGTGGCCGGCATCCGGGAAGATCCGCGCGGTGGCCTGCGGGAACCGCGCCAGGAGGGAGTCGGCGTTGGCGACCGGGACCATCCGGTCGCTGTCGCCGTGGACGATCCGCACGGGGCCGGAGAAGCCCGACGGGCCCTGCGGCTGCTCACGCCCCCACCGGCGCACCGCGCTCAGCTGGGCGCGGAGCACGGCGAGGGCGACGGGTCGGTCGCGCTCGGTGCCGCGGCGGCGCAGTCGGGCCTGGTAGGCGCTCGCGGCAGCCCTGCCGCTGGGGCTGCGGGTGAAGAAGAGCAGCGTCGTCGGGGGCGTGGCGGTGGCGAGACCGCGCAGGATCGAGCGGATCATGATGCCGGTCATCTCGGTCAGGCCGGAGCCGCCCTGCGGGCCGGAGCTCGCGAGGATCGCCCGGTCGACGAGCTCGGGGGCCCGGGCGATGATCGCCTGGGCGACCATGCCGCCCATCGAGAGCCCGAGCAGGTCGACCCGGTCGTGGCCGAGCGTGCGGATGGCCTCGATCGCGTCGTCCGCCATCTCGTCGAACGTGCGCCGCACCGCGCCGGAGGAGCCGCCCACGCCGCGGTAGCCGAGCAGGATCACGCGTCGATCCTCGGCGAGCGGGTCGACGACCTCCGGGTCCCAGCTGTCGAGGTTCGCACCGAGGTGCGTGAGCGCCACCAGTGGCGGCGCCGAGTCGCGTGCCAGGCCGAGCTCGCGGTAGACGAGGGCGGCCTCGCCGACGGTGACGGTGCGCGTCACTGCATCCGCGAACGGCTTCGCGTCGGGTTCTCGCATCGTCGGCTCCTCGATTCCGCGGCACGTCGGTCGCGGGTGGACGGCCTTTCGCATTCACGCTTGGCCGAGTAAGCTCAATACTGAGCCGACTCAGTAAAAATGTCAAGGGAGGCCGCGATGGATTCCGCAGCGGGCCAGGGCGGGCGACGTGCCCGGGCGAAGGAGGACAAGCGCCAGCGCATCACCGGCGCTGCGCGAGCCCTGTTCGCCGAGCGCGGCGTGAACGGCGTCACCACGCAGCAGATCGCCGATCGAGCCGACGTCGCGATCGGCACGCTCTTCCGCTACGCCGCGACCAAGGCGGAGCTGCTGATCATGGTGCAGAACGACAAGTTCGCCACGGCGATCGATGAGGGTCTCGCTCGGCTGGAGGTCGCCGAGCGCGCCGACGCCGATGGGGTGGATCGGCTGATGGCGGTGATCTCGCCGGTGGTGCGGTGCATCCGAGAGCAGCCCGAGAACGGGCGCACCTACCTGCACGAGCTGGTCTTCGGCGATCCGGACGAGCCGAATCGCCGGGAGGGCCTCGCCCTCTCCGCGCGGCTGGAGGACGGCCTGGCCGCCGCGCTCGCAGGGACCGCCGACGGCGCGGAGGCATCGGTGCTCGCCCGGGTGGTGACGTCGGTCGTCCATGTCGGCGCGACGGCGACGCTCTTCCTGCATCGGAGCGGCGACGAGGTGCTGGAGGACGTCCGGCGGCAGATCGCCGTCGCCCTGGCGCTCCGCCTCTCCGCAGCGCGAGCGCCCCATCCGGCGATCGGGTCGGCTCAGTCGGCCCGCTCGGCGAGCAGGTCGACCAGCGCCGAGACGACGGCCTGCGGGGTCGTCTGCCACATCTGCGGGGAGAGGTGGCCGCTCGCGTCCATGCTGGCCACGCCGTGCGCGCTCGTCAGCAGCATCGCCCCGTAGAGGTGCGCGCGCTCCGGGCCGACGAGGCTCCCGACGATCCGCAGGAACTCGCCCTGCGCGCGGGCGGCTGCGCGGATGGACGGCTCGGGTTCCCGGGTCGGCATCGTGAACATCATGCGGTAGACCTCCGGCTCGACCCGCGCGACGGTCATGAGGGCGTCGAGCGCCTCGAGCAGCAGCGCCGCCGGCTTCCTGGAGCTCGTCGGCTGGAGCAGGGCGAGGGCATCCGCGATCCGCTCCCAGCTCTCGGCGCCGACTGCGGCGAGCAGGCTCTCCTTGTCGGCGAAGTGCCGGTAGGGCGCGCCGCGCGAGAGCTCCGCCCGGGCTCCGACCTCGCGCAGCGTGACCCGCTGCGGGCCGCCCTCGTCGAGCAGCTGCCGTGCGGCGTCGAGCAGGGCGCGGCGGGTGGCTGCGGCGGAATCTCGTCGGCTGACCATTCTCCGATCCTACAGTTGACATTGTCATCTGGAGTGCTACGTTTCTGAGATGACAACGTCAACTCGAAGGAATTCGCTCATCGTCGTGACCGGCGCCTCGACCGGCATGGGGGCCGCGACCGCCCGCGCCCTCGCCGCCCGCGGCTTCCAGGTGCTCGCCGGGGTCCGCCGTGCGGTCGACGGCGACGCCATCGCCGCCGACGGCATCACCCCCGTCATCCTCGACATCACCCGACCCGAGCAGATCGCGGAGCTCGCGGCGCTCATCGAGGCGGACGGACGCCCCCTCCGCGCCCTGGTCAACAACGCCGGCATCGTGGTGAACGCACCCGTCGAGGTGCTGCCGATGGCCGAATGGCGCCGGCAGTTCGACGTGAACGTCTTCGGTCACATCGAGGTCACGCAGGCGCTGCTGCCCGCGCTGCTGCGCAGCCGAGGGCGCGTCGTCACGATCAGCTCGCTGGTCGGACGGGTGGCGCAGCCGACCTACGGCGCGTACTCCGGTTCCAAGTTCGCGATCGAGGCGGTCTTCGACGCGCTGCGGCGCGAGATGGCGCCCCACGGCGTCGAGGTCGTCATCATCGAGCCGGGCGCCGTGCGCACCGAGATGGTCGGCCGCGGCGGAGTGACCGCTCGCCGCCTCATCGACGAGATGACCCCGGAGCAGCAGCAGCGCCACGGCGGCCTGATGCACGCGATCCTCGCGCAGTCCGACGGCTTCCTCCGCGACGGCGTCGACGCTGCCCGAGCCGCCGAGATCATCGCCGGCGCCACCACGACCCGCCGCCCGAGGATCCGCTACACGATCGGCCGCGACGCGGCGCTGCTCACGCGACTGAGCCGCATCCTGCCCGACCGCGCGCTGGATCGGGTCCTCGCCTCGGCGCTGCGCCCGCTCTTCCCCAAGACCCGCTGACGCTCCGCGCCCCCTGACCCTCCATCCCCCTCGAGAAAGCCGCAGCACATGACCGATCTCAGCAACGCCGTCGTCCTCGTCACCGGAGCGAACGGGGGCATCGGCACCGCCTTCGTCCTCGCCGCGCTCGAGCGCGGCGCCGCAAAGGTCTACGCCTCCGCGCGCACCCCGCGCGCATGGGACGACGAGCGGATCGTGCCCCTCGTGCTCGATGTGACGGACGCCGCCTCCATCGCCGTCGCGGTCGAGGCCGCACCCGACGTCACGGTGCTGATCAACAACGCCGGCGGGCTCCCGCAGACGGCCAGCATGCTCGAGGTCGACGAGGACGATCTGCGCCGCACGATGGAGATCAACTTCTTCGCCCCCGTCGCCGTCGCCCGCGCCTTCGCGCCGATGCTCATCGCCGCGACGGACGCGGTGCTCGTCGACATGCACTCCGTCGCGAGCTGGTCGGCGTGGGGCGGCCCCTACAGCGCCTCGAAGGCCGCCCTCTGGTCGGCGACCAACTCCCTGCGCCTTGAGCTCGCACCGCACGGGGTGCTCGTGACGGGGGTGCACGTCGGCTACGTCGACACGGCGATGGCCGCGCACAGCGACGACCCCAAGATGCGGCCCGCCGACCTCGTCAACGCGGTCTACGACGCGGTCGAGCGCGATGCGTTCGAGGTGGTCGCCGATGCGCTGAGCGCGCAGGTCAAGGCCGGCCTCGCCGGGCCGATCGAGGCGCTCTACCCGCAGCTGACGGAGGGATGACGAGGTCTCGAGCCGGCGGGCTCAGCGTGTCAGCGGTGCCGGCAGCACGTCGAGCAGCCGATCGCGTCGGGGGCGTTTCCGCAGGACGGGGTCCGTCCGCGAGAATGCAGGCATGACCATCGCGCCCGATCCGGGGAGGCCCGTCACGAGCGCCGATGTCGCCCGTCTCGCCGGCGTGTCGCGATCGACGGTCAGCTTCATCCTCAACGGCAAGCAGGACCGCTTCCCCGACGACACCCGACAGCGCGTGCTCGAGGCCGCCGAGCAGCTGCGCTACCGGCCCTCCTCGGCTGGGCGGTCGCTGGTCACCGGTCGCAGCGACACCGTGATCGTGCTGCTGCCGAACACGACCTTCGGCAGCAACCTGCAGGATGCCGTCGACCGGGTCGTCGAGCACTCGAGCACCTTCGGCGGCAACGTCGTGGTGCGCTTCGCGAGCGCCACGATCGACGCGACGCTGGACGCGGTGCAGTCGCTGCGGCCGCTGGCGATCGTCGACTTCGGCGTGCTGGGGCTCGAGCAGCGGGCGGCGGTCGAGGCGACCGGCGCCATCATCGTGCCGACGCTGCGCGAGGGCGGCTTCACGCAGGACGGCGGCATCGGCGCGATCCAGGCGGATGCCCTGCTGCGCCGAGGGCCGCGCCGCCTCTGGTTCGCCTCGCTCTCCGACAGCCGCATCGACGCCTACGGGCCGCATCGACTCGCCGCGCTCGAGCGCTACTGCGCCGACCGCGGTCTGGAGCGACCGGGCGCGGTCTCGGTGGCGCTCACGGTCGAGGGCGGCGCGGAGGCGCTGCGGCAGGTGCTCGAGGCGGGCGGCCCGGCGGGCATCGCCTGCTACAACGACGATGTCGCGATGGCGCTGCTCGCCGGCGCCCGGCGCGAGGGCGTCGGGGTGCCGGAGGAGGTCTCGCTGGTGGGCGTCGACAACACGCCGATGAGCGCCCTGAGCTTCCCTGCTCTGACGACGGTCGACACCGGCTTCGGCGCGATGGTCGACCTGGTGTCGATCGAGCTCGAGCGGCGGCTCGGCCGCGGCGTCGACGCCGCGACCGAGCCGGTGCACCGCTTCACGCTCGTGGAGCGCGACAGCTCCTGAGCGGTGGGGTTCACCCGACGGTGAGCCGCACCTCCCGCGGTGTCAGCCCCTCGGCGGCGACGGACACCGTCACGGCGCCGACGCCGGTGGGGCGGATGATCGCCTGGACCCGGCCGCGGAAGGTGCGGTGCTCGGCGCGGTCGAAGCGCTCGGCGTTGTCGGGCCGTCCGCTGCCGAGGGCTGCGAGCGCGGCGCCCTCGACCGCGACCGTCACGGAGCGGTCGGACGAGGTGACGAGGGTGCCGGTCGCATCCCGCAGCTCGATGTCGACGTAGGCGAGGTCCCCGTCATCCGCTCGGATCGCGGTGCGGTCGGCGACGACGGCGAGCTCTGCCTCGCCCTCGGCGCTGCGCAGCGCGAAGCGCTCGGCCCGCCACCCGTCGCGCAGGGCGTAGGCCTCGAGCAGCCCGCGCTCGTAGGGCAGCTCGAACGCGGCGCGGTAACGGTGCTGCGCGCCGGCCGGCTGCACGCCGACGGAGCGCCCCTCGAGCAGCAGCTCGACCTCGTCCGCGTCGCTGTAGACCTCGACCTGCATGGCGGTGCCGGGCTCGATCTGCCAGTCCCAGCTGCCGATGCTCTCGCTCCAGGCCCACTGACCCGGCCGGGTCTCGCGCCCGACCGCGGCGGGGTCGATGACCGCGAGGTAGGGGTCTCGGCGCAGGCCGAAGACGATCTCGCGGTAGTAGGACGCGGGCCGTCGGTGCCCGGTGAGGTCGAGGTCGCCGCACCACGCGGTGAGCCACGGGAAGGGCGCCTCGAAGGCCGCGGCCTCATCGACGAACTGGTTGCGGCCGATGCCGACCTCGCCGAGGTAGTCCCAACCGGTCCAGGTGAAGTCGCCGAGCACGTTCGCGTTGGCGGTGACGAGCGCCCAGTTCACGTCGATGTGCGGCGGGAAGGTCTCGGTGCCGATGACGATGCGATCCGGGAACAGCTCGCGGTCCATCTCGTAGCGGGCGTCGCCGTAGTTCATGCCGGCCGCATCCAGCAGGCCGTAGGACTCCTCGGTCTGCTCGGTGACCATCGTCGAGGTGTTCACCCGGTTGAGCATGTCGCCGGCGCCGCCCATGGCGTCGTTGACGCCGCCCGCGGCGCCGCCGGCTCCGCGCTGCTGCATCATCGGCAGCAGGGGCTTGAGGGTCGAGACGCAGCCGTTGACGCCGTTGGTGTCGAAGCGGGTGCCGTCGAGCTCGCGCACCTTCTCGGCGAGGCGGCGGCCCCACTCCGATCCGAGCGGATGGCCGGTCTCGGGGATCTCGTTGCCGATCGAGTAGAAGATCACGCTCGGGTGGTTGACGTTCTTGGCGACGAAGGCCTCGATGTCGCGCTCCCACCACTCCGGGAAGCTCAGCGAGTAGTCGAAGTTCGACTTGCTCTCCGTCCAGATGTCGAAGGTCTCGTCCATCACGAGCATGCCGAGGCGGTCGCAGGCATCGAGCAGCGCCGAGCTGGCGGGGTTGTGCGAGCTGCGGATCGCGTTGAAGCCCGCGGCCTTGAGCAGCTCGATCTTGCGCTCCTCGGCGCGCGAGAACGCGGCCGCGCCGAGCAGGCCGTTGTCGTGGTGGATGCACGCCCCGCGCAGCTTCGTCGGCACGCCGTTGATGCGCAGTCCCTGCAGCGGGTCGAGCTGCAGCGAGCGGATGCCCACCGCGGTGCCGCGCTCGTCGATGGTCGCGCCGTCGCGCTCGAGGCGCACGCTCGCGTCGTAGAGGTGCGGGGAATCGACGTTCCACAACAGGGGTGCCGGCACCAGCAGCCGGTGCCGCACGATGCCGGCGGTGCCGGCGCGCACGGTGATCGGCGAGGCGGTGGTCGCGACGACCTCGCCGTCGGGACCGCGCAGCTCGCTGCGCACCGTCACCGTCTCGGCGGCGAGCCCGCGGTGGTCGACGGGTACGGTGATCTCGACGATCGCGCGTCCCTCGTCGATGTCGGGCGTGGTGATGCGCGGGCCGTCGAGCCCGATGCGCACGAGGTCGGTGACGATGAGGGTCGCCTCGCGGTAGAGGCCGGCGCCGGTGTACCAGCGGGAGTCGTCGTGGCTGCGCACCTCGACCCGGATGCTGTTCTCCGCGCCGTAGCGCAGGTAGTCGTCGAGCTCGACGGTGAAGGCCGAGTAGCCGAACGGGCGCTGACCGGCGAAGGCGTCGTTGACGTAGACCATGGCGTCGCGGTGCGCGCCCTGGAACTCGATGGCGACCCGCTTGGCGCGGTACGACTCGGGCACGTCGAAGGTCTTCGTGTACTCGTACGCGCCGCTCGGGAAGTAGGCGGTCTTGCCCGGGTTCCCGGCAGAGCGCTCCTCACTGAGGAGCGCGTCGTGCGGCAGCGTGACCTCGTCGGCGGCGATCGCGGGTCCACCGAGCTGGGCGAAGATGCTGGTCTTGGGGCGCACCGTCCAGTGACGGTTGAAGGGCTGACGGGTCATGCGGGGCTCTCTCTGTGCTGGCGCGAGGGCGGTGGGCCGCCCCGGGCGGGTGCCCGGGGCGGCAGCGGATCAGTCCTTGATCACGCGGATGGAGCCGGTGCGGCGCGCCTGCAGCTCCTCCGTCATGCGGGGCTGGAATCGGTCGAGGTTGAGGAAGATCACGATGACGAACTGCAGCACGTAGACGATCAGCGGGATGCCGAGGAAGAGGAAGACCTCCATGTCGACGGCCGACTGCGGCTGCACCTCGGCGGTGCCGTCGTACTGGGCCGCGGCGAGCAGCCAGCCGACGAGGGCGGCACCGACGCCGGCGCCGAGGTTCTGGCCGGCGGTCGCGGCGGAGTAGGTCATCGCATCCACGCGCACGCCCGACTTCCACTCGCCGTAGTCGACGATGTCGGCCACCAGCGCGAAGAGCGCGGCCGAGACGGGGATGGTGCCGATCGCCTTCACGACGGTGCCCGCGATCACGAGGGTGAAGTCCGTCGGGTCGACGAGTGCGACGACCAGGCCGGCGACCGCCATCGCCGAGCCGACCAGGAAGGGCAGCCGCTTGCCGAAGCGCGCGGTGATCGCGGGCATGAACCACATGCCGACGAGCAGCGGTCCGATGCTGGCGAGGCTGAAGAAGCTGTAGAGGCTGGCGTCGCCGAGCACGTCGCGGGCGAAGTAGATGCCCGCGCCCCCGACTCCCGAGGCGAGGAACTGGGTGAAGAAGAGCGCGAAGCCGAGGTAGAAGTACGGGTTCTTGACGAGGATGCGGATGAGCTCGCCGACCGGCCGGGTCGAGCTGCGATCGGTCTCGACGACCGTCGACACGCGCTCCTTGGTGCCGAGGAAGACGACGATGAAGGTGATCGCCGCGATCACGCCGTAGATGAGCACGATGGTCGACCATCCGCCCTGCCCGCCGCCGAACGCGCCGAGCAGCGGGATGGTGAAGAAGTTGACCACGAGCGTCGCCAGCAGCGCCGCGAAGGTGCGCATGACCGTGAGGGAGACGCGGGTCTTGCCGTCGGACGTGATGACCGAGAGCAGCGTGTGGTACGCCAGGTTCGAGCCGGTGTAGCCGATCGCGAGGCAGAGGAAGTAGAAGACGAAGGCGTAGATCTGCTTGCCCGTGTCGCCCAGTCCGGCGGGCACGTTGAAGAGCCCGATGAAGGCCAGCACCACGATGGGGGTGCTCAACAGGATCCACGGCCGGGCCTTGCCCCACCGCGTCCGCGTCTTGTCGATCAGCGTGCCCACGACGAGGTCCATCGTGCCGTCGAGCACGCGGCCGAGCAGGATGATCGTGCCTGCGATCGCGGCGCCGATGCCCACGGTGTCGGTGAAGTAGAAGAGCACGAACGACGAGACCGCGGCGAAGATCAGGTTGCCGCCGATGTCGCCGACGCTGTAGGCGAGCCGCTCGCCGAGGCGCACGCGGGTCTCGGCCGGCGGCGGGGCGTCCGGACCGGCCGGCGCGGTGCCGGCGGGGGAGGGTGAGCCGACTGCGGCGCGCGCTCCGGCGGCCGGGATCTCGGGTTCTGCATGCGTTGCCACGTTGACTCCTTCGTCACGTTCGGGCGGTCTCGCGAGCGGATGGGGTGGAACTCCGTCGCGTTGGTAACACGTGTGACTAAAGTAGGAAGCGGTGCGGCGGATGTCAACTGGCAGCGCTCGGCCGTGTGGACGAGACCCGTCGCCACCGGAGCGCCCGCTGACCTCGATCGGCTCGCTGGCGGCGCCGAGGACGGGCTCGACACGAGCGAGGATGAGCGCGTGCATCGGCTGATCGACGCGGCCTGGCCTCGCGAGGGCTGCTGGCCGCCCCGGTCGTGATCTAGTCGCGCAGCAGCCCCGCGAAGAACCGCCAGATGCGCGCCGAGGCGTCGACGTCGTGCGCCACGGCGCCCAGCCCCTCGAGCGTGACGGCGGTGCCGGGCCAGGTGTGCCCGCCGCCGTGCACGACGTGCAGCTCCACAGGTGCGGCGCCGGGCCAGGAGGTACGGGTCACCCGGCCCTCCTCGGCCGTGATCGCCGGGCCGGCGCCGTTGCGCGCGGCCCAGCTCGCCGCGGCGTCGTGCACGCTCTCGCGCCAGCGCGGGTCGTCGCCGCCGGCGAGGGGGTTCACGGCGTCGTCGCCGCCGTGGACGGCCAGCACCGGCACAGCCGATCCGGGCCCGCGCGGCGCCCGCAGCCCGGCGACCGGCGCGAGGCCGGCGATCAGGTCGGGGCGTGCATCCGCCAGCGCGCAGGCCATGCGGCCGCCGCCCGAGAATCCGGTGACGACGACGGCGGAGGGGCGGATGCGCATCCGCTCGCCGATCGCGGCGATCACGTCGGCCAGGAAGGCGACGTCGTCGCGGGCGCCCGCCGGCGGCTCGGCGCCGACCGCGAGCGGTGCGCCGGGTACGTTCCAGGCGAGGTTGCCACCGGGCAGGGTCTGCTCGAGCAGCGGAGCCCCGATCGCGGCGGACGGATGCGCGACCGCGAAGCCGTGCGCGTCGGCCAGCGCGCGGAAGCCGCTGAGCTCGGCCTGCTGCTCGCCGTTGCTGTTCGAGCCGTGCAGATCGAGCAGCAGGGGCATCGGGCCTTCGGCCGACGGCGCGTGCACCGGCACCGCGAAGCCGCCGACGTCGACGAGCATCAGCGCGCCGGCCCGTCGTCGAGCACGAGCTGCAGGAACGCGAGGTCGAGCCAGCGGCCGAACTTGACGCCCACCTGCGGCAGCAGGCCGGTGCGCACGAAGCCGAGCTTCTCGTGCAGGGCGATCGAGCCGGCGTTCTCGGCGTCGATGCCCGCCACCATGACATGGCGCCCCTCGGCGCGGGCCCGGTCGATGATCGCGGTCAGCAGTGCGCGGCCGAGCCCGCGCCCGCGCTGCGACTCGTGCACGTAGACCGAGTGCTCCACGCTGTGCCGGTAGCCGTCGTGCGGACGGAACGGGCCGTACGTGGCGTAGCCGATCGCCGCATCAGCTTCGTCGACCGCGACGATCACGGGGAAGCCCGCGCCGGTGCGCTCGGCGAGCCAGGCGGCGCGGTCCGCGACGTCGACGATCCGGTCGTTCCAGATCGCCGTCGTGTGCTCGACGGCGTGGTTGACGATCGCCGTGATCGCCGGCAGATCGCGCTCGGCGGCGTCGCGCAGGTTCGTGGTCACGACCACGAGTCTAGGAAGCGGCGCCGCCGAGCGGATGCGGTCAGGCCCGCCACTCCTCCGCGGGCGTCAGCGGCACGAGCGCCGGGGTCTCGAACGTCGAGACGATCTCCACGCGCGAGCCGGACTCGGCCGCGGCGAGCAGCCCCGTCATGATCTCGAGGGCGTGCAGGCCGATCGCGCCCGATGCGCGCCCGTGGCCGGCCGCGAAGTCCACCAGGCCGACGCCGCGGCCCGAGTCGACGTAGCCGGCCGAGGTCGGCAGCGTCTCCCACGCCTCGGCGCCGAGGCGGAAGATCGCCGTGTCGCCGTCGAAGTTGTTCGGGTCGGGCACGCTGAGGCTGCCGGTCTCGCCGTGGATCTCGATGGGCGCCGCCGTCGTGCGCACCGAGTCGAAGCTCACCGTGACCGTCGAGATGGCGCCGCTGGCGTGCTGCAGCGCACCGGCGAGGTGGGTCTGCACCGCCACCGGGAAGACCTCGCCCTCGCGCGGGCCGGAGCCGATGGCGCGCTCGTCGCGCGAACGGCTGCTGAGGCCGACCACCGCGGTGACCGGGCCGAGCAGCTGCAGCAGCGAGTGCACGTAGTACGGGCCCATGTCGAGCACGGGGCCGCCGCCCGGCTGGTAGTAGAAGTCGGGGTTCGGGTGCCAGCGCTCGTGGCCCGGCGCCACCCAGGTGGCGACCGCGGCGAGCGGGCGGCCGATCAGGCCGTCGTCGATCGCCTTGCGGGCGGTCTGGATGCCGGTGCCGAGCACGGTGTCCGGGGCGGAGCCGACGAAGCGGCCCGCTGCATCCGCTCGTTCGATGATGCGCCGGCCGTCGTCGAGGGTGACCGCGAGCGGCTTCTCGCCGTAGACGTTCTTGCCGGCGTCGAGGGCGGCGAGCGCGATCTCGGCGTGCGCGCCGGGGATGGTGAGGTTGAGCACGGTCTCGACCTCGGGGTCGGCGAGCAGCTCGGCGACCGTGAGGGCGCGGGCGCCGTCGATGCCCGCGGCGACCTCGGCCGCGCGCTCGGCGTTCAGGTCGGCCACGGCGACGATGCGCACGGACGACTGGCTCGCCAGGGTGGTCAGGTACTGGCCGGAGATGACCCCGACGCCGATGATGCCTACGCGGTGCGGCTGGCCCACAGGAGACCCCTCTCGATGATGGTGCGGACGGATGCGTGCTGCAGCGTCTCGATGTCGTGACCGGGGGTGGCCACGAAGATGCGCCCCTTCCCCCACTGCCGCGTCCAGACGGCGGGCGAGGTGACGGGGCGGTGCCACGGCTGGTCCTCGCGGGCCGGATGCGTGGTGGTGGCGAGCACGTCGATGTAGTCGTCGTGCAGCACCCAGTACTGCTCGTTGACGAGCTCGAAGTCGTCGAGCCCCTGCGTGATGGGGTGCGAGCGGCCGGCCTCGTTGATCTCGACCGTGTACGGCAGGAAGTTGTCGCTGGCGTCGCCGGGGCGCTCGCCGAGGCTGCCGTCGTGCGGCTTGCCCGGATGCGTGGCGAACTGCCCGCCCACCATGTGCAGGTAGTCGCTGTTGTTGCGGTAGGAATCGGCGATGCCGCCGTGCCAGCCCGCGAAGCCGGTGCCGGCCTCGATCGCGGCGCGCAGCTTCTCGAAGGCGCTGCGCTCGATCGTCGACATCGTCACGGTCTGCACGATGAGGTCGGTGCTCGCGAGCAGCGCCTCGTCCTCGTAGACCTCGTTGGACTCCTCGACGCGGACGGTGAAGCCCTCGCGTTCCAGGAAGGGGATGAAGAGCTCGGTGGCGGCGACCGGTGCGTGACCGTCCCAACCACCGCGCACCACCAGGGCGTTGCGGGGCATGCGTCCTCCTCGACGTTGTTCGAGGGCCATCGTGCCCGTCGGTCGGCGCGGGCGCGAGTTTATTGCGCGATATCAGCTCCGCGGGGCGCCGGAGAGCATCCGGTGCCGCAGCCGCCGGAGCGGCCGCTGCACCCAGCGCACCGGCGGGAACTCGCTCGGCCAGTGCGAGGTCACGCTGTGCCAGCCGCGCCAGAGCCTGCGGCGGAAGCTCGCCTCGTCGGCGAACGGGCGCGCGGAGATCGACACCATGAGATGCCGGTGCCGCGCGATGCGGTGCCGCAGACCGAGGTGGAAGCTCACGTCGAGGTCGTCGTGCAGCTCCGGGTCGTCGCGGTGCACCTCGCGGGCGATCGAGCGCCACGCCGCGGCCGTCATGGCGTAGTTCGAGCCGAAGAGCGGCGGATGGCCGAGCGCGGGGCCGCACGCGGCGAGGTAGGCGATGTCGTAGGCGATCGAGACCCAGCGCGGCACGCCGCGCAGCCGACCCGGGCCGGTGACCGCATCCGCTCGCTCCAGCGCATCGACCAGGTCGGCGATCCAGGTGGCCGGCACGCGGGTGTCGGCGTCGCAGCGGGCGATGATGCTCCCCGCGGCGGCGTCGAAGCCGGCGGCCGCGGCGGCGGGGATGCCCGGCCGCAGCTCGGTGACGACGCGCGCGCCGTGGCGCTCGGCCACCGCTCGGCTGTCGTCGCTGCTGCCGTTGTCGACGACCACGATCTCGTCGGCCGGCCGGGTCTGCCGCCCGAGCGAGCGGAGGCAGCGCTCGAGCTGGGCGGCGTCGTCCTTCACCGGGATCACGACCGAGACGCTCGGTCGCGCCGTCACCGCCGCACCGGCGCCGGCGATGGAGCCAGCGGCCCCCACTGCCGCGCGCCGAGCCATGGCAGAGCGAGCGCGGCGGCGAGCGCGCCGAGGCCGCCCACGAGCAGATCGCCGATCGTGTCGTCGTAGCCGACGAAGATCTCGGGGTCGATGAGCGTGTGACCGACCCACTCCCCGAACTCCCAGAGCACCCCGAGGGTCGCGCCGACGGTGACGACGAGCAGCGAGGCCAGCGCGCGACCCGCGTCCGCGGGCACCACCCCGGGGCGGGGCCGCGCCCCCCCCCCCCGCGCGGCGGGCCCGCCCGGGGGGGCCCCCGGGACGGGGCCGGGGCCGCCC
>JASCOA010000039.1 GCA_029959365.1 Microbacteriaceae bacterium PS02343 | reverse complement strand
CCCGGCGATCGGCCGGTTCCTGCCCCTCCCGGGTGCGGGAAGCAGCAGGAACCGGCCGATCCGCAGGTGAGGCGTCCCGAACGCGCTACTCGCCGCGGGAGGTCGGGCTGTCGTCCGAAGTGCTGCCGGGGCTGAGGGCACCGTCGACCGTGTCGGCGCGCTCGAGGTCCTCCTCCTGCGGCTCGCGGTCCTCCCCGGGGTCGGCGGTCCGCTCGTCGTCGGTCGTGTCGTGCTCGGGATGCTGGTCCTGACTGCTCCGGTCGCTCATGCGAGCGACGCTACGCGCGCGTCGCACCGGGCGAGCGGATGCGCGGAGCGCACCCAGCCGCATCCGCCCGACCCGATGCCCCGCCTGCGCACACCCCCAGACCGACGCCACGGGTCATACCAGGGGCTGATTTCGATTGCCGAGACGGCGATCCCGACGTACGCTCGTCTCGCTCCCGGACGACCCAGCGAAGCGACGGCGTGGAGCGACCCGACCGCCAGCCCCGCCACCCCTCGGAGCCAACCCGTGCGCATCCGCCGCCCCGCACTGCCGATCGCCGCCGCGCTGCTCGCTGCCGCGCTCGCCCCCGCGCTGCTGGCCGGCACGACCGAGTCGACGCTGTTCACCAAGCCCGTGCAGCTCACCCGCGAGCACCGCATCGAGCTGTGGCGCGAGGAGGCCCCCGACATCGAGCCGGGTGCCATCGCCTTCGTGGGCGACTCGATCACCGCGGGCTTCCCGCTGCTCACGGCGTTCCCCGAGCTGCGCACGGTCAACCGCGGCATTCCGGGCGACACCTCCACCCAGGTGCTCGAGCGGATGCAGGAGAGCGTCTACGACCTCGACCCGAGCACCGTGGTGCTCATGATCGGCACCAACGACCTCGGCCACGGCGGCACGATCGAGCAGGTGATCGAGAACACGGCGCGCATCGTGCGCCTCGTGCAGGCGAACGAGCCGCAGGCGCGCATCGTGCTGCAGTCGGTCTACCCGGTCTACGCCGGCGACCCCGACGCGCTCGCTCGCTCCGCCGTCGGGCTGCGCACCAATGAGGCGCTCGACGACGTGAACTCCGCGCTGCAGGCGCTCGCCGGTCTCGCCGAGATCGAGTACCTCGACGTCAACTCGGCGCTGCGCGGCGACGACGGCCTGCGCATCGAGTACACGGTCGACGGCCTGCACCTCAGCCCCGCGGGCTACGAGGCCGTGGCAGCCGTGCTCACCGGAGTGCTGGGCCGCTAGCGACCGCGCGCGATCGCGAGGTCGTGGAACGCCGGCGTCAGGAGGTCTTGAACAGCCTGCGGGCGAGCAGGAAGACGAGGGCCAGGGCTACCAGCAGTGCGGCGACGGCGAGGCCTGCGGCGAGCGGATGCACCTGCTCGAGCACGGCGACCTCGGTCTCGGCGGTCGACTCCTGGTCCGGTGCCGCGGCGAGGGCGGCGAGCGGATGCGCCAGCGCAGCGAGCACGCCGAGCGCCAGTGCGATCGCGGCCGCGATCAGTGCGGTCGTCGGTCGGGTACCGATTCCTGCATCCATGTGTCCGTATCCTTCTCCCCCTCTCCCAGGGTAACCCCTTCAGGGGGAGAAGGATGCGTGCGCATCAGACGGCGCCGACGGACTCCAGCTTGGCCTTGAGCTCGGCGTCGCTCGGCTCGACGAAGTGCGAGCCGTCGGGGAACGCGACGACGGGGATGTTCGTGCGGCCGCTGATGGCCTTCGCGGCCTCGGCGGCCTCGGGCACGGCCTCGAGGTCGATGTAGTCGTAGTCGACGGAGAGGCCGTCGAGGAGCTTCTTCGAGCGGCGGCAGTCGGAGCACCATTCGGCGCCGTACATGGTGATGCGATCGGTCATGCGCGCAGCCTACGCCGTGGTTCGATGGGAGCGTGCTGATCCCGGAATCGCCCGATCCCCGCTTCGTGATGTCGCCCGACGGCCTCAAGATCGCCACCTACGAGTTCGGCGAACCGGCCGGCGACCCCGTGCTCCTCGTGCACGGCTTCGCCTCCAGCGCCCTGGCGAACTGGCACCTCACGGGCTGGACGCGCGACCTCGGCCGCGCCGGCCGTCGGGTCATCGCGGTCGACCTGCGCGGTCACGGCGCGAGCGACAAGCCCCGTCACCCCGAGGCCTACTCGATGGACCTGCTCGCAGCCGATCTCTTCGCTGTCTGCGACACCTACCTGCTCGACGAGGTCGCCTACGCCGGCTACTCGCTCGGCGGCCGGGTCGGCTGGCACGCCACGCACCTGCAGCCCGAGCGCTTCCCGCGCGCCGTGCTCGGCGGCATCCCCGACGGCACCCCGCTCACCCGCTTCCGCATCGACCTCGCCCGCGAGCACGTCGCGACCGGCGAGCCGATCGACGACCGCATCACCGCCGCCTACGTGCAGATGGCGGGCCAGACCCCGGGCAACGACCTGCTCGCGCTCGTCGACCTCGTCGAGGGCATGCGCCCGGGTCCGCAGCCGACGCCCGAGAACGCGCCGACCATCCCGCTGCTGCTGGCGACGGGGTCGGAGGACGGCATCCTCGAGGCCTCGCAGCGCCTCGCGGCCGCCGCGCCGAACGCCGAGTTCTTCACGATCCCCGGGCGCAACCACTTCAACGCGCCGACCTCGCGCGACTTCCGCGAGGCGGCCATCCGCTTCCTCTCCTGACCCGGCTCTTGACCGGTTCGGGATCTCGGCGTACCTTCGTGATCAACCAAAAGGTTGAATAAAGGAGAGCGGATGCAGGACTCGCGCGACGAGCGGTTGGACCGGGCCTTCGCGGCGCTGGGCGACCCCGTCCGCCGCGCGATCGTGGCCCGGCTGAGCCGGGGCCCCGCCACCGTGAACGAGCTCGCCGAGCCCTTCGCGATGAGCCTGCAGGCGGTCTCCAAGCACATCGGCGTGCTCGAGTCGGCCGGGCTCGTCACGCGCACCAGGGACGCCCAGCGGCGGCCCGTGCACCTGCGACCGGCGGCGCTCGAGGAGCTCACCGCCTGGATCGACGACTACCGGCTGCAGCACGAACGGCAGTACCGAGCACTGGACGCGCTCCTCGAGCGCACCGAAGGGAAGGAACGATCATGAGCAACCCCGTCACGATCACGGCCCCGGAAGGGCTGCCGTTCATCGAGATCGAGCGCGAGTTCGACGCGCCGGTCGAGGCCGTCTTCCGAGCGCATCAGGACCCGGAGCTGTTCCGACAGTGGTGCGGCCCGCACGGCTACGAGATGACCCTCGAGCAGTACGACTTCCGCACCGGCGGCCGGTACCGCTACGTGCACGGCGCCGGCGGCGAGCAGTACGCCTTCAACGGCGTCTTCCACGTGGTGCGCGAGAACGAGTTCGCCATCCAGACCTTCGAGTTCGAGGGCGTGCCCGACGTGGTGGCGATCGAGTCGATGACCTTCGAGCGGCTCGAGGACGGCCGCAGCCGGCTGCGCGGGCGCAGCGTCTACCCGAGCCTCGAGGCCCGCGACGGCATGGTGCAGTCGGGTATGGAGAAGGGCGTCACCGAGGGCTACGAGCGGCTCGACGCGCTCGTGGTCGGCTGAACGCGACGAGCGGATGCGATGACGCGCATCCGCTCGGATCGCTTCAGATCAGCGCGGTTCAGCGCCCGGTCTCGGGGCCGGTGCCGTGGCCGGGCTGCAGGATCTCGCCGCCGTCGGCGGGCGGCGGGGCGATCGGTTGGCTGCGCGATCCGGAGACCCACGTGAGCACGAGCACGCCATCCGTCACGATGCCGCGCAGCGAGTAGTCGCCCCAGCGCGTCTCGCCGGACTGCTCGTAGCCGGCGACGTCGTCCCAGTCCCAGCTCTCGATCGGCAGCGGATCGCCGCAGCCGGGTGGCCAGGACTCCTGTATCACGGTGCAGGCGTTCGGCCCCGAGCCGCTGTCGATCACCGTGACGGCGGCCGAGTAGGGCTCGCCGCCGGTCGGCGGAATGGGCGCGGAGGGCTGGCTCTGCGCCGCGCAGCCGCTCAGCGCGAGCAGTGCCACCGCCGCGGCGACCGGGATGATGCGGTTCCTCATGGTGGAGCTCCTCTCACCCATCAAGACGCCGCCGCACCCCGGACCGTTGGGGGTCGCCCCTAGATCTGCCCGATGGGCTCGCGCTTCTCCGCCTGGAAGGCGTCCTCGGCGCGGCCGTGGGCCCAGTAGGCGGAGAGCGACAGCTGCGTGCGATCGAGCCCGCGCTCGCCGGTGAGGTAGGGGCGAAGCAGCTTCATCGCACCGCGCTCGCCGTGCGCGAAGACCTGCACGGTGCCCTCGCGCCACTCGAGCGCCTTCACTGCGTCGACCAGCAGTGTGGTCGTGCCCGGTTCGGCGCCGTCGCGGTGCAGCCAGACCAGCTCGATGCCGGCCGGATGCGGCAGCTCGAGGTGGTCGGCCTCGCCGTCGACCTCGATGAACGCGGTGCCCACGGCGTCGGCGGGCGCCGCCTCGAGCGCCGCGGCGATCGCCGGGATCGCGGCGTCGTCGCCCGCGAGCAGGTGCCAGTCGGCCTCGGCGTCGGGCGCGTAGCCGCCGCCGATGCCGAGCAGTACGACGGGATCGCCCGGCTGCGCGCGGTCGGCCCACGGCCCCGCCGCACCGGCGTCGCCGTGCACGACGAAGTCGATCTCGATGCGCCCGTTCGCCAGGTCGAAGCGCCGGATCGTGTACGTGCGGATGGAGGGCAGCTCGTCGATCGGCAGCCGCTCGCGCAGCTCGGCGAAGTCGTACGGCGGCACCAGCTCGCTGCCCGCGGGTGCGAACGCCATCTTCGTGTACGCATCCGTCGAGCCGTTCTCCTCGACGTCGACGATGCCGGGGCCGCCGGCGACGATGCGCACGAGGTGCGGCGACACCTGGATGCGCTCCAGCACCTCCAGCACGATCTGCGGACGAGGGGCGCGGGCGGGGTTGGGCAACGTGGAGCCTTCCGGTGGAGCGACCGCTGACGCGGCGAACTCAGGCAAGCCTAACCACGAGCGGATGCGCGTCGGCCGTCAGCAATCCCTGTCGCAGACCAGCATGTCGATCATCGGCGGCGTCGAGCCGGGATCGGCCAGCTCCAATGCGAGTCGGAAATCGCCCGGCAGACGGACCTCTGCGAGCGCCGTCGCGATGCGGTAGCGCTCTGCGTCCTCCGCCTCGACCAGCAGCACGAACTCGCGGGTGAGCTGATCGGCCCCGCCAGACATCGGCGCACCCCCTGCGGCCTCCGCGACCGCGAAAAGCGTGCTGACCGCCGCAGGAAGTTCGGGAGCGACCCAGCCGAGATGCTCGTGCACGATGACCCCTTCGAGCATGCAGAGCTGGTCGAGTGCTTCCGTGGGCACGGCACCGGCGAATCCGATGACACCTCCCTCTTGCGTCCAGATGGCCTCGGCGAACTGCTCGGGGAACTTCTGCTCGAGGTCCCAGGCGATCTCGCCGAAGGCCATCTGGCCCAGCGCCTGCTCGACGGTGATGCCCGCCGCTGCGGCGTCATCCTCAAGAGCCTCGCCCTGATCCTCCTGGCGCTGCCCGGCGGGAACGAGCTGTTCGGCTGCACACCCCAGGTCCTTTCCCCGCTGCTGTGCCGCGGAGGCGAATCCTCGGGCGTGCTCGTCGACCTCGACCCCCTGCTCCGCGACCCCCGTCGCGCAGCCGCTCAGCAGCAGCGCAGCGCCGATCGCTGCCATCGTCATCACTCGCCGCACGCCATCCCCCTTTGTTCCCTCTTTCACCCCTATCGACGGACGAGGGGCGCGGAACGTTGGGGGTGTCAGTTCTTCTTCTTCTTCTCCGCCGCGGCCTTCGCGGCCTGCTTCGTGGCGCGCACCTTGGCCAGCGATTCGGGGCTCGTGATGTCGGCGACGGAGCGGAAGGAGCCGTCCTCGCCGTACGCGCCGGCGGCCTCGCGCCATCCGCTCGCTGACAGGCCGCGCTGCTTGCCGAGCAGCGCCAGGAAGATCTTGGCCTTCTGCTCGCCGAAGCCCGGCAGCGCCTTGAGCCGGCGCAGCACCTCGGCGCCGTCGGGGTCGCCGTCGGTCCAGATGGCGGCGGCGTCGCCGTGCCAGTCGTCGATGATCGCGCGGCTGAGGGTCTGGATGCGCCCGGCCATCGAGCCGGGGTAGCGGTGCACGGCGGGGGAGGTGCGGCACAGCTCGACGAAGGCGTCCTCGTCCTGAGCGGCGATCGTGGCCGCGTCGAAGGCGCCGAGGCGCTCCCTGATCTTGAGCGGGCCGGCGAAGGCCGTCTCCATCGCCACCTGCTGGTCGAGCAGCATGCCCACCAGCAGGGCGAGCGGATCGCTGCTCAGCAGCTCGTCGGCAGCCGGATCGTCGGTGATGCGCAGCGCGTGGGTCATGAGGCGATTCTCGCAGGCGCGTTAACGTAAAGAACCCCCGCAAGTAGAAGCCTTGCGAGGGTTCAGCAGCGGTGTAATCTCCGCTACGTGGCTCCGACGGGCGTCGATCCCGTGACCTCACGATTTTCAGTCGTGCGCTCTACCAACTGAGCTACAGAGCCATTCGAGACGTTGCCGCCTCTAGTAACGAAGCCCTCCCGGTGTGCGGAAGGGCTTCGCACGTGGCGACCCTGACGGGACTTGAACCCGCGACCTCCGCCGTGACAGGGCGGCGCGCTAACCAGTCTGCGCTACAGGGCCATGCGTATTGAATTGTGAAGCCGGTAAGTCTGTGACCCCAACGGGATTCGAACCCGTGCTGCCGCCGTGAAAGGGCGGTGTCCTAGGCCACTAAACGATGGGGCCGTAAGCAGCACGTCGACCTGCCGACGATTGAGCATACGGTGCCGGCGGGACGAATGCAAAATCGGCGTGTCGCGGGCCTCCGGCGTCCCCTTTTCGGGGGCGCTGGCTTGTGCATCCGCTCCCCGTCACGTGTACTGGACAGGTTGACCTTCAGCTGGAGGTCGAGGCTCGCCCGCTCCATCTTCCGCGAAAGGTCGTCTCTTGGGTTTCCGACGCGCCGCTGTTCTCGCATCCGCTCTCGCGATCGCGACCGCAGCCGCCACCATCGGCGCCGTCGCCCCCGCGACCGCCGCGCCGACCTATCCGACCTGGAGCGCCGTCGAGTCCGCGCGCTCGAGCGAGGCCGCCAAAGCCGCCGAGATCGAGAACATCACCTCGATCATCTTCGGGCTGCAGGACGCGGCCGACGCCGCCGGCATCGAGTCGCTCAAGGCCGATGAGGTCGCGACCCAGGCGAACTTCGACCTCGAGGACGCGGCGGCCAAGGTCGAGTCGCTGCGCTCGCAGGCGGCGACCGCTGATGCCACTGCGGAGCGTTCCAAGGCCGAGGCGGTGGCGGCGGTGAACTCGCTGCAGCGTCGCGGTGGCGTGGACGTGAGCGCCCAGCTCTTCGCCAGCGGCGGCGAAGCCGACCAGCTGCTCTACCAGCTCGGCCAGCTCAGCAAGATCGGCGACGCCTCCGACGCCGTCCGTCAGCAGGCGCTGCGCGACAGCGCCGCCGCGACCTCGCTCAACGAGCAGGCGCAGCTCGCCGAGGAGGCGCGCCAGCGTCTCGCCGACGAGGCGCAGGCCGCCGCCGACGCCTCGCAGTCCGCTGCGAACGCCGCGATCGCGGCCGTCAGCGAGCAGGCTGCGAACGAGCGCCGTCTGCAGGAGCAGCTCGCGGCGCTGAAGGGCACCACGGCCGACGTCGAGGCCGAGTACCTCGCCGGTGTGCGCCAGGCCGAGCTCGACCGCCAGGCGGCCGCCGCTGCCGCCGCTGCCGCTGCCGCCGCGAACCGTCCGAGCGCGGGTTCCGGTTCGGGTTCCGGCTCCGGCTCCAACGGCGGATCGAGCTCGGGTGGTGGTTCGAACCCTGCTCCGTCGAACCCCGCGCCCTCGAACCCCGCTCCCGCGAACCCCGCGCCCTCCAACCCCGCGCCGTCGAACCCGGCCCCGTCGAATCCGACGCCGCCGCCCAGCACGGGCTCCGGCGTCGGATCGCCGAACATGAGCGTCGTGAACAGCGTGCTGGCCTTCGCCCGCTCGCAGATCGGCAAGATGTACCTCATGGGCGGTGCCGGCCCCGACCGCTGGGACTGCTCGGGCCTGATCATGGTGGCCTACGGCCAGCACGGCATCGGCTTCGGTCGCCACTCCTCGCACGCCCAGTTCACCTCGCTGCAGGCCGCGGGCAAGCTCGTGCCGCTCTCGCAGGCCCAGCCCGGCGACCTGCTCTGGTACTCCTCCGGCGGCTCGATGACGGCGACGAAGTACCACGTGATGATCTACACCGGCAACGGCATGATGATCGACGCCCCGAGCGCGGGACGCCCCGTGCAGGAGCGCAAGGTCCTCTACGGCTACGGCGATCTGCTGCCCGTCGCCGGCCGACCGACCGGCTGATCCGCATCCGCTAGCCCCTCTCGGACCAGAGGCCCCTCGCTCGATGAGCGAGGGGCCTCCGGCGTTCCCGGGCGCGCGGATCAGCGGTGCGCGGCGATCGCGGCGCTCAGGGCCGCGGCGATCCGCGCGTCCCGTTCGGCGGGGGCCTCCGCGAGCGCGGACTTCACGAGCCGCGACCACTCGTCGACGAGCACCTCGGTCGCGCCCTGCTCGACCCCGGCGAGCGCCGCGTCGACGACCTCGCGCGGGCTGGCCTTCGGGCCGTCGAAGCCCTTGGTGATGTCGGTGTCCGCCGCGCCGAGGTGCACCCCGGTGACGAGCGTGCCCTGGCCCGCCAGCTCGAGGCGCGCGCTGTTGGTGAGCGCCCACTCGGCGGCCTTGGCCGCGTGGTAGGCGCCGGCGCCCGGGGTGCTGAACCAGCTCAGCGCCGAGAGCACGTTGACGGCGGCCCCGCCGCCGTTGCCCGCCAGCACCGGGGCGAAGGCGCGCAGCATCGAGGCGGTGCCCCAGAAGTGCGTGTCCATCTCGCGGCGGGCGAGCTCGAGGTCGCCGCGCACGAGGTCGGCGCCGGTCGCGATGCCCGCGTTGTTGATCAGCAGCGAGACGTCGCCGGCCGCGCGAGCGGCGGCCTCCACCTGCGCCGGGTCGGTGATGTCGAGGCGGAGGGGGGTGACGCCGTCGAGGTCGATCGTCTCGGGTCGGCGGGCGGCGGCGTAGACCGTCGCGCCGCGCTCAACGAGCTGCCGGGCGAACTCGCGGCCGAGGCCTCGGTTGGCGCCGGTGACGAGCGCGACGGCTCCGTGGATCTGCATGGGATGTCCTTCCGTTCGGGGATGTACGGTGACGGTAGGACCTGACATCAGTGTCAGCTGCAAGTCGCGATCGCCGCGGCGTGCTGAGAGGACGAGCGGATGCGGATCGGAGAGCTGGCCGAGACCACCGGCGCGAGCGTGCGCTCGCTGCGCTACTACGAGCAGCAGGGGCTGCTGCAGTCGCAGCGCAGCGGCGGCGGCCAGCGCGAGTACGCGACGGAGGCGGTCGAGCGGGTGCAGCTGATCCGCTGCTACCTGCGATCAGGCCTGCCGACGCGGGTGATCGCCGAGTTCATGCCCTGCCTGCACAGCGGCACCACGACCGCGGCGCAGCGCGAGCTGCTGACCGTCGAGCGCGAGCGCCTCGCCGCTCAGATCGCCGAGCTGACCGAGCTGAGCGAGCGGATGGACTGGATGATCGACCAGGCGGAGCTGCGGGCCGAGCCGGCCCGGCAGGCGGACGGCGCCGCGGCCTGAGCGGCGCGCGCCCGCATCCGCTCGCAGGGTGCAGCATGGAGCCATGCCCCGGAGCACCCCGAACCCGCTGCCGCGCCACGTGCCGAGCGTGCACGTGCGCGCCCTGCTGACCTGGCTCGCGATCTTCCCGCTCGTCTCGGTCGGCATGCTCGCGCTGAACCCCCTGTGGGGCGACTGGCACCCGGTGCTGCGCGCGCTGCTGCTCACCGCCGTGGTCGTGCCGCTGGCCGTGTACCTCGTCGTGCCGAATCTGCTGCGCGCCTACGGGGCGCTGCGCACGCTCGCCGTCACGCGTCGCGTGGCGCCGTCGATCGACCCGGGGACCGCGGCGGACTGAGCGCGGCCGCGGCGCGGCCGCGCGGTTGCGGGCCGGGCCGTGCATCCGCTCGCCGCGATCGAGCCCCGGAACGACGGAGGGCGACCGCCGAAGCGGTCGCCCTCGTCAGGATGCCGAGGTCAGTGACCCTCGGCCTTGAGCTTCTCGAAGCCGTCGAGCACGATCTGCTCGGCCTCGGCCGCGTCGCCCCAACCCTCGGTCTTGACCCACTTGCCGGGCTCGAGGTCCTTGTAGTGCTCGAAGAAGTGCTCGATCTCCTTGCGGGTGTACTCCGGGATGTCGGTGACGTCCTGGATGTGCGCCCAGCGCGGGTCCTTGGCCGGCACGGCGATGACCTTGGCGTCCGAGCCGCCGTCGTCGGTCATGTTGAAGACGCCCACGGGGCGCACCTTCACGCCGACGCCGGGGAAGAGCGGGTAGTCGAGCAGCACCAGCACGTCGACGGGGTCGCCGTCGAGGCCGAGGGTGTTCTCGAAGAAGCCGTAGTCGGTCGGGTAGACGAAGCCCGTGAAGAGCACGCGGTCGAGGTACACCCGTCCGGTCTCGTGGTCGACCTCGTACTTGTTGCGGCTCCCCTTGGGGATCTCGATGACTGCGTCGTAAGCGCCCATTGCCGGCGACTCCTTGCTGGTGTGGTCGGTGCGGCGCGGTCGGCGCCAGAACGCCCCCACGCTACCGGAGCCGCGCGCCCCGAGCCCTCGGGGCGTGCCTGGCGTGGTCCGTCCGCTCTCGACCCCGCGCCGCGGAGCACAGTCTCGGCGCGCTACCGACGCCCCGCGCCCACCTTCGCCAAACGACGGAGTTTCGAGCGGATGTTGGGCGATCAAGCGCTGCACGCGTAGCCGGTGACACGAAGGGGGCTGGAACTCCGTCGTTTGGCGCACGGCCCGGCCGCGATGTGTCGAAGAGGATAGGGCTCAGCTGGGCCCTGACGGCTCCTCCACACGTCGCAGTCGAGGCCGGAAGCCACGGCATCGAACACGATCGACGAAGGCCCTCGCAGTGCGCTGCAGAGTCGAGGGATGCAGCTGCTCGCCGATCTCGTGCTCCTCGGCGGCACCGCGCGAACTCGCGAGCTGCTCCAACTCGGCCACACGCGATACGGATTGGCGCTCGCCGTACGCGACGGTGACATCGTCCGAGTGCGACAGGGCCATTACAGCGTGGCTCGGCAGGATGAAACCGGCCTCGCCGCCTACCGGATCGGCGGCCACCTCGCCGGGCTCTCGGCGCTCCGCGCGCACGGTGTCTGGCTGCCGCACGGAGTGCATCCGCTCGAGATCGCCGTGCTCCCGCACAGTCGGGCGCTCCGAATGCCCGCGGATGCCCGCCGGCGTCTCCGCCCTGGTCTGGTTCAGGTGCACTGGGACGCGGCGCGGATCGAGCGCTCCGCGCCCTTCGCTGAACCAGTTGCGGATGCGCTCCTGCGCGCCGCCTCCAGGCTCGCGCCAGCCGAGCTCTTCGCCGCCTTCGAATCCGCTCTGGCGAAGCGTCTGCTCTCGCGCGTCGAAGCGGAGTCGCTGCGAGCCTCGTTCGCCCGCACGGTCGACCCGCGCTTCGCTGCGGCTAGCAGGCTCAGCGGCAGCGGAGCGGAATCGATCGTGCACTTCTGGTTGCTCGGCGTCGACATCGACATCGTCCAGCAGCGGCCGATCGAGGGCGTGGGCAAGGTCGACTTCGTACTCGGCGACTGCCAGATCGTCGAGGTGGACGGGGAGCAGTTCCATTCGGGCGCTGCGCAGTTCGAAGCGGACCGTCGTCGGCACGCGCTCGCGAGCATCCTCGGCTACCGCACGCTGCGCGTCTCGGCGCGGATGGTCGAGCGCGACTTCGAGACGGTCTCCGCCGCGATCATGGCGGCGCTCCGTCGCGGCGACCACCTCGCATCCTGATCCGGCGGATCCCGCCCCCCCAATCCGCTTCCCGCAATCGAGCGCAACCCACTGCTGTCGACCCGGGGCCGCATCTATCGGGCCCCGCGTCTCCGGCGCGCCCGCTGCTGCCCGACCCACTTCGCTGCATCTTGCTCGCCCCGCGCTGCGTCCACGCTCATCCGCTCGCCGCGACGATGGCGCACCCGGATCTGCCAGACGACGGAGTTCCGGTCGCAGACGGACGGGTCAACCGCTGCACATCAGGCCAACGCAATGCCGGGGCCGAAATCTCCGTCGTTTGGCAAATGGGTGTGTCGGGGTGTGAGGCAGGGCAGGCGTGCAGGCCCGAAAACGCGCCGGGCGGCGTGGCGCGAGGGCGGGGCGGCGGAGCGCGAGGGCGACAGGGCGGCTTGGGAGGACGGGGATGGGCCGGCGGGGGAGGAGCGAGGCGGCTGCGGCGTCCGGAGGAGCTGCGGCGTCCGGAGGAGCGCCGGCATCCGGACGAGCTGCGGCGTCCGGACGAGCGGCAGCGTCCGGACGAGCTGCGGCACCGAGGCTGCAGGGCGGGGCGCACCGATACCGTGGGGCGCATGACCGACGCGCTGCGCCCACCGTTGCATCCCGCCGTCGCCGAGGTGCGGCTCGCCGTGCGCGGCGCGCTGCAGGGGTTGCTCGCGGGCGAGCACATCGTGCGCGGGCACCATCACGACGAGGGCGACGAGCGGCCCGTCACCGCGGTGCACGTGGCGCTCAGCGGAGGACCCGATTCGCTCGCGCTCGCCGCCGCCGTGGCGTTCGAGGCGCCCAAGCTCGGGCTGACGGCCGGGGCGATCGTGGTCGACCACGCGCTGCAGAGCGGATCGGAGGCGGTCGCCGAGCGCGCCGCCGAGCAGGCCCGGGTCCTGGGCCTCGACCCCGTGAGCGTCGTGCGCGTCGAGGTCGGTTCGGAGGGCGGACCGGAGGCGGCCGCCCGCGACGCCCGCTACGCCGCGATCGCGGCGCTCGCCGCCGGCGACCCGGTGCTGCTCGGCCACACGCTCGACGATCAGGCCGAGACCGTGCTGCTGGGGCTCGGCCGCGGCAGCGGGGGGCGCAGCCTCTCGGGCATGGCGCCGTTCAGCGGCGGCCTGGTGCGGCCGCTGCTCGGCGTGCGACGGGCGACGACGCACGCGGCCTGCGCCGCGGAGCAGCTCGAGCCCTGGATCGACCCGCACAACGCCGACCCCGCCTACCTGCGCGTGCGCGTTCGCGAGGAGGCGCTGCCGCTGCTCGAGGACGTGCTCGGGCCCGGCGTCGCCGAGGCGCTCGCGCGCACGGCGGAGCAGTTGCGCGAGGACGAGCGCGCCTTCGCCGGGATGATCGACGAGATCATCGAGGACGTCTGCGAGCCCAGCGAGGCCGGCATCGCCGTCTCGTCCCGAGCGCTCGCGGCCAACCCGCCGGCGCTGCGGCAGCGCATCATCAGGCACGTGCTCGTCAGCGAGTTCGGCCTCTCCGCCTCGCGCTCGCAGACCCTCGAGGTCGCGCGCCTCGTCACCGACTGGCGCGGCCAGGGCCCCATCGACCTGCCCGGGGTGCGCGTGCGCCGCGAGGGACTGCTCGTGCGCTTCGCAGCGAGCACGACGGCGACCGCGACCGCCCCCGACGCGAGCCTGCAACCGAGCCCCGGCACCGACCCCACCAGCCCCACCCCGTAGGCTGTCGCAGTCGCATCGAGGAGAGGGACCATGGAGCTCAACGACGTCGCCGGTGACCTGAAGGAAGTGCTGCTCACCGAGCCGCAGATCCACGAGAAGATCGCCGAGCTCTGCCGGCGGATCGAGGCGGACTACGCCGACGAGCCGCCGCTGCTCGTGGGTGTGCTCA
Organism: Microbacteriaceae bacterium PS02343; assembly: GCA_029959365.1. Taxonomy (GTDB): domain Bacteria; phylum Actinomycetota; class Actinomycetes; order Actinomycetales; family Microbacteriaceae; genus Arenivirga. Next base: position 13,516 of record JASCOA010000039.1, on the reverse strand, counting down.
AGGGCGCGGTCATGGTCATGGCCGATCTCTCGCGCGAGCTCAAGCTCGACGCCCCGCAGGACTGGATGGCGGTCTCCTCCTACGGCTCCGGCACGAAGTCGAGCGGTGTGGTGCGCATCCTCAAGGACCTCGACGCCGACCTCACCGGCCGCAAGGTGCTCATCGTCGAGGACATCATCGACTCGGGGCTCACGCTCTCCTGGCTGCTCGGCAACCTGCGCAGCCGCGGGGCCGCATCCGTCGAGGTGTGCGCCCTGCTGCGCAAGCCCGACGCCGCCAAGGTGCAGATCGACGTGCGCTACCTGGGCTTCGACATCCCGGACGAGTTCGTCGTCGGCTACGGCCTCGACTACGCGGAGCGCTACCGCAACCTGCGCGGCGTGGGCATCCTCGCTCCGCACGTCTACTCCTAGGCCGGGCTGCACATCCCGCCGCAAGCGAACACCGAGCGGCCGGACAGCGGGCGTCGGCTAGCCTGACAGCCACAACCTCCCGAGAAAGGTCCGGGCTGCCCGGTCATCCATGGATTTCAAGAAGTTCTTCCGCGGGCCGATCCCCTACATCGTGATCGCCGCGATCGTGGTCTTCGCCGGATTCTCCATCCTCGGGGGCGGCGGCTTCCAGCGCATCACGGTCGAGCAGGGCCTCGAGCTCCTCGACGGCGACACCGTGGAGACCGCGACGATCCGCGACACCGAGCAGCGCGTCGACCTGGTGCTCACCGAGGCGGGTGAGAACGGCGACCACGTGCAGTTCTACTACTCGACGCCTCGCGGCGACGCGATCGTCGAGGCGGTCTCCTCGGCCGATCTCTCGGACGGCTACGACGACGTCGTCGACCAGGGCAACTGGTTCCTGTCGATGCTCGGCATCCTCATCCCGTTCCTCATCATCGGCGCCATCTTCTGGTTCCTGCTCTCGAACATGCAGGGCGGCTCGAGCCGGATCATGCAGTTCGGCAAGTCCAAGGCGAAGATGGTCTCCAAGGAGAGCCCGCAGGTCACCTTCGCCGACGTCGCCGGCGCGGAGGAGGCGGTGGAGGAGCTCCACGAGATCAAGGACTTCCTCAAGGACCCGGCCAAGTTCCAGGCCGTCGGCGCCCGCATCCCCAAGGGCGTGCTGCTCTACGGCCCTCCCGGCACCGGCAAGACCCTGCTCGCGCGCGCCGTCGCCGGCGAGGCGGGCGTGCCCTTCTTCTCGATCAGCGGATCGGACTTCGTCGAGATGTTCGTGGGCGTCGGCGCCAGCCGCGTGCGCGACCTCTTCGAGCAGGCCAAGACCAACTCCCCGGCGATCATCTTCGTCGACGAGATCGACGCCGTCGGCCGCCACCGCGGCGCCGGCATGGGCGGCGGCCACGACGAGCGCGAGCAGACGCTCAACCAGCTGCTCGTCGAGATGGACGGCTTCGACCCGAAGACCAACGTCATCCTCATCGCGGCGACCAACCGCCCCGACATCCTCGACCCCGCCCTGCTGCGCCCGGGCCGCTTCGACCGCCAGATCGGCGTGGACGCCCCCGGCAGCGAGGGCCGCAAGAAGATCCTCGAGGTGCACTCGGCCGGCAAGCCCATGGCCGAGGGCGTCGACCTCGAGGTGCTCGCCCGCAAGACGCCCGGCTTCACCGGCGCCGACCTGGCGAACGTGCTCAACGAGGCCGCGCTGCTCACCGCGCGCAGCAACGCGCAGCTCATCGACAACCGCGCCCTCGACGAGGCCGTCGACCGCGTGATGGCCGGCCCGCAGCGCCGCACCCGCGTGATGAACGACAAGGAGCGCCTGATCACGGCGTACCACGAGGGCGGTCACGCCCTCGCCGCCGCGGCGATGCGCAACACCGACCCGGTCACGAAGGTGACGATCCTGCCGCGCGGCCGGGCCCTCGGCTACACGATGGTGCTGCCGCTCGAGGACAAGTACTCGGTGACCCGCAACGAGCTGCTCGACCAGCTCGCGTACGCCATGGGCGGCCGCGTCGCGGAGGAGATCGTCTTCCACGACCCCACCACCGGCGCCTCGAACGACATCGAGAAGGCGACGGGCATCGCGCGCAAGATGGTGACCGACTACGGCATGACCGCATCCCTCGGCGCCGTCAAGCTCGGCCAGTCCTCGGGCGAGGTCTTCCTCGGCCGCGACATGGGCGCGGGCCGCGACTACAGCGACGAGGTCGCCCGCCAGGTCGACGTCGAGGTGCGCAAGCTCATCGAGCAGGCGCACGACGAGGCCTACCGGGTGATCAACGCCAACCGCGGCATCCTCGACACGCTCGCCAAGGACCTGCTCGAGAAGGAGACGCTCGACCACAACCAGCTGGCCGACCTCTTCAAGGACGTCGAGAAGCTCGCGCCGCGCGCGCAGTGGCTCTCGAGCGAGGAGCGCCCCGTCAGCGACGTGCCGCCGATCGAGCTGCCCGCGACGCTGCCGGTCGACCCCGGCGCGACCGACGGCGCCGTGCAGAGCGAGGGCTCCGCGGATGCGGTGACCCCCGCCCCGCAGATCGACCTGCCCGGTGACGCCCCGCGCCCCGACGGCACCACGGCCTGACGACCAGCGGACGAGACGTCGAGCGGATGAGGCGGGGAGTGCGGCGATGAGGCGCACGAGCCCGGCGACCCTGCTGATCGCGGCCGTGCTCGGCGTGATCGCGGGATGGCTGCTCGACGAGGCGCTGGCCGGCTCCGGCCGCAGCGTGCTCGTGCCGCCGGCCACGCTCGCGGTCGCTCTCGCGGCGATCGGCGTCGTGCTCGTGGTGCTGGCGCTGCCCATCCGCCGGGTCGTCAAGGGCACCCGCAAGGAGCCGGTCGACCCGTTCTACGCGACCCGGGTGCTGATGCTGGCCAAGGCCTCGGCCATCACCGGCGCGCTGCTCACCGGAGCCTCGGGCGGGGTGCTGCTCTTCCTGCTGAGCCGGCCCGTGAGCGCGGGGGTAGGCTCGGTGCTGCCGACCGGCGCGACCATCGCGGGCGCGCTGCTGCTCACCGCCCTCGCCCTCGTGGCCGAGGCTATGTGCCAGCTGCCGCCCGACGACGAGGAGCAGGAACCGGCCCCCTCGTCCTGATCGCCGATCCCCGGGAGCGCACCGTGGCCGAACCCCTCGAGCCCGCGGGGCTGACCGTCGACGGATCGGCCGTCGAATGGCGCCGGGTCTCCGGCCGCTACCTCGCGATCGACCTGCTCGGCACCGCCGTGCTGCTGGTGCTGCTCGAGGCGGCGACCGTGCCGCTGCACCTGCTCGAGCTGCCGTTCGCGTGGCCCGCGAGCATCGCGGTGCTCGTGCTCTGCGCGGTGATCGCCGGCCTCACGCCGCGCCGGGTGCGCGCCATCGGCTACCTGCTGCGCGAGGACGACCTCGTGTTCCGCCGCGGCCTGCTGCAGCGCAAGTACACGGCGGTGCCCTACGGGCGGATGCAGCTGGTCGACATCAACCGCGGCCCGCTCGCGCGCCTCGCCGGCCTCAGCGAGCTGCGCCTCGTGACGGCCGCGGCGGCGACCCAGGTCGTGATCCCGGGCCTGCCGGAGGCGGATGCGGAGCAGCTGCGCGACCACCTCGTCGCGGTCGCCGAGAGCCGCCGGGCGGGGCTGTGAGCGATCCGTCCGCGGACGGCGCGCGGCCCGAGGGCTCGCGCCCGATCGACTGGTCTCCGCCGACCGGTCCGCCCGTCGGCGCGGCCGGGCCCGCGACGGGGCGAGCGGTAGCCGCAGAGCCCGCATCCGCTCCTCTCGTCGACGTGCCGGCGGCGGCCGCCGCCACCGCGCGCGGCCTGGCCGACGGCGAGTGGCACCGGTTGCACCCCGCGACCCCGCTGCTGAAGGGCGGCATCGCGCTGCTCGCCATCATCGGCGTGATCATCGCGAACCTGCGCGAGCGGCTCGTGGAGCTGTTCCTGCCGCGCAGCGGAGGCCCCGAGGACCCGCTCGACTTCGCGGTGCGGCACGGCTGGCTCGGCTGGGGCGTGCTCGCGGTGCTCGGCGTGCTGCTCGTGCTCGTGCTGGGGTACTGGCTGTCGTGGCGCATGCACAGCTTCCGCATCACCGACGACGTGGTCGAGGTGCGCTCGGGCGTCGTGTTCCGGCGCAACCGGCGGGCGCGGCTCGACCGCATCCAGAGCATCAACGTGGCGCGGCCCCTGCTGGCGCGGCTGCTGGGCGCCTCGAAGCTCGAGATCAACCAGGCTGGGCAGGACGCGAACGTCAACCTGGAGTACCTGCACCGCGACCCGGCGATCGCGCTGCGCGGCGAGGTGCTGCGGCGGGCCTCGGGCACGAGCTCCGGCCCGGCGGCGCCGAGCACCGCGACGCCGGGCGCGGCTCTGGTCGATCGCGCCGTGCACGAGTTCACCGCGGGCGAGGAGGGCGACGAGGGCGAGAGCGTCGTGCGCATCCCGGTCGGCCGCCTGCTCGGCTCGATCCTGCTGAGCGGGTACACGCTCTTCGTCGTCGTCTCGGGCGTCGCGTCCTTCGTGGGCATCGCGGTGTTCCAGGAGTACGTGGTGCTCGTGGCCGTGCTGCCCGCGCTGATCGCCTTCGCGGGTGTGACCGCGAGCAAGCTGCTGCGCTCACTGCGCTACCGCATCGTGCCGAGCCGCGACGGCGTGCGGGTGAGCTACGGCCTCGCCTCGACGACGAGCGAGACGCTGCCGCCGGGCCGCGTGCACTCGGTGCAGATCGTGCAGCCGCTGCTGTGGCGCCCGGTCGGCTGGTGGCAGCTGCAGGTGAACCGCGCCTCGCACTCGAGCGCCCAGGGCGCCGCGGGCCAGGCCAATACGACGCTGCTGCCGGTCGGCACGACCGAGGACGCGCTCGCGGTGCTCGCGCTGCTGCTGCCGGGCCTCGAGGCTGGGCTGGGCCGCGGGCTCGACGGCGCGCTCTCGGCTGCGGTCGACTCCTCGGCTTCGGCTTCGGCTTCGGCTTCGGATTCGGCCTCGGCCGGTACTGAAGCGGACGCGGGTGCGGGTTCGGGTGCCCACCCCGACGGCGCCGCGGAGCGCGGACGCGGGCTGCTCGAGCTGGCGCTGCTCGCGCCGGGCGGCGCCCCCGGCTTCAGCGCCTCGCCGCGCCGCGCGGCCTGGCTGCGCCCCTTCTCGTGGCGGCGCAACGGCGCCCACCTCGGCGCCTCGGCGGTGCTGCTGCGCAAGGGCGCCGTGTGGCGCAGCCTCACGATCGTGCCGCTGGCCCGGGTGCAGAGCACCGCGGTGCGCCAGGGACCGGTGCTGCGGCTGCTCGATCTGGGCGTGCTGCAGCTGCACACCGTGGCCGGCCCGGTGCGGCCGACGCTCGGCGCGGTCGATCGCGCGCAGCTCGACACGGACTTCGCGCGCTACGCGGCCGCGACCGTGGCGGCGACCCGGGAGGACACGAGCGATCGCTGGGGGCGGGTGCCCGCATCCGCTCCGCCGGTGCCCGCTGGCCCCGCTCGCGGCACCGGCGCGAGCAGTGGCGACGCGACGTCGCCCGACCTCGCCACGAGTCGCACCGATGCGGATGGTGGCGATCGGCGGGGCGACGGACGACACGACCACGAACGACAGGACGACGAGCGGATGGGAGGCGCGCGATGAGCGGGCAGCGATCGGGGCGCCTCGGCGTCGGCGTGATCGGCGCAGGCAGGGTCGGACCGGTGCTCGGCGCCGCGCTCGCCGGCGCGGGCCACGCGCTCACCGGAATCTCGGCCGTCAGCGAGGCGAGCCGCGATCGCGCCGAGGTGATGCTGCCCGGCGCGCCGATCCTCGAGGTGCCGAGGGTGGTCGAGCGCAGCGAGCTCGTGCTGCTCGCCGTGCCGACCGCCGAGCTGCCGGGGCTCGTCGAGGGCCTCGCCGCGACGGGCACCTGGCAGCCCGGGCAGATCGTGCTGCACACCGCGGCCGAGTACGGCACGGCGGTGCTGGCGCCCGCGATGGCGGCCGGCGCGATCCCGCTGGCCGTGCATCCGGCGATGTCGTTCACCGGCACCTCGATCGACCTCGTGCGGCTGCGCGAGAGCTGGTGCGCCGTGACGGCCCCGGCCCCGGTGCAGCCGATCGGCCAGGCGCTCGTGGTCGAGATGGGCGCCGAGCCCGTGCTCGTCGCCGAGCGCGACCGCGCCGCCTACGCCGAGGCCATCGCCACCGCGACGGGCTTCTCGCGCGCGATCGTCGACCAGGCCGTGGGCCTGCTCGAGGGCATCGGCATCGACGCCCCGGGCCGCGTGCTCGGCCCGCTCGTGCGCTCCTCCGTGGAGCAGGCGCTGCAGGCATCGAGCCGCGGGCCGCTGCTGCCGCCGGAGGAGCTGGGCTGAGACCGGCTCAGTCGTCGCCGAGCACGATGATCGCGTCGGCCCCCGGGGTCGGGGTCGGGGCCGATGCCGCGGCCGGCGCCTCGCTCACGAGCGGATGAGCGCCGGCACCGCGTACCGTCGGGGCGTGCCGAAGCGGTGGGCCGTGATCGAGACCGCCTGCTCGCGCAGGTAGGGCAGCGCCTCGAGGCGGCCGGCCGAGACGACGTCGCCGGCCCAGACGGCGACGTTCGGGGCGCCGCCGGTGATCGCGGCGATCTCGGCGGGGTCGCCGCCGAGCAGGCGCACGCGTCCGCCGGTCGTGGCGAGCTCGCGGAGGCGCGCGGCCCATGGACCGGCGCCCTCCACCAGGACCTCGGCGCCCAGTGCGCGCAGGCCCCCGGCGATCGTCTCGGGCAGCGCCTCGGCGGTGCTGACGGTGATCGCCGAGCCGACCCTCGAGCCGGCGGCGACCGTGCGCAGCAGGGCCGCGGTCGACGCCGCCGACGCCCGCACGACCACGGGCACGGGCGCGTAGCGGAAGACGTTCTGCTCGACGGCGAGGCCGGTGACGTCGCGGGCGACGCCGAACTCCTCGGCCACGGCGACGAGGTCGTCGGCCAGCGCGGCCTCGAGCCACGGGCGGTCCGCGTCGGCGGCGGCGGTGATCACCGTGCGAGCGAGCTCGTCGAGCGCTCCAGCCGCGATCGGGCTCGCGTCCTCGAAGGAGCCGAGGCCGAAGAGGTAGTTGGGCCCGCCGGCCTTGGCACCGGCGCCCACGGCGGACCTCTTCCAGCCGCCGAAGGGCTGACGCTGCACGATGGCGCCGGTGATGCCGCGGTTCACGTACGCGTTGCCCGCCTCGATCGCACCGAGCCACCGCTGCACCTCGGTGTCGTCGAGGGAGTGCAGGCCCGAGGTGAGGCCGTAGTCGACCGCGTTGACGATGCCGATCGCATCGTCGAGCGTGGCCGCAGTCATGATGCCGAGCACCGGACCGAAGTACTCGGTGCGGTGGAACTCGCTGCCGGGGCGCACGCCGTCGCGCACGCCCGGGGTCCAGAGGGAGCCGGCGTCGTCGAGCCGCGCCGGCCGCACCAGCCAGGTCTCGCCGTCGCCGAGCTCGGTGAGCCCGCGCAGCAGCTTGCCGGCGGCCGGTTCGATGACGGGGCCCACCTGCGCCGCCTCGTCGGCGGGGAGGCCGACCCGCAGGGACCGGACGGCGTCGACGAGCTGGGCGCGGAAGCGCCGCGAGCGTGCGACCGAGCCGACGAGCACCACGAGGGAGGCGGCCGAGCACTTCTGCCCGGCGTGGCCGAAGGCGGATGCGGCGACGTCCTTGGCGGCGAGGTCGAGGTCGGCGCTCGGGGTGACGATGATCGCGTTCTTGCCGCTCGTCTCGGCGAGCACGGGGAGGTCCTGGCGGAAGCCGCGGAACAGCTCGGCGGTCTCGTACGCGCCGGTGAGGATCACGCGCTCCACGGCGGGGTGCGCCACGATCCGCTCGGCGACGGGGCCGTCCTCGGCCTGGGCGAGCTGCAGCACCTCGCGCGGCACGCCCGCGGCCCAGAGCGCCTCGACCATGACGGCGCCCGAGCGCCGCGCCTGCGGCGCGGGCTTGATGACGACGGGGGAGCCGGCGGCGAGGGCGGCGAGGGTGGAGCCGGCGGGGATGGCGACCGGGAAGTTCCACGGCGGCGTCACGACCGTGAGCCGCGCCGGGGTGAACCGGGCGCCGTCGATCGCCTCGAGCTCCCGGCCGCGCTCGGCGTAGTAGTGGGCGAAGTCGACGGCCTCGCTGACCTCGGGGTCGCCCTGGTCGAGCACCTTGCCGCACTCGGAGGCCATCACTTCGAGCAGCTCGGCCCGGCGCGCCTCGAGCTCGTCGCCGGCGCGGTGCAGGATCGCGGCGCGCGCGTCGGCGCCCAGGCCGCGCCAGGCGGCGCCGGCGTCGAGGGCGGTGGCCACCAGCGCATCCGCCTGCTCCACGTCGTCGATCCAGTGGGCCTCGACGAGATCCTGGCCGAGCACCGATCCCGGTACCCGGGAGCGGATGGAGGCGGCCCAGGCGCGGTTCGCGGCGATCGCGGCGTCCGTGTCCGGCGTGCTCGCGAATCCGCTCGTCCAGGATGCGCCGGGAGCGTTGCGGTCCTGCACGCGGTGCGGCGCCGGGACGGAGACCGGCATGGCGACGACGGAGGCGAGGAAGCGGTCGCGCTCGCGGGCGAAGAGCTCGGGTTCGTCGTCGAGCCGGAAGACGGCCGACATGAAGTTGTCCTGCGAGGCGCCCTCCTCGAGGCGGCGCACGAGGTAGGCGATGGCGACGTCGAACTCGCGGGCGTGCACGACCGGCGTGTAGAGCAGCAGTGCGCCGACGTCGCGGCGCACGACCTCGGCCTGGGCGGTGGCCATGCCGAGCAGCATCTCCACCTCCATGCCGCCGGCGGCTCCGCGGCGCTCGGCGAGCAGGTGCGCGAGCGCGATGTCGAAGAGGTTGTGGCCGGCGACGCCGATGCGCACGTTCGCGGTGCGCTCCGGGGTGAGGGCGTAGTCGAGCACGGCCTTGTAGGAGGCGTCGCTCTCGAGCTTGCTGCCCCAGGTCGCCAGCGGCCAGCCGTGCGTCTCGGCGTCCACCTGCTCCATGGGCAGGTTCGCGCCCTTGACGACGCGCACCTTGACGGGCGCACCGCCGCCGGCGACGCGCTCCGCCGCCCAGGCCTGCAGGCGCTGCATCGCGCCGAGCGCGTCGGGCAGGTAGGCCTGCAGCACGATGCCGGCCTCGAGGTCGTGCAGCTCCTGGCGCTCGAGCAGGGCGGTGAAGACGGCGATGGTCAGGTCGAGGTCCTTGTACTCCTCCATGTCGAGGTTGATGAACTTGCGCGGGCTCGCGTCGCGGGCGATGCGGAACAGCGGCAGCAGCGACTCGACCGCGTGCGCGACCGCGTCGTCGAACGACCAGGCGCTGTGCGGGGCGACGGTCGAGGAGACCTTGATGGAGACGTAGTCGACGTCGGGGCGCTCGAGCAGCGCGCGGGTGCCGGCCAGGCGGCGGGCCGCCTCGGCCTCGCCGAGGATGGCCTCGCCGAGCAGGTTCACGTTGAGCCGCACGCCGTCGCGGTCGCGGAGCGAGCGGATGCTGCGGCCGAGCGAGCGATCGCCCGCGTCGACGACGAGGTGGCGCACCATGTGCCGCAGCGCGCGGCGGGCGATCGGCACCACGATGCCGGGCGCGAGCGGGGCGGCCCACCCGCCGAGGGCGATGAGGCCGCGCAGCGGCGCGGGCAGGAAGCGCGGGGTCAGCGGCACGAGGCCGCGCAGGGTGCGCGCGGCGATGCGCAGGTCCTCGGGGCGCACGACGCCGTCGACGAAACCGACCGCGAAGTCGAGGCCGTTCGGGTCGCTCAGCACACCGGCGAGGCGCTGCGCCGCGGCGTCGACCGGCACCTCGCGGCTGGCGACGAGCCAGCGGCGCACCTGCTCGACGGCGTCGTCAGCGAGATCGGCGAGGGCGACCGACCCGGGGGCCGGGGCCGGTGCGGGTCGATCCTGGCGGGGGGTGAGGGTCATGGCCGGCCGATCGCTGGGAGGGACGCTGTCGGGATCACTCTCGCGGGCTGAAAGCATCGGATCGAGCGTCAGACGATGACGGATAATCATCGGAGAAACCGAAAGGTGCTGCATGCTCAACCTCCACCGCCTCCGCCTGCTGCACGAGCTCGCGCAGCGCGGCACGCTCGCCGCCGTCGCCGACGCGCTCGGCTACAGCCCCTCGACCGTGTCGCAGCAGCTCTCGATCCTCGAGCGCGAGGCCGGGGCCGAGCTGCTGGCGCCCGAGGGCCGCCGGGTGCGGCTGACCGCGCACGGCGTCGCGCTCGCGGCCGCCGGCGCGGAGCTGCTCGCCCTCGAGGAGCGCACCAGGGTCGGCCTCGAGGTCGCGCAGGAGCGGCTCGCGCCCGTACGCGTCGCCGTGTTCCAGACCGCGGCGCACGCGGTCCTGCCCGGCGCGCTCGCGGCGCTCGCCGCATCCGCTCCGCAGCTGCGCATCGAGGTCGCGGTGGTGCCGCCGGAGGAGGGGCTCGCCGAGGTCGCCGCGCGGTCCGTCGACCTCGCCCTCGCCGAGCAGTACCCGGGCCGCAGCCGTCCGCTGGACGCTGGGCTGCGCCGCGAGCTGCTCGGGCTCGACCCGATCCGGCTCGCGCTGCCGCCGGGCGACGCCGCGCGCGGCATCGCCGACGTCGCCGACCGGGCCTGGGTGATGGAGCCCGCGGGCACCGCGGCGCGCGACTGGTCGGAGCAGCAGTGCCGCGCCGCGGGCTTCGAGCCCGATGTGCGCTTCGTCGCCGAGGACCTCACCGCGCACGCGCGGCTGATCGCCGCGGGGCTGGCCGTGGGCATCCTGCCCGGCTTCGCGCTCGCCGGCGCCGCGCGCGAGGTCGACGCCGTCGACCTGCCGGGCTCGCCCCACCGCGAGATCTTCACGGCCGTGCGCGCGGCCACGGGGGAGCGTCCGGCGCTCGTCGCCCTGCGGGGCGCCCTCGCGGAGTCGTTCGCGGCCGTCTGACGCCGGGCCCTCGCGTCCGCTCGGGAGCCCGGGCGGATGAGGGCCGACGTCAGCGCAGCACGGAGCTGAGCAGCAGGCTCGTCTCGCTGTTGATCACCCCGTCGACCCCGCGGATGCGCCCCAGCACCCGGTCGAACTCCGCCAGCGTGTCGACCCGCAGCTCGGCGACGAGGTCCCAGGCGCCGTTCGTGGAATGCAGCGAGGCGATCTCGGGGAAGCCGCGCAGGGTGCGGATGACCGCATCCGTCGACCGCCCCTCGACCTCGATGAGCGACATGGCCCGGATGCGGTCGACCGCGGCCTCGTCGCGCACCCGCACGCTGAAGCCCACGATGACGCCGCTCGCCACGAGCCGGTCGAGCCGCGTGGTGACGGTGGCTCGCGCGACCTGCAGCCGGCGGGCGAGCTCGGCCACGGGCATGCGGCCGTCCTCGCGCAGGGCGGCGAGCAGGCGGCGGTCGAGGTCGCTGAGTTCGCTCATGGGCAGAGTGTAAGGCTGTGGGTTGCAGAGTGCGCAGCACGGCAGCAGAAGTCGAGCACTGCGGCCATGGAGGGTGCAGACCGACCAGGAATAGCGTCGAGGCACCGAGGGAGAGGTGTCGACATGACCGAGTTCGTGGACGTGCGGAGCATGGTGCGCTGGATCGTGGAGACCGGCGCCGAGCGCATCATCGAGCGGATGTCGCGCGCGGTCGAGGACGACTACCGCCGCTGGCAGCAGTTCGACAAGTCGCCGCGAGTGGCGAGCCACACGCCCTTCGGCGTGATCGAGCTCATGCCGACGAGCGACCACGAGACCTACTCGTTCAAGTACGTCAACGGGCACCCCTCGAACCCCGGCCGCGGCTTCCAGACCGTCACCGCCTTCGGCGTGCTCGCCGACGTGCACAACGGCTACCCCGTGTTCCTCGCCGAGATGACGCTGCTGACGGCGCTGCGCACCGCGGCCACCTCCGCGATGGCCGCGCGGCACCTCGCCCGGCCCGGCTCCCGGCGGATGGCCCTCATCGGCGCCGGCAGCCAGGCCGAGTTCCAGGCGCTCGGCATGCGCGCCGCGCTCGGCATCGAGGAGCTCGGCGTCTACGACGTCGACCCGCTCGCGGTCGCCAAGCTCGAGCGCAACCTCGCGCCGCTCGGCTTCCGCGTGCTCGCTGCGGGCTCGGCGGCCGAGGCGGCGCAGGGAGCTGACGTCATCACCACCTGCACGGCCGACAAGGCCCTCGCGACGGTGCTGCACGCCTCCGACATCCGCCCCGGCCAGCACATCAACGCGATCGGCGGCGACTGCCCCGGCAAGACCGAGCTCGAGGCCTCCATCCTCGGCATGGCCGACGTCTTCATCGAGTTCGAGCCGCAGACCCGCATCGAGGGCGAGATCCAGCAGCTGCCCGCCGACTCGCCCGTCACCGAGCTGTGGCGGGTCGTGCAGGGCCTCGAGCAGGGCCGGCGATCGGATGCGCAGATCACCGTCTTCGACTCGGTCGGCTTCGCGATCGAGGACTTCTCGGCGCTGCGCTTCCTGCGCGACGAGACCCGCGGCACCCGCTTCTCGACCGACATCGACCTGGTGGCCGAGCCGGAGGACCCGAAGGACCTCTTCGGCATGGTCGCCGCGCGCGTGCCGGTGGGCTGACCGTGTCCGCCCAGGCGCCGTCGGCGGTGGTGCTGATCCGCCCGCACCGCTTCGCGCCGAACGCGCAGACCGCCGCCGACAACGCCTTCCAGCGACCGGCGACCGAGCCCGCCGACGTCGTGGCCCTGCGCGCGTACGACGAGGTCACGGCGCTCGCCGAGCGGCTGACGGCCGAGGGTGTGACCGTGCACCTCTTCGAGGACGAGACGGGCGCCCACCCCGACAGCGTGTTCCCGAACAACTGGTTCTCGACCCACGCCGGCGGGCACGTGGCGGTCTTCCCGATGTTCGCGCCGAGCCGCCGGGGCGAGCGCCGCTGGGACGTGGTGGAGCTGCTCAAGGAGCGCTACCGGGTGCAGGACGTCATCGACTACTCGGGCCTCGAGCGCGACGACGTGTTCCTCGAGGGCACCGGCGCCATGGTGCTCGACCACGACGCCCGCATCGCCTACGTCGCCCGCTCGCACCGCGCCGACCCGGTCGCCCTCGAGCGCTTCTGCACCCACTTCGGCTTCGAGCCGATGGCCTTCGACGCGGTCGACGAGCAGGGCGTGCCGATCTACCACTCCAACGTCATGCTCTGCGTGGGCACCGACGTCGCGCTGATCGGGCTCGACCGCATCAACGATCCCCGCCGTCGCGACGAGGTGCGCGAGCGGCTCGGCCGCCGCCGCGACCTCGTCGAGCTGAGCGCCGCGCAGCTGCGCGAGTTCGCCGGCAACGCGATCGAGCTGGAGGGCGCCTCCGGTCGCTTCCTGGCGATGTCCGAGCGCGCCGCCGCGGCCCTCACGGCGGAGCAGCGGATGCGCATCGAGCGCACCACGCGCATCGTCGCCGTGCCCGTGCCCACGATCGAGCTCGCCGGGGGCTCGGTGCGCTGCATGATCGCCGGCGTGCACCTCGACCCGCGGCCGGTGCCGGCGCTCCCGCCGGCGCTCGCCGCGGCGCTGGCGACCGCCTCCGCCTGAGCCCTCCCTCCGCTTCGGGGCGCGTTCGCGACGACGGGGCATGCGGGCGCACGCCCCGTCGTCGTCCAGGCGCCCCATCGCGGCCGGTGTCGGGCCGGCGC